>JAOTYM010000205.1 GCA_029861845.1 Gammaproteobacteria bacterium | reverse complement strand
CCCGCAGCTGATGGAATTTGGCAACGCGCTGCGTGCTCTGGAGAAGTGTCCGGTATCGCTGATCTAGAACAAGCACCTCTCGTGATTGACGACCAGAGGTTCTGCATTATTGATGGCGTTGTCCCTTACAAGCTGGTCGATGGCATCGTGAAGTGGTTGAAATCTAGCCCAATCGTTCGGTTTGGACCACCAGCCTATGCGGTGTTTTTAGAGTCTGTCGGAGCCTTTCCGTGTTCCTAGTGTCGGCAAATAGCGCACAGCTAGAAAAGCAAACTTGACGCTTGAAATAGGCCGTGGTGTAGGTGAATTGCAGCTGTAGCGCGATGGTTAGCGGCTGCATGATTTTGCACCAGCGCTTCAGCCGATCGCGACCAAAATCGTTGTAAATCCGTCTGACATTTGCCTCACCGAGCTGGCGATCTCATAAAACATCGCACGAGCGTGAAGCGCGCTGAATTTGTCGGTACCGATCAAGATCGCCAGGCGTTGTGAGCGTCTATCGTTTGGGATCGTTCCTAACCAGCGCTAAGACGCAGCACAAGCGCTACGAGCGACGTGCGGTTGTTAGCGCCGGTCTTTTCATAAATATTGTGAAGGTGAACCTTGACGGTTCCGTCAGACAGCCCCAGCGAGCGGGCAATTTCTTTGTTGGATTGGCCTTCAACCAAACATTGCAATACATTACGCTCTCGCAACGTAAGCGTTTTCAGAACGGGCGCTGTCTTAATCAATTCAGTAGCTGTGCCTTCCATCAACCTTCTCAACGCCTCTTCCGGAACCCAGCGCCGCCCTGCGGCCACTTCGCGTATGCAGCTTGCCACGGTCTCCGCTGCAGATTCCTTGAGCACAATGCCGTAGGCGCGGCGATTAAGACTGGCGAGAACTTGCCCGTCAGTGGCTATGGCCGTAAGAAAAATTACACGCGTTCGCAATCCGGTTTCATCTGCTTTTGCGAGCACCTCCATCCCGTTCAACTTCGGCATTCTGAAGTCGAGAAGCGCGACATCCGGATCGTTCGTTAAGATCGCGTCGAAAGCCTCTTCGCCATCATTGCATGCTGCCACCACACGAAAATCTGGCTCTGATTTGAGCAAAGCCATCAGCCCATGTAGGACGATCGGATGATCATCGGCGATGACAATCGATATTGTTTGTTTCGCGGCCATCATATGGGCAATCGAATTGTTACTTGACTGCCCCGCGCGCTGGTGGCAAGCCGCAGCTCGCCATCGAGGATTTTGACCCGCTCGCATAATGAAACGGGGCCAATTCTTTGTGCCTCCAGACTGGCTTGATCGTAATTTCCTGAAAGCCCCGAAAATCCGTTGCCATCATCGTCCATATACAGCTCCAGAGAGTCGCGGTTGTGATGAATGTCAATGGCTACACTGCCGGCCTGGCCGTGACGCACGGCATTGGCGATCGTTTCGGCAAAAATAAGATATAGCTGTTCGCCTAATTCGATCCGTACGGTCGCGTCCGGCGGCGTCACCGCGAGCTGCGTCATGCAATCCCAGCGATTGCCGATCTCGCTGAGCATCCGTTGTCCATCCGATGACAATCGGAAGGCCTTCCTTTGCTCGGGCATTGACCGCATTGAATCGACAAGACCACGAACTCGACGCTGCTCGACCGTTATGATCTCGCCGACCAACTCCAACTGATGATGAAGCGCGCCTTGCGTCTGCCGGCTTGCCGCCTTCAAATGCAAAGAGGCCGCGGTAAGAGTTTGCAGCAGGCCGTCATGCACCTCACCTGCATGCCGAATTCGCTCCTTTGCTTTTGCAGCCTCCAAGCTTTCCTGGAGAAGAAAATGACGCTCAAGTTCGATGCCGGTGCGATAGGCAATGATATCGATGAGCGGCAACAGGCCATCGTTGAGACTTCGGCAATTCACCGCGAATACGTGACCCCTGAATGGCCCTTGCGCAATCGGCGCGGCCACGACCCGGTGCATCAGATGGCTTGCCCTTAGATAATCGGAATAAACCGGCGAACGGAGGTGCACGACGCCGCGGGAGGTCAGCACTTTTTTGGAGTCTCCGCTGGTGGCCATGAATGTGGAATTGGCCAGTTCGCCGGCAACCATTTGCGGGACCGCATCGGCTGTTAGCTCACGATCATGATCGTACTGGTCGTTCTCCCAAGTGCAGAGATTAAAATAGGGATCGTTCTTTTGCTCCCAGACGACAATGATTGTTTTTGCCGATATCACGCTCGCCGCGTGGTCAAGCATATTTCTCAAGGTTGGCTTTTCTGCCGCTACATCTTCGAAAGCCGGCCAGGCGGCGAGCTTTGCAAATCTATCCTCGCTGCGTTGCCGGTAAGCGCCTACGAACCCAAGCATGACGCCGAGAACGACAAAATATGTTCCAAGCGTTATGATACGATTTAGCTCGTCATCCGCAATTATCAGGGGCTCTGGATCCACAAGGGCGAGGAACGCCAGAATAACGAATTGCAGTCCGGCCGGTCCGGCTGTCAGCAGCACGCCGCGCCAATTCCATCGCAAAGTAGCGCTCAACAAGATGAATGTGAAAAACACCAAGAAAGGACTGGTCGACCCATCCGTCAATCGCACCAGGATGGCGCTAGCCGCTATATCGAGTAGATGCGTTAGCAGCTGCCATACCGTTCCCGTCGGACCCAGGTGAGAGACGCAGACCGCCAGCGCAGCGAAAACCAGATAAGCGACGAGGAAGCGATAGGCGGGCTGGGTCGGAACCAGATAGAATGCCAACGCGATCCCCGCCAGCAACAATCGAGCATAGGCGATGACTTGCTCAGTCGACAGGTCAAACAGCTGTACATCCTCAGCTTTGGATATAATCCGTTGCGATGCCATGCTTTGCTCCCGGCAACCGATACAGCGTTTAAAATTTTAGTAAAAATTATCACTGAAATGGCGTCGCTAACAACGCATAACGGCACCGTTGGTTACTTTGAAAAGGCTGGCATCGAAGCGCAACCTTTCCAAATTTGGAGCGGCTTGAACGTTCATATTGGTTAAAAAAGTCTATACCATACGATATATAGCGACAATTTCCACGGATCTTATGGTCAGATTGGGTGGGTTTCAGACCGTCCATAAATCAACGGACAAGTATCGGGGTAAAACAATGAAAAAGGCTTTCGGAATTATCGGCGCATTTGGCCGGGAAGAAGACGGCGTGGCGCTCACAGAATATCTTATTCTGCTTGCGCTCCTGGTCGGCGGCGTGATTATTGCCGTAACTGCCGCAGGAGATAATCTGGCGGCAGCATGGGACACTTGGGGAACTTTCTGGAACCAGCTTTCCTATACCGGCTGACCTAACTGCCGTTACGACAAACGGGTTTGGTAATTTTGCTGCTAAAAAGGATCGGGAGTTAAACTCCCGGTCCGTTTCTAATGCCAGCAGGAATCGAGGAGCCTATAACTCGGGTAAATCCGATTTGGTATTGCTACCTGCAGCGAGGGCGCGCGAAGTAGTGGTAACTGTGTTACGTGCATGACTCCTGACGAGGCCACCGAGGCCAGGTGCATGGCCCGTGAACGGATGGCGAAGTATCAGCAGTGGCGGTTGCGGTTTAAACCCTCCATAAATGCCCACTGACGTGCATTTGTCCCAGACAAAAACTTACTGCACTCACGTTTCACGCGCTTACGAGCGTCTGTTGCGCCTATAACGGCATCTGCAACGCCTTTGTCCTGCGCCAGGCTGCTTTCATGCCCACTACCGCGACTGGGCAGACCGACGAAAGCAGCTTTTCCAATCGGGTCTCTTTATTTCCGCGGCTCATGTCTGAGCTTCCAGACTTGGTGAAACAGGGCTTCATCGAAAGATTTGGTCGGGTTACTGGCGCACCAAGGTTCGATGGCCAATAGCACCTTTAGGCCGTGGTTTTGGCCGAAAGCCCTGAATATGTGGGAAACACCGTCCCTCTCCATGTTGAATCCGGTCGTGAAGCCGAGCACATATTGCATGAAGGGGTTGAGCGAATTGCCGCCTGGCAGTGCCTCAAACCCGCCCTGCTGGCGTGCTGTCGCGGTGGCGCCCAGATAATCTGTACAACCCAGGGAGCCAACACCGCCGCCAGCCACGAATCTGCCTTGAGAGTCTGCACCGTATGACAGCGACAATCCGAGAGTGGCCGCGACAAAAGTGATTGGCGAGAGAAGGCGCATCTTTGAAAAACCCCCAACTAAAATAACCTAATCCTTCAGCGACGAAGGCGCCAAGCAGAACCGCCGAGGCCCAGCACATGGCAAGCGAACGGATGGCGAAGCATTAGCAGTGATGCATGAATGTCTAAGCTGGACTTCCGGTTAGGGTTAAAACCGAAAGCCAGGCGTTGGCCGTTTCGGTGTCCTTTTGGCGCCCGAAAGCAAAAACCCCTGGCGAGGTGACTTTGGAGTGCATCCTGGTAGTGGACAGATGAGATTGTATCGCTACCAATCGCGAGATTTCTAACAAGTCGTACCGATCAGACAGCAGCGACCATTCAGTTCATTGGTTAACCAACCGTTAATTATTATCGACTCCACCGCGCACGAGATGCTATTTT
>JAOTYM010000204.1 GCA_029861845.1 Gammaproteobacteria bacterium | reverse complement strand
AACGAGGACGTGATACATATCTCGGCCCCCCCGAATAGGATGCCCTTTCGGCAACAACCCTGGGTGGTCGACTAATCGGTTTGCTGACATTACTCCCAAGTGCACGATCAAACCATCCACGCGGATGTCGCTGTCGCAATCCCTGCCAATAGCGCTAGCACCAGGGCTACCAAAGTGCATTTCAGATAATTTCTAAACATAGCTCGCGCTGCTTCTGCAATCGTCTATCGCGTCGCTCTGATAACTACGTCTCTGTCACAGAGGGACTCTCTATGGAGCGCAAATAGGTTGTGTTGATTCTGTCGCTTCCACTGGTCCGATAGTGCTTGCGCATAAACAGCGCTGCTTTAGCGTGGTTATTTGACAAAGAATGCCACCGCCTTCCTCAAGAATGACCGCTCTCGCTGAAGCCGTTCATTCTCTGAGTCCTGTTGGCGCAACCTTGCATCTTTCGACTTCGGCTCTGTCCCGTCTACAATGTCCTGGGTAAGGTCTGGTCTCAGTTCTTTTGTCCAGCGCCACACCAAATTCTCGGCTAAGTCCAGATTACGCGCCACCTGCGACGCGCTGTAGCCATTTTCAATCACGAGCCTAACCACCTCAAGTTTGAACTCGCGGCTAAACTTCCTTCGGCGCCGTCCCATAAGGTAACTCCGACAAAGCCTCTGTCACGGATGTTGACGCTCGTTGATTAGTTGGTTCCCATGGCGGAAACAGGCGCGTGAGAATCCAAAGCAAAATGAGCGGAGCGATCAACACGCATATCGCTGCCAATAGGCCTTCGCGCCCCCAAAAAGGCAAGTGATAGTCCAGCAACCCTTTCATGGTCTTGGAGATCTCCTGGCCGCCGATCACGACGTTCCAACGCATCATGAACACCGACATTAGAGCCAGCCCAGCCGAGACCAAGGTCCCGACGAGAAAGGCTCTGCCGCTGGTCTTGCGGAATATCATCACCGTCAAAATGGTGATCGGTAGTGCAGCACCGATGCCGAACTGCAAAACGAAGTAGCTGACAAATAAAGGTCCCGTGACATACTCCTTGATCAGCTCGATGCCCTCCTCGCCCTGGTAAAAGAGATTGGCAAACTCCACCACCTCCAGCAGAACGCCGAACATCAAGAAACCCCAGAGCGTTTGGGTAAGTCCCTTCAAACAGTCTTGGTCGATTGTGACTTTGCGGATCCACGACACCACCACATAGAGAACGATCAACAGGGCAACCCCCGAGATGACGGCAGAGAACAGAAAGATGACCGGCATCAGGTCTGATCCCCACCACTCGCGCGCCTTCAGTGAGCCGAACACGAATCCGACATACCCATGCAGACCGTGGGCACCCGGGATGCCGACGACGGCCAACACATATAACCACTTGCGGTCAAAGGCGAGAGCTTTTTCCGAAACGTCGTCCGACCACAGGGTTATGGCACGGTAGAACAGCCGCCTTACGCCGGTGGAACTCTTGGCCCTGGCGACATTATCGACGCGAAACGCGAACCAGGACTCCAACGCCACCAGACACACGTAGAAAGCGGCGAAAAAGCCAAACATCGCAAAGGCCGAGCTCAGGTGCGGGGTGATCAGGGCATTTAAGGCCCGCGCCGGCTGACCCAGGTGGAGCAGGAGCGGCGCCGGCACAAAGATCATGAAGCACAGCGCCGTCAGCAGTGCAAACCGGGCCACGTGTTTATATTTCTGTATGCCGAACACGTGATAGAGGCTGGAAACCGTAAACGCTCCGGCAACGAGGCCGGTCATGTACGGGTAGACAGCGATCAGCACCGTCCACGGGATGACGGTCTCATTGGGATAGACGTAGCCGGTATACGGTGCGACGTGAAATAGCTGTTCCATCACACCACCTCCTTATCGATGCCGATGTAAAAGCAGGTAGGCCCGTTCCCGGTCTCGGGTTTGAGCACCTGCACGCGGTTGTTACGGATAAACTGGCTGATGTCGCTATCCGGGTCATTCATGTCTCCAAAGATGCGTGCATTGACCGGACAGACCTCGACGCAAGCCGGTTTCAGCCCCTTGGTGATGCGGTGGTAACACCAGGTGCACTTATCCGTCACGCCCTGCTCATCATTGAAAAAGCGGGCGCCATAGGGGCAGGCCTGGACACAGTATTGGCAACCGATGCAGTAGTCATGGTCAATCAACACCGCACCGTCTTTGGTTTTATACGTGGCGCCGGTCGGGCAAACCTGAACACAGGACGGGTGTTGACAGTGATTGCAGATCTTGGGCACGAAGAAGGCCTTCGTAACTTTTTTGTTCTTGTAACGGTTGTCAAAACGATATTCCTTTTCCGATCCCGAGGCGGCGATATTTTGTGGATCACTGTGGCTATCAACCCGTGCCCTGTCTTCGCCTTCCAAGTAAACATAGCGTTCTACCCAGGTGCGAAAGTGGTGCGCATCCAAAGAAACGCCGTTCTCGGCCTTACAGGCTTCGACACAGCGAAGGCAACCGATACAGCGGGTGGCGTCTATGCCATAGGCCCAACGATGCTTGGTCCAGTCGTAGCCCGCCGTCGGGAACGACTTGGCGGTCGCGGTTTTCTCCTTACCGAGGAGAGGACGTGCCCCGAGCAACGCAACGCCAGCGACAGCGGCCTTTGCGACCGTGTGCAAAAATCCACGCCGTGCGGCTTCAGACTTGCTCATTTCTTGTTTCATATCTGAAAGTCTCCTGAAAAATGCGTTGTTATTTCATGGTGAACCAGATCGATGCACGGACTCAGTTTATTTCACTTGGCGGTCCTTACCTTTCAGTGACGCGTAGTACGCGGCCAGGTCGGCGATATCCTGATCGCTCAGTGACTTTGCGAGCGTATTCATCATCACGTTTTGCTTTGCACCGGATTTGTAGTCGTGCAGTTGCTTGATAAGGTATTCAGCGTCCTGGCCCGCCAATGCTGGAAAGTTCCCAATGCCGAGCCCATCGGCTCCGTGGCAAGCCGCGCACTTCGCTGACAGGGGCTGAGATGCAACGGGAGCGGCGGTGGCCTTAGCGGTAGCTGGACCACCAATCCTGGGGGAATGCGGGTTATGACAGGTCTTACATTGCTCCGTCCCTGCGTGTTGGCTTACCTGAATCTGGGGTTGGGCGGCCGGCCTTGCCGGCATGGCCTCGTGGCAAAGGGTGCAGAGCTTGACCGTATCGGTGGGGATTGGCAATTTCGCGGTGGTGTCCGGGTGCTCGCGAGCCGGCCCGTGGCAGACTTCGCATTTCACCACCTTGTGAACGCCTGCCGACCACTCGGTATGCCGATCGGTATGGCATGCCTGACAGTAGTCCGGACCTTTGTGCACGGGTTTAGGGGCGGCGATCTCAGCCACCGAATCGGCCCGGTAGTGGCCGAATCGGTAAAACGAATCGGCGGTGAAATACGACCTGGCGCTGACCGCCGCAGCAAGAAAAACCACTATCAGCGCGATGAGCCGGACACCGTAGTTTGGCATGACACTCTCCGATGGCTAGTTGCACGGGACAGGACAGAAATGCCTGCCTTCGTTTGTGAGACTAAACAAGCGTCCGCGGAAAATAGCCGGCCCATCGGCAGGTTCTTGCGCTGGACGGAGGTCGAGATTTTTGCTGTACTTTGGTACCGCCTTAGGGGGCTAGGCAGGGTCGGCGATGATGGGCACACCAACATAGGGCGAAGCCAGAGCCCCTCGGGGATGCCAGACATGGGTGAAACCATTCGTATCTTAATCGCAGACGATCACCCGGTGGTGCGCTACGGGCTGACCCATATGCTGAACGCGGAGCCTGAGCTCTCGGTGGTGGGGGAGGCGGCCGATGCCCATGAGGTGGTTGAGAAGCTGCAGACGCTCAAACCCGATGTGATCATTCTGGATATGGAGATGGGTGAGGCGCACGGGGTGGATGCGCTGCGCGCGCTGCGCGCCGTCGCCCCGGAGGCGGGCGTCGTCATCTACACGGCCTTTGATGACGCCGAGCGGATCGTGGAGGCGGTACAGCTCGGGGTGCAGGGTTACCTATTAAAGGATGCCGGCGACCAGGAGCTGGCCAGAGCGATTCGCGTGGTCCACGCCGGCGGCACCCTACTGCAACCGGCGGTCGCCACCAAGTTGCTGCGCCGCATGCGCCAGGAGCCCATCCGGGACACCCCCCTGCCGGAGCCCCTCACGGAGCGGGAACGCCAGGTCGTCACGCTCTTGGCCGAGGGCCACAGCAACCAGGTCATCGCCGACACCCTGCATATCAGCGAGCGCACCGTCAAATTTCATGTCAGTGCCATCCTGGCTAAGCTTACCGCCCGCAACCGCACCGAGGCGGTGCTGACTGCGGTTAGGCATGGGATCGTAAAGCTGGTGGCGGCTTCAGGGTAATGCTTACCGATACCGCAAGAAACTAGGCCCCTTTCGCGCGTTCGGCTGCCAGTGCCTCCTTGGCGCGGTGAAACTCTGTTACCAAACGGTTCAGGATAATATCCGTTCCGTCCAGCGATGCGGTCCGTCCGGCCGTGTGAAGCGCCTCACAAAGCTTCACCATAGCGGTCGCCCCGCTTGCAGCCAACCGGCCTTCA
>JAOTYM010000010.1 GCA_029861845.1 Gammaproteobacteria bacterium | reverse complement strand
ACCGAGACCGGTATGGGCATGCGGTCGCGGAGGTATGCAATGGTAGTGGACGACGGGGTTGTTAAATTTCTCAACGTGGAGCCACCGGGAGAATTTAAAAACAGTGACGCCGACACCATTCGGGCTTTGCTAGGCTAGCGACCTGCGTCAGCGCAGGTCGGCGATAATCGGGTCTATTTCATCTAGGAATTGCAGAGCGACAGCGATGTCCGCGGCCGTCTCGCGGTCTTGCGTCCAGGCCGGCAGATGCTTTCGTATTGTCGCGTGTAGATGCTCGAGTGGCGGACTCGACTTGAGCGGCCGCAACAGATCGATGCCTTGAGCGGCCGCCAGCAACTCGATGGCGAGAATCTGGGTGCTGTTGGTCAAAACCTGCCGTAACTTCAATGCCGCCCACATGCCCATAGAGACATGGTCTTCCTTATCGGCCGACGTGGGAATGGAATCAACGGTTGCTGGATGACACAGCGTTTTGTTTTCACTTGCCAGCGCGGCGGCAGTCACCTGCGCCATCATAAACCCAGAGTTTAGGCCGGCATCCTCGATCAAGAACGGCGGCAGACCGGAGAAGGCGGTATTGGTAAGCTTTTCAATGCGTCGCTCACTAATCGCACCTAACTCTGACAAGCCAATAGCGAGCGTATCGGCGGCGAGTGCCATCGGTTCGCCGTGAAAATTGCCGCCAGAAAGAATCTCGTCGTCTTCCGGAAACACGAGCGGATTATCGGTTACCGCGTTCATCTCGATCGCGACTTTAGTTTCCGTGTCAACCAATACATCACGCACGGCGCCATGGACCTGCGGAATGCAGCGCACGCTGTAAGGATCCTGCACCCGTACATCGTTTTGTCGGTGCGATTCGCGTATATCCGAACCGTGAAGCAACTGTCGCAGATTTGCCGCACTCGCCTGTTGACCTGGGTAAGGTCGCAATGCATGCAGGCGTTGATCGAACGCAGTGTCAGTACCACGCAGGGCGTCGGTTGACATCGCCGAGACAAGATCCGCGATGCGAGTTAGTCGGTGACCATCGATTAGCACTAATGCCAGAATCGAAGTCATGCCCTGTGTGCCGTTTATCAACGCTAATCCTTCCTTCGGCTGTAGTACCAGCGGCTTTATGCCCGCCTTGCGAAGTCCTTCGTTTGCGGTTCGTTCCTTGCCAGCGATGCGTACACGACCTTTGCCAAGCAGTGGTAGCGCGAGGTGCGCGAGCGGCGCGAGATCACCGCTGGCGCCAACCGAGCCGCGGCTAGGTACCAGCGGTAAGACATCGGCGTTAAGCAAGGCAAGCAATGAGTCGATCACATCCGGGCGTACGCCGGAGTGGCCCCGGGCAAGTGTGTTTGCGCGTAACAACAGCATGCCGCGTACGACGGCATCGGACAGGGCATCGCCAACCCCGGCACAGTGACTGATGATTAAGCGTTGCTGTAATATGGCCAGCCGCTCTGCGGCAATGCGAACATCAGAGAGATCACCAAAACCGGTGTTGACGCCATAAACGGCTTCATCTTGAGTTAAGACGCGCTCCACGACCTCTCGGCCGGCGACTACGCGTTGCCGGGCGGCGCGGGTAAGTTCGCTGGCGCTCTTGTCCAGCACTACCGCCTGGAATTGCGCAAGACTTAGAGATTGACCATCAATTGCGATTACGGTGTTCAATTGTCGGGGGCCGCTTTTTGTTATGCTAGTACGTTGCTGACCAAGGTCGCTGATTTAGTACGGCACAATACGCCGCGGAGAATCAATATGTCTAGCATCGAAATTCGTTTCATTTCCAAAGATGACATGGACACCCTCGATATCGGCCTGCAAGAAGCCATGGACGCCATTGAATTGGGTCTCAAAGCGCATGGAGAAAAGAAGGTGGTTATGCCTTCTAAGGGTCACCTCCCACTCGCCTTCCCGGAGAAGCTGTTTAATATCCTCAAGGGCTATGTGGAGCCTGTCAATGTTGCTGGCGTAAAGATTATCGGTGACTTCCACAACAACTACGAGCATAACTTACCGTCGGAGCTTGCACTACTGACACTTTACCGGCCAGAGACAGGCGCTCCCTTTGCAATCGTTGACGCCACACTCAATACCTGGATGCGCACCGGCGCGGTAACCGCCTTGGGCGCGAAATATCTTGCGGCCGAACACCCGCGGGTGTTGGGTCACATCGGGGCACGTGGCACATCATGGTACAACGTTGCCATGATGGATCTATTGTTCGATTTCGAGGAGATACGGGTTACGAGCCGGCGTCCCGAGTCGCGCGAACGGTTTGCGTCAGAGATGTCAGATAAACTCGGGAAGCCGGTACAGGTGAAAGCGACAACGCAGAAGGCGGTGCGCGATGCTGACATCATTATCGATGCCTCGCGCCTATTGGAGCATCAGGTGTTGGTCGAAGACGCGTGGGTAAAGCCGGGGGCATTGATACAGGCCTACGGCGCAGTGTTGTCGGTTGCACCGAGCTTACCGTTTAGTGTCGATAAATTCGTCGTCGACGATTGGAATCAGTGCAAACAATCACCCTACGGGCAGTTTGCTGGCCTCATTCAATCGGGTGAGTTGCGTGATGAACATTGCTATGGCGAAATCGGTGAGATCGTGGCGGGGATAAAGCCAGGGCGAGAGACCCAGCAGGAACGAATACTCTTCTGGCACAAAGGTTTTGCGATTAGCGATATCATGCTTGGCACGCTTGCCTATGAGAAGGCGTGCGAGCAGGGTATCGGTACAGTGTTAACCTACTACAAGAATCCGCGTGACATGTAGGCGGGGATCATGCCTGACTCAAGCAAACGTCGAACCACAACCCGTCGCCGTCGGCGAATAAGGTCTGCAGGCAATGAGAGACGCGAACAACCACCCTCGCAGCCGATTATCTCTGCCATTCCTAAGCTCGATGTACTTAGTGCCCCACAGCTTGAGCAATTACACGAAGCTTCGTTGGCAATCTTGTCACAAACCGGTGTGATCTTTGGTAGTGATGGTGCCATCTCCCATTTCCGCCGCGCCGGGTCACGTATTGAAGGCAAGCGCGTTTACATCGAACGTGACCTCGTCGCCGAATGTCTAGCGGCGGCGCCGGAGCAATATACATTGCACGCACGTAACCCCATTAACGATGTAACCATCGGCGGCGATACCTGTGCAGTGATGCCAGGCGGTGGGCCGGCGTTTGTACGCGACCTTGACGGTAAACGGCGCGCTGGTACTCACGCCGATGTCGAAGACTTTACGCGCCTAAGCGCAGTGTCCCCCGAAGTTCAGGTAGTGGCGCGCAAAGCGGTTGAGGCCCAAGACGTGCCGGTACAAGTACGTCACCTGGATTGTTGGTATAGCACGCTAACCTTAGCCGACAAGCCGATCCAATCGGGTTTTGTCGGTGGTGCGCCCGAAGCCGAAGACGTGCTTCAGATGCTAGAGATTATATTCGGTGGCGAGCGCGCCATCGATGGCACACCCGTTATGCATTGCAGTGTCAATGTGAACAGTCCCTTGCATTACGACACACCCATGGTGGAGAGTCTTATGCTGCTCGCCCGTTATGGCCAGGTTGCCCTCATCAGTCCGTTCGTGATGGCCGGTGTAACCGGCCCGACCACGTTAGCCGGTGCCCTGGCGCAGCAGAATGCAGAAGTGCTAGCCGGGCTGGTACTTAGTCAGCTCGTACGACCCGGTACACCGGTGCTATACGGTACCGCCTCCAGTAACCTGGACATGCGCAGCGCAGCGCCCGCGATCGGTAGCCCGGAGTCGGCCATCAGTATCGCTGCCTGTGCGCAATTGGCACGGTACTACGGATTGCCATGTCGCGCCGGCGGCGCCTTGACTGACTCGCCGGTGCCGGACGCGCAGAGTAACTATGAACGTATGTTTACATTATTGACCGCGGTGCTAAGCGGCAGCAATTACTTGATGCATGGCGTCGGCATTCTTGAATCTTATCTAACACTGAGTTACGAACAGTTCGTCATCGACTTAGATCTGATTAATATGGTGCGCCATCTGGTAGGCGGGCTTGACGTATCGGCAGAGACACTGGCGCTCGACACCATACACGACGTCGGTCCCGGTGGCTTCTACTTGGAGACCGAGCATACCCAGCGCCATTATCGCGAAGCATTCTTTATGCCTGAAATTAGCGTGCGTAAGTCTTACGAGCAGTGGCAGGCGGAGGGCAGCATGGATGCGGTGGCCCGTGCTAATGCACGTTGCCGCGAGATGTTGGCGCGCTATCAACAACCGCCCATGGATTCAGAAGCTGCCAACCGACTTTATGACTATGTCGAGCGGCGCAAGCTGCAGTTGCTACGAAAACCCGACTAGTCGTCTAGCATCGGCAGATTGAGGCCGTGTTCGCGGGCACACTGCTTGGCAATCTCGTAACCCGCGTCGGCGTGGCGCATAACACCGGTAGCCGGGTCGTTGGTGAGAACGCGTTCTATGCGTCGCGATGCCGCTTCAGTACCATCACACACAATTACGAGCCCGGCATGTTGTGCAAAGCCCATGCCCACACCACCGCCATGGTGAAAGCTTACCCAGGTGGCACCGCTGGCGGTATTCAGCAGGGCGTTTAGTAAAGGCCAGTCCGATATCGCGTCAGAACCATCGCACATGGCCTCGGTTTCACGATTGGGACTCGCCACTGATCCCGAATCGAGATGATCACGACCGATGACCACCGGGGCCCTTAATTCGCCACTAGCCACCATGTCGTTGAACGCCAACCCTAGGCGCGCCCGGTCACCGAGGCCAACCCAACAAATACGCGCCGGCAGACCTTGAAAGTGAATACGATCTCGCGCCATCTCCAGCCAGTTATGTAGGTGTGTATCGTCGGGCATTAGTGCCTTCACTTTTTCATCAGTCTTGTAGATGTCCTCGGCCTCGCCGGACAGTGCCACCCAACGAAAAGGACCTACACCGCGACAAAACAGTGGACGGATATAGGCGGGCACAAAGCCAGGAAAATCGAAGGCATTGCTTACGCCTTTCTCGTAAGCCATCTGTCGGATGTTGTTGCCATAATCCACCGTCGGTATGCCCATGTGGTGGAAGTCGAGCATGGCGCGCACGTGCACGGCAATAGATTCCATTGCTGCGTCAATAGTGGTTTGTGGATCCGTTTGTCGCATCTCCGCCGCTTGTGCGAGAGTCCAACCCGCCGGCAAATACCCGTTAAGCGGATCGTGCGCGCTCGTCTGGTCAGTCACTATGTCGGGGCGCACACCACGTTTGACGAGTTCGGGCACGACCTCTGCCGTGTTGCCGAGAAGCCCTACCGACACGGCGCGACCCTTTTTGCACGCTTCTTCAACCGTACTGAGCGCCTCATCGAGATCGGTGGACATCTGATCCAAATAACCGCTATCGAGACGTTTTTGTATGCGCGTCGGATCGCACTCGACGGCAAGCATGGAGGCACCGGTCATGGTCGCGGCCAGCGGCTGCGCTCCGCCCATGCCGCCGAGACCGCCCGTGAGTATCCACCGGCCTCTGAGATCGCCGTCGTAGTGTTGTTTGCCAGCGGCGACAAATGTCTCGTACGTGCCCTGCACGATCCCCTGGCTGCCGATGTAGATCCAAGAGCCGGCTGTCATTTGACCGAACATCATCAGCCCCTTCTTGTCGAGCTCATTGAAGTGTTCCCACGTTGCCCAATGGGGAACTAGGTTGGAGTTGGCGATCAAGACGCGTGGGGCATCGCTATGGGTCTTGAAGACACCTACCGGTTTGCCGGATTGAATGAGCAACGATTCATCTTCCTCGAGTGCTTTCAGCGTCTCTACGATCTTGTCAAAACATTGCCAATTGCGGGCGGCGCGGCCGATGCCACCGTAGACCACGAGCTCATTCGGTTTCTCTGCTACCTCGGGGTCGAGGTTGTTCATGATCATGCGTAGCGGTGCTTCTGTAAGCCAGCTCTTGGCCTGTAGTTTCGTCCCACGGGGTGCGCGAATCGTACGCTTGTTGTCTATCCGATTATTATCACTGGCAGGCTTATGTTTCTGTCCATGGGCGGTAACGTTCATGATCGTGTTCTCCCGACTCGGTTCTTTGAGTGGTTATTATTGCTCTCAGTTTGACACAACTTGGGCATCTTTGCTCACAGCCGCCGTCGCTCGACTGGCAATATCCCTCGTGTTGTAATAAAACGGTGGTTGCAAAAGCCTGGTGACAAGCAATGAAAGTCTACGAGTTTTGTGAGGGCCACACACCGCTTTTCATTAGTATGCCTCATGATGGCACCATCATTCCTGACGCTTTGGAGGCGCGCATGACAGAACGTGCCTTGCAGCGACCGGATACGGACTGGCATGTGGCGAGGTTGCACCAATTTGCGGCAGAGTTAGGGGCCAGTCTAATTCGACCTTTGCACCATCGTTACGTGATCGATCTAAATCGTGCTCTTGATAACGCCACGCTCTATCCCGGCAGCAGTAACACGGAGGTATGCCCGAGTAGCTGTTTCGATGACTCGCCTATTTATCGGGATGGCGCCGGGCCGGATACCACTGAGGTTGCCGAGCGCATCGACACCTATTGGCGTCCTTATCATCAGTGGCTGCAACAAGAGCTTGCGCGAATTCGTAATGCGCATGGTGTCGCGCTGCTATACGAAGCCCACACCATACGTTCGCGTGTGCCGCGGTTCTTCAATGGTGTACTCCCCGACTTCAACCTGGGTACCGCCGATGGCAAGAGTTGTGCACCGGCGCTGACACAACATCTTGCCGACCAGTTGGCCCGGATCGAGGGATACACTTACATTGTCAACGGGCGCTTCAAGGGCGGCTATATCACACGTGCCTATGGTAAGCCAGAAGACAATACCCATGCCGTGCAACTCGAGCTATCGCAGCGCACGTATATGGACGAGGACCATCCCTATAGTTATCGTCAACAGCTTGCGCAGCAAGTACAACCAGCGCTTAAGTCGGTACTTACTACCATGCTCGAGTGGGCTGATTCGGTTAAATCGATCGCGTGATGCCGTCGTCAATGCGAATGTTTTGGCCTGTGATGTAACTCGAGCGATCCGAAGCGAGGAAAACGATTAGTTCTGATACTTCATCTACCCGACCATAGCGCCCGATGGGAATACGACTGCGCCTTTCCGCTGATTCCGGCAGGCTGTTTATGAAACCCGGCAATACGTTGTTCATTCTGATGTTGTCGGCCGCATACTTATCGCTGAATAGTTTGGTAAAGGCGGCGAGGCTGGCACGAAAAACACCGGAGGTCGGAAAGGTGGCTTCTGGCTCGACGGCGGCAAAAGTGGAGATATTTACGTAGGCGCCGCCTCCCTGGCGTTGCATGATGGGGGTCACCAGACGGGCGATGCGGATCACGTTTAGCAGATAGACATCCGTGCCCATGTGCCAGTCTTCGTCGCTGATCTCCAGTATCGGTCCCTTGGGACCGTGCCCGGCACTGTTGACGACGGCGTCAATGTGCCCCCATTTCTCCATGCTAGCGCCTACCAATTTGGCCAAGTCTTGAACTGACTGGTTGGAACCGGTGATACCCACGCCGCCAAGCTCTTTGGCCAAGGTTTCTCCTTTGCCGGAGGAGGACAATATGGCGACGCACCAACCATCGTTGGCCAACTTACGCGCAGAGTCTGCGCCCATACCGCTGCCGCCGCCTACGACTAGCGCTACTGATTCATCTTTCATTGCAGTTCTCCCAGATCTCGTACCATCAGCAGATCAAAGCCAATCTTGTTCAAACGGTAGGCTACTTAGAACTTGTACCCCGGTATCGGTAATCAGCACTTGTTCCTCGAGTTTGACCCCTTCTGCTGCATGGCTGGGTCCTAAATAGCTTTCAATACAAAGTGTCATGCCGGGCAGAATGGTCGCGTCGTAACGGCCTTTCTGGTTGGTCCAAAAGGCGACGGGATACTCGTCACACATGCCAATGCCATGCACTAGGCAGCTGTACACGTGGTGGTCTTTGGGTGGCTCACCAATACGCGCTGCCAGATCTCCCAACGTTACCCCAGGACCAATGAGATCCATCAATCGGTTCTGGTGGCGGTAGGCATGGGCGTAAGTCCTGCGTTGTTGATCGTTCGCCATCTCACCATCGGCCCGCCAGGTTCGAGAAATATCGCATGAGTAGCCATAACGCCCGATGAGGTCGGTATCCAGCGTCACCAGATCGCCTTTTTCGATTATACGGTCCGAACATTCTTGATACCACGGATTGGTGCGTGGCCCCGACGCCAATAGTCGGGTCTCTATCCATTCACCACCCGATGCGATGTTCTGTTGATGCAGCACCGACCACAAGTCACGTTCCATCATACCTGGTTGCATGACCGTCTGCATTGCCTGCACCGACGCTTGGCAGGCGGCAATGGCATTGCGAATCGCATTGAGCTCTTGCCGCGTTTTGATCGCCCGCGCTTGTTCCGCCAGTACCTGACCGTCTATGGTTTCGATCCCGAGCTTCTGTAATGCCAAGAAGGCGACAAAATCGAGCCGATCCACCGCCATCCGGCGATTACCACCCCCATGTCGAACAACGAGATCGGCGATCTCTGTTGCCCACGCAGCAGCTCGGGCCTGCGATTCAGGCCCCGACATTAGATAGGTCCAAGCGATGGCGGGACGGACCTCGTCTATGGTGTCGATGCCGCGGGCCAGATGCTCGCAGCTCACGAACTCAAAATGGACAACCGGCCCGTCCGTGGCCACGAACGAATAGCGGGTCGGGTTATGGAGACACCAGACCTGCATATTGCTGACGTCTGTCGCATAACGGATGTTGATGGGATCTAGGAAAAGGGCGGCCGCGACGTCAGCTTGTTTTAGAACACTGCGCAGCCGAGCGAGTCGCTCTCGCCTGAGCGCACCGATATCGACCGCTACCGAATCGTGTCGGTCGTGGGCCCGCACTTCGTCGGTCATCGGGTTGGTCCTAGGCCCCGGCGCGACCGTAGAAACCAATACGCTCATCGTCGCTGAATACGACACCCGGCCGTTCGTAGTAGCAAAACACGGCGACCATGCGTTCGCGTTCGCCCTGTACGGGCGTCACGCGATGTGCCGTGTATCTACCCTTGAACACATTCAGCGTTCCAGGCGAAAGCGGCAGCGTCTCAACTTTCTGATCTGCACCTGCCAGCAACCGTGCCACGCCGTCGTAGTTCGGGTCGCTCTCGGATCGGAGGTCGTTACGATATTGAAACTCGCCGCCGAGTTCGGGGGATTGCAATAACAACGTTGTCGTAAACTCCGACCGATCAAAATGCCAATTGAGCGCTTCACCGGCACGATAGGCGAGGACATTGGCCCGAGCAAGCGGATCGGCCATAAGGTGGAGTCGCGGTTTTTGCATGGTCGCAGCCAGAAATTCAATCAAGGGCGTCCACTCATATAGCTGGCAGACGACGCTATCCGGGATCTGATCCGCACAGACCGTATGGTTGATCGTTTCACAACGCCGCAGAGCTGGGTGGTCGGGCGCAATGTCCGAAATGTCGTCGCGGAAATAGATATTGTGATCTCGTCTATGCGTGAACGCGGCGCGATCGAGAACCGGCTTTATCTCGGCAACACATTGGGCTAGCGCCTGGGGCCGAACGAGGGCATCAAGATTAAACATACCCTTTTCGCTCAATGCCGCTCGGCAGCTTGTCACCAATTCCCGTCCCGCCTCACTATCGAGTCGGTGTAGCGGGTATCTATCCAGATCCAGTATGTGGTTCATGCCCGTTTCTCGCGTATTGTCTATTCAGACCGTTAGTCCGTGTTTGACTATTTGATAACAAGGATTAAATCCGAAGCGATAAGCGAGCTCGGCCGGGTGGTCGATATCCCAAACGACAAAGTCCGCTTTTTTGCCGACCTCCAATGTTCCAATCGTATCCGCCATCCCCAAGGCACGGGCCGCGTTGTCGGTAACACCCATAAGTGCTTCCTCCGGTGTCAGTGCGAACAGTGTGCATGCCATGTTGAGCATGAGCAATAACGAGCCCACCGGTGAGCTGCCGGGGTTACTATCGGTTGCCACCGCCATGGGTACCCGATGTTTACGGAATAGGTCGATAGGCGGCCGTTTCGATTCTCTTAGAAAATAAAACGCACCGGGCAACAATACCGCCACAACACCGGCCGACGCCAACGCCGCCACGCCTTCCTCAGAGACGTACTCGAGATGATCGGCAGATAATGCGCCATAACGTGCTGCCAGCTGGGCACCACCGAGATCGGACAATTGCTCGGCGTGTAGTTTTATTGGTAGCCCAAGCGCCTGTGCTGCCTGAAAGACACGTTCGGTCTGCGAACGAGAAAAGCCGATGTCTTCACAGAAGGCGTCGACGGCGTCCGCAAGCCCTTGTTTCGCGATAGCCGGTAACGCCTCACTGCAAACGAACTCGATGTAATCATCTGAGCAGTCTGCGTACTCGGCGGGCACGGCATGTGCGCCCAGAAATGTGGTGACAACCGTAACCGGATTGGTACCTGCCAGTGCCCGCGCCACGCGCAACATCTTTGCTTCCGTTTCGATATCTAGACCATAGCCAGACTTGATCTCTATCGTCGTGGTGCCTTCTGCCATCAGTGCCTGCAGGCGTGGCCGCGTTGCATCTACCAGCTCCTGCTCACTGGCTTCGCGTGTGGCCTTGACCGTCGACAGAATGCCACCGCCCCGGCGCGCGATTTCCTCGTAGCTGACGCCGGTTAGACGTAACTCAAACTCACGGGCGCGATCACCGCCATAGACTAGGTGTGTGTGACAATCGATTAGCCCCGGCGTAATCCAACGGCCATCACATCTATATATAGGTATGTCGGTCGGCGTTTCCTTGGGCAAATCGCGCCGCGACCCTAGCCAGCAGATTCGATCATCTTTGACAGCGAGCGCGCCATCTTCGATGGCGCCATAGGTTTGCGGAACAATGGATGCCATGGTGGCCAGATTTACATCCAACCATAGCGCACCCCACTGCCTGGGTGTCGATTGGCCGTTCATGGAGCGTTATTGTGCATGACTTGGCAGGTGCGCGTCGCCCCTGACGCTGAGCTTGCGTGGGATATACCGACGTCTTCGCGGGAAATACAGACACCTAAAGACAGCGCCGACAGCTGCCGGCTTTAGCGGAGTTCTTTATAACCCTGGGCTTGCGCCGCCGCTTCCATGGCCAAGATGCCTTTATAGCTCCTGACATCCAACACCTCGACCCCCACCAGTAGCAATGCCGCGCGCACATTGGTCAAACTTGGATCAGTAAATGCGGCCATGACCCCTTCGCGTAGCCGGTAGACGAGATCCAGACTTGCCGCCGCCTGGGTCACGTAGGGCAGGCCCGGGGTGTGCGATGTGTGGGCCAATATGCGGGTATTGGCGAGCGCCTGTGGCCGATGGCGCGCAAGCAAGGTATGGGTGACGCAGTCGATGGCGCACACATCGGCTTGGCCGCGGGAGATCGTCTCTAAGCTACGTGCATGCGAGCCTGTTTCAATCACGCGCGCAAAAAAGGGTTTGCCCTCGGCCAGTGGCGAAACAAGGGCCCGTAGGCAATTGTAACCAGACTGTGAGCCCCGGTGGTTGACGGCACAGACGCCGCCGCGCAGTGCCGATATATCGTCGGCCGACTGCTCGGCAGAGACCACGATCACGCTGGAATAATTCGGGCCGTCACAACCCGGCGCGTCGTAGATGGGGGTAGCGACGGGCTGTAAGATGTCGGCCATATCACGCACGAGTGGATAGCCACAGGTCTGACTCAAAAGCAGGTTTGGGTCGCGCCACACCGCGGCGACGTGATCGACCCGGGTCAGTTGTGCAGGGACGGCATCGATACCAGCGCGTCGCAATGCTGCCGCCATTCCCGACCACCACGCGTCCGTCGCTGTCCTCAACTCCGGGAGATCATACATTGGCAGGCTTGCGATCATCATGTTGGTTGCCTATCAGCCACCAATCGCCTGGCGACAAAATCTAAGGATGAACAACAGGCTCCTTCGGTCGCAGCAGATGTCGTGCGATTACCGCGCCATAACCTCGGTAACGGTAGCCACCATTGTTGGCCAACAACACGGCGCGTTGTTTGTGGTAATGCCTTGGCAATTGATACCAAGGCACATGGGGCGCGGCATGGTGTAGCACATGCAGATTGTTATAGAGATAGAGCAAAGACATGATCGGATTCGATTCAACGATCACGGTGCGGTGCCCTGGTTCGTCATGCGCTTGGTGCTCCAGGAACGAGCGCAACAACGTCAGCGATATACCGGGGTAAACAAAAAAGATAAGGTAATCGATAAGCGGTACCCGACATATCGATAAAACCCAGAATAGCACGATGCCACATGAAACAACGTGCAATAGCCAGGCCGATACCATT
This sequence comes from Gammaproteobacteria bacterium, assembly GCA_029861845.1. Taxonomy (GTDB): domain Bacteria; phylum Pseudomonadota; class Gammaproteobacteria; order Acidiferrobacterales; family SPGG2; genus SPGG2. Next base: position 47,229 of record JAOTYM010000010.1, on the reverse strand, counting down.
GACGTATCTCCGCGGGTAAGACGTTGCACCTCAGCGACGAGTAAACGGGTCACGACGATAGGTGGGCCGATCAACAACCGACCGGCTGAGGTGTTGTTGATACGCCAGACGAGGCGCATAAACGCGCCACTGCGTTCCCAGGCCTCTGCGGTTAGATAGTAGGACTCGGGATCATCGATGGGGTCGGTGAGCGATGGCGTCGCATGATGCTGGAGATGGGTAACACGGTAGACCCGGTAGGGTATCCAAAGCCAAAGACTCGGGAAGACCAGAAGCTCATTCACCCAGGGCCGGCGGGTGGGATGACCATGCACGGCCTCGTGTTGCAGTGAGCCATGCCACCCCACCAAATAAGCACCCACTGGCAACACCAACCACCACGGTAAGGCATGGTAGTGCCAGGTCAAGCCCGCGAAGCCGGCGTAAATCAAAACGGCGACCACAAGCGTCGGCCATTCGAAACCACGTCCTTGATAGTGCTCCGACTCGCGGGGGATTTGTCGTTCTATTGGAATCATGGTTAGGTCCCCGCGACCTATTGAAGGGTGTGCACATCACGAGCCCCACGCATCTTATAATTACCAAACTAATCCCCTATGTACAACGTGGGAATACGCACACTATGTCGCACTATGTAACAATAGATCCTATTTGTTGATTATATAAAACATATGCTAACTTTATAAAAAGGCGCCCCTGTGAGGGCGTGGGGTCCTATATGCGTAGGCACGAAATGGTCGGCGTTTTTAGGGAGCGCCTGACTAGTGTCATCCAACAATCGGGCCGCAGCCGTTCGGCCTTCGCGGCCACGGTCGGCATGGACCGCTCGACGTTGTCACAGCTGCTCTCCGACGCCAACGATAGATTGCCGCGCGCCGAGACCATTGCCGCCATTGCCAATAAGGCACAGGTCAGTACCGATTGGCTCTTGGGTTTGAGCCAAGAGGGACAGCTTGGCACCGATGTGCTTTCGCGGGCACTAGAGGTTGAGGCCGGGAGCGCGTTGCCTGGTGATGCCAGACTGCAACGTTGGCAGGCGGAGGCGTTGGGTTACAAGATCCGCTATGTCCCAACCACACTGCCCGATTTGCTTAGGACGGAGGAAGTGATTCGCTATGAGTACGGTGAGTACGGAACTCAAGTGCCGAAGGCGCGTATCGAACAAACCGAAGCCCAACTGGCCTACAGTCGCCGGCCCGAAACCGATATGGAAGCTTGTAGCTCGTTTCAGTCACTCGAAGGGTTCACCCGCGGCGAGGGTGTGTGGGGCAACCTGTCGGCAAAGGCTCGGCGGGCACAGATAGACTGGATGATCGTGCTGCTGGATGAGCTTTATCCGACCTTCCGCTGGTTCTTGTACGATGGGTCGAAGCGTTACTCGGCGCCGCTCACCATCTTCGGCCCCAAGCGGGTGGCGATCTATCTCGGCAACATGTATTTTGTTTTTAACTCGACCGAGCATATCCGTGTGCTTACGCACCATTTCGATGAGTTGATTCGAGTTGCAGTAGTACAACCGCCGGATGTGATCGACTTTCTAAAGAAACTATTATGACATTACGTTAGGCCCAGTCTAGCAACACCTTGCCGCATTGACCCGTACGCATGACCTCGAACCCCTTCTCGAAATCGTCGATGGCGAAACGGTGGGTAATGATCGGCGCCATGTCGAGCCCGCTTTGCAGAAGTGATGACATCTTGTACCAGGTTTCAAACATCTCGCGACCATATATGCCTTTCAAGTGGAGGCCTTTGAATATCAATTGGGCCCAATCTACTGACGTCTCACCAGGGGGAATACCAAGTAACGCCACTCTACCGCCATGATTCATTACCCGTAGTAAGTCGCGCAACGCCTGCGGGTTGCCGGACATCTCGAGCCCCACGTCGAAGCCCTCCTTCATGCCAAGATCACCCATGGCTTCATCGATGCTATCGCGTTCGACGTTGATCGTACGAGTTGCGCCCATCGTCGAGGCGAGCTCGAGTCGATAATCGTTTACATCGGTGATGATCACGAAACGAGCACCGACATGCTTGGCGATCGCGACCGCCATGATACCGATGGGCCCAGCCCCGGTAATGAGCACGTCTTCACCTACAAGATCGAATGAAAGCGCGGTATGGGTGGCATTGCCGAGCGGGTCGAGGATAGCGGCGATGTCATCGCCAATAGCGTCTGGCAATCGAAATGCATTAGCGGCGGGGATGGCCACGTATTCAGCAAAACTACCCGGTCGATTTACGCCAACACCTACTGTGTTGCGACAAAGATGACGTTTGCCGGCTCGACAGTTACGACAGTGGCCGCAAGTGATGTGACCTTCACCGGAAACACGATCACCGGCCTTGAAGCCTGCGACCTCGCCACCGATCTCGGCAATTTCGCCAACGAATTCATGCCCGACCGTCATCGGCACCGGGATCGTGCGTTGTGACCATTCATCCCAGTTATAGATGTGAATATCGGTACCACAAATCGCACTCTTGGTTACCTTAATCAATACATCGTTATGGCCAACCCCAGGTTGCGGTACGTCATCCATCCAGATACCGACTTTCTTGTGTTTTTTCACTAATGCTTTCATTGCGTATTCAGTCGATGACACCAAGGTCCCGGCCAACCGTGGCAAACGCGGCGATAGCTCGGTCTAGATGATCTCGCTCATGCGCGGCGGAAAGTTGCACCCGGATTCGCGCTTTATTATTGGGCACAACCGGAAAAGAGAATCCAATGACATATATGCCTTGCTTTAGCAACCGTTCTGCCATCTGTTGGGCGAGCGCTGCTTCGCCTAGCATCACCGGCACAATCGGGTGTTCGCCCTCCACCAGGGTAAAACCAAGCTGCTGCAAACCGGTTCGGAAGTAGTGGCCGTTCTCGATCAGCCGCGTTCGTAGCGTGTCACTACCTTCAAGCAGGTCAAGTGCCGCCAGTGAAGTGGCGGCCACCACCGGCGCCAGCGTGTTCGAAAATAAATACGGCCGTGAGCGTTGACGCAGCCATTCGACAATCTCTTGGCGGGCAGATGTGTAGCCACCGGAAGCGCCACCCAATGCCTTACCCAAGGTGCCGGTGACGATATCGATCCGATCCTGGACGCGCCAATGCTCCGGTGTTCCCCGTCCTCGCGCACCGAGAACCCCGACGGCATGGGAATCATCGACCATGATCATAGCGTTGTATTCGTTTGCCAGATCGCATATGGCGGGCAGATTGGCAATGACGCCATCCATGGAGAAAACGCCGTCGGTTGCGATCAAACGAAAACGGCAATCTTGGCTGTCCTTGAGCTGCGCTTCCAGTTCCTTCATATCGTTGTTGGCGTAGCGTAGTCGGCGCGCCTTGCACAGCCGAATGCCATCGATAATGCTCGCGTGATTCAACGCATCGCTGATAATCGCATCGCGTTCATCTAGCAGGGTCTCGAATAAACCGGTGTTGGCATCGAAACAGGATGAGTACAGAATGGTATCCTCCGTACCTAGGAAACTGCTTAGTCGGTTTTCTAATTGTTTGTGTTCCTCCTGGGTGCCACAGATAAAGCGTACCGAAGACATTCCAAAACCGTAACGATCAAGCGCCTTCTTGGCCGCGTCGACCAGGACTGGGTGATTAGCGAGACCGAGGTAGTTGTTGGCGCAGAAGTTCAACACCTCGGTGTCACCCTGTACGCTAATCGCGGCTTGTTGCGGTGAGGTGATGATGCGCTCGGTCTTATAGAGTCCAGCCGCGCGCAGATCATCGGTCTCTTTGTGTAGATGGGCTAGGAATGCTTTATCCATACCAAGGCACCCTGGTCTAGGCGGCGGCAACCCCACCTTCATGTTTGCGCCGCGCGACAAAATCATCGAGTTCCTCGCAGATCGCCGGATCCAACGGCGGCGGCTCAAACTCAGCCAGTATACGCTTATAGAGTCCGTTAGCACGTTGCGTTGCGTTCTGTGAGCCGGCCGCTTCCCAACTCTCGAAATTACGCCAATCCGACAGCATTGGTGCATAAAATGCGTTTTCATATCGTGCCGAGGTGTGACGGGCGCCGCGACGCGTGTTTCTCCGCACGATGTGAGCCTCCTCGGACTTTAATAAGCTACTGCTCGATGGGCGGCGACGACGGGCGCGCAGATTGGATTCTAGTCCCGGTAGCTGGGATCTTCTTTATCGAGTAGGCGGATGAGGGCAGGCCATTCGTATTTACCGGGCCAACACTCCTTGTATTGTTCACGCACGCGTTGACATACCTCTGGTGGAGGGAGCTGCGGCTTTTCACCGCTCGACAGCACTTGCATCTGCAGTCGGCAAGCGTCTTCCAAATAGTACATAAGCATGAACGCCTCGGCGACGTTGCGACCAACCGTCAGCACACCGTGGTTTCTGAGGATCATTGCGCACTTGTCGCCGAGATTGGCCACCAACCGTTCGCGCTCGGCCACGTCGGTTGAGAGGCCCTCGTAGTCGTGATAGGCAGTATTGTCGTAAAACATCATCGCACCCTGGGCCATGGGAATAAGTCCGCGTCCGAGCGCAGATACCGCGACCGCACCTGGGCTATGGGTATGCATCACACAGGCGACATCCTTGCGAGCGCTATAGATGCCGCTATGGATAACAAAACCAGTGACATTGATATCATCGGGGCCGTCAATTACGCGCCCTTCCTGGTCGACCTTGAGTAGATTCGATGCCGTCACCTCGTCATAACGCAATCCAAATTGATGCAGCAGAAAATGATTCTCAGGACCAGGAATGCGGGCGGTGATGTGATTCCAGATTATTTCGCTGAATCCGAAGCGCTGAGCCAGCCGATAGCAGGCGGCAAGGTCAGTACGTGCTTGCTGCTCGGATTCGTCGTATCGATTCTCAAGCTTGGTTCTAACGACGTTGCTTGGCATCTTTGAAATTCCTCTGAATGGTTGTTTCTAGAGTTGTAACGAAAACCTTGTGTCCTAAGGCATGGGTATGCCATCGACAACGATGGTAACAAAACATCGCGCTAGCGGAATATAGTCAGAGTTCGGCAGCGAGAACACGCGCAGGAACTCGTGCGTCGCCATCCTGCCGGCGACATATGAGTCCAAAAACAACTGACTTGCTGGGTGAAGCCGCGCCGGAAACGAGCACAATGTCTGGACGTCTTCGCTATTTGTCGCCAGCAGATTAACCGTGGTCGCGAGGCCGCCGGCCGACGCGATTAACTGGGGTTGCGTGTCTAGTTGTACCGACTTAACCGCGGGCAGATGGGTTTCCGCATCGTCGCGAGTGGCAATGGCCTGGTAACAAGCAGTCACCAACATTGTCGCCAAGGCGGCGATGATTAAGCGTGGACGTTGTGCACGAAAGATCATTGCATCGTCTCCTACCGGCGTATTTCCCTAAATTAGCACGCAAGGCTAAGACCACAAAATGGCTGTGATGGTGTTTGTAAACCACCCGAAACTTGATCTGAATCCATGGCGTCGGCGCCCGGTCTATTTCCTTAATGACTATGAGGATAATGGCCGCATGCGTCACCCGGATGTCGTATTTAAGTGCTTCTAGGTCGTTGGTGCGCGGTTGCAGCCCCGCTACAGATGGTTTATCGTGACTTCAGTTTCACGATATTCCTGTTTTATGCAAGGCGCTAAGCTTGCGCGCCTTAAAATAGAAATCTTTGAATAATGGAGGAGGCAGAGTATGGCTAGAAGCTACAAAGACTATCCCCATCCGGCCATTCCCAAACTCATCGATGATCTCGAGAATCGTAAGATCAGCCGTCGCGAGTTTTTGCGTACGACGACGCTTCTGGGATTGTCGGCGGCTGCGGCCTACACCCTAGCGGCTTGCAGCAAGGGTGAGGAGATGGCCGAGAAGGCGGGCGACATGGCGGAGAAGGCGACCGAGATGGTGGCCGGCACGCCGAAGAAGGGCGGTACCTTACGCATGGCCATGCGGGCACAAGAAATGGCCGATCCCGCGACCTTCGATTGGGTGGAGAAATCCAACGTCGCGCGGCATATGGTTGAGCACTTGGCGGTCACCGGCCCTGACAACGTAACGCGCCCGTATCTGGCCGAGCGTTGGCAGGCCAGCGATGACCTCACCGAATGGACCTTCCATTTGCGCAAGGGCATCAAGTGGTCTAACGGGCTTGACTTCAACGCCGAGGACGTCGCCTTCAATTTCACACGCTGGCTCGATCCCAAGACCGGTTCTTCCAATCTAGGCCTGTTCTCGGCCATGTTGAGTGACACCGGTGAGAAGGACAAAGACGGCAAGGCCATTAAGCGCATGACCGATGGGGCGATACAGATCATCGACAATCACGCGCTGAAGATTCGACTCAACTCGCCGGTATTGTCGATACCGGAGAACCTGTACAACTACCCGACCGCTATCGTACATCGCAACTTCGAGAAAGAGGGTGGCAACCTGACTGCGAATCCGGTCGGTACCGGGCCTTACACGCTGGCCGAGCTCAAGGTCGGCGAAAAGGCCATACTAAAGCGGCGTGATGAGCCCTACTGGGGCGGCGAGGTCTATCTCGATGAGATCCGCTATATCGATGTCGGCGCGGATGCCTCGGCCGCGGTCGCCGCGATTGCATCGGCCCAAGTAGACGCGATGTTTAGATTGGATCTGACCACGCTAGAGGCGGCCGAAGCCATTCCGGGGGTGAAGATTTCCAAGGCGAACACCGCCCAGACCGGTGTTATACGTATGCAGGTGGACAAGAAGCCGTTTGACAATATCAAGCTGCGGCAAGCCCTCTTGAAGTGTTGTGACGCCCGCAAGAACCTCGAAGTGGCACACCGTGGCCTGGGTAGTCTTGGCCAGCACCATCATGTGGCGGAGATCCATCCCGAGTACTTCAAGCTGCCGGACTATAACCAAGACATCGAGGCCGCCAAGAAGCTATTGGCCGAAGCGGGTCATGCCAACGGTATCGATCTCAAGTGCAATGTCGGCAACACCCAAGGCACCTGGGAGCAAGACAGCCTCGCCGTGCTCAGGGAAGACGCCGCTAAGGCCGGCATCAATCTACAGATCAACCCGATGCCGGCGGCACAGTACTGGGATGTGTGGAACAAGGCGCCGTTTAGCTTGACATCATGGACGCACCGGCCGTTGGGCACCATGGTGTTGAGCCTGGCCTATCGCACCGGCGTGCCGTGGAACGAGACCAATTACGCCAACCCCGAGTTCGATCGGTTGTTGACCAACGCCGAATCGAAACTGGACGTGGCCGAGCGACGGCAGGCGATGGAGGCGGTCGAGAAGGTATTGCAAGACGACGCCGTTATCGTGAATCCGTTCTTCCGCGCGGTGTTCTCGGCCCACAGCGACAAGGTCAAGGGTTACCAGACTCATCCGACGTTATATCATCAGTTCCATAAGGTCTGGATAGACGCGTAACTCGCGCTTAGGCCCCCGGCGTGCTAACGCACGCCGGGAGGTCCGCTACCAGCGGTTTTCGGCCCTATAAAAAAGTAGCAAAAGGGGGTCTGACAGATGTTGATCTTCATTCTCAAGCGACTCGGTTTCATGGCCCTCACCATGGTGATTGTGTCCATGGTGTTATTTATCCTGCTTGAAACCAACCTGTTCTATAAGGGTGATGTCGCCACCCGCGTGCTCGGCCCGTACGTGTCGGCTGAGCAACGCGAGATGTGGCGCGAGCAACATGGTTATAACGAGCCGACCTACAAGCGCTACTTCCTGTGGCTCGGCCACTTCGTCACCGGTGACTTGGGAAGTTCCTTGCGTTTCAAAGGGCCGGTGAATGACATCTTATGGGGTCGCCTATGGAACACGGCGATCCTTGGTTTTTGGGTGTTTGCGATCATGATTCCGGTGTCGCTGATACTCGGCATTCTGGCGGGGATGCGGGAGGGGTCGAAGCTCGACCGCACCATATCGGTAACCAGTATCATCACCACCTCGGTGCCCGAATTCGCGAGCTGCGTCATCTTCGCCGCGATCTTCGTTTTCGGCCTGAAGCTATTACCGGGCACCAGTGGTATGGCCGACGGATTCGACTTCAAGCAATTGATCCTGCCGGTGTTAGTGCTATTCACGTACGACTTCGGTTATGTCGCCCGTATGACACGGGCTTCCATGGCCGAGGTCATGACCACGCAGTACATACGCACGGCGGTGCTCAAGGGTTTGCCCTACAAGCGCGTCATTATGAGACACGCGCTGCGCAACGCCTTGATTGCACCGTTTACCGTCATCATGTTGCAGATTAACTGGTTACTATCGGGTGTGATCGTGGTGGAGTTCTTTTTCGCCTACAAGGGCTTCGGGGCGCTATTGCTAGAGGCCTCACTCAATCAGGACATCGCGCTGCTTGAGGCATGCGCCATGGTGGCCGTGTTCGTGGCGGTGGGCACGCAGATGATCGCCGACATCGGCTACACCTATCTCAACCCACGTATCCGCTTTAGCTAGGGGGACCGACAATGGCAAATGCAACTACTATCAGCGTGCCAGCCCCCACCTTTGGCGCCGCCTTGATGCGCGCCATCAAGTCCTTCGGATTGCTGCGGGAAAGCTGGGTCGGCATGATCGGCGCCGGACTGGTGTTTTTCTGGGTAATCGTCGCGCTATTGGCGCCGCTGATTGCGCCGTTCGAGCCCAACGCCCACCTGCAGCCGTTCGCCAGACCCGGCACCGCGTTCGCCCAAGGTGGCACTTTTTGGCTCGGTACCGACAATACTGGTAGAGATATCTTGTCACGCCTCATCTGGGGTTCGCGCACGGTGCTGTTTTATGCGCCACTCGCCGCCCTTACTGCTTATACGGTAGGTATCTTGATGGGGGTGGCGGCCGGTTACATGCGCGGCTGGGTCGACGACGTGCTGTCGCGTGTGGCCGACATCATCCTCTCGTTTCCGGTTTTGGTGCTGTATATTATTATCATCGCCACCGTCGGTGCCTCCGGGCTCAACATCATTATCGCCATCACCTTTGCCAGTGCACCGGGGGTGATGCGTATCGTACGTGGACTGGTGCTCGATCTGCGTAACCGCGACTATGTGGCGGCGGCGCAGACCCGCGGCGAGCCAGCCTGGCGCATCATGTTGGTGGAGATCCTGCCGAATGCACGCGGCCCGTTAATCGTGGACGCCTGCCTGCGACTGGGCTATGTCATCATCACCATCGGTGTGCTCGGGTTTCTCGGACTCGGGTTGCCGCCGCCCGACCCCGATTGGGGCGGCATGGTCAATGAGACCCGGCAGATGGCGATTGCCTTCCCACATATGACCCTGTTCCCATGTATTGCGATTTCGTCATTGATCCTCGGTTTCAATCTGTTGGCCGATGGCCTGCGCGAAATCTCGCTCAGAGACTAGGAGGCGGCGATGGCAGATAGCAGAGACGAACCGGTGTTAGAGATTAAAGATCTCAATCTCTCGTATTACACCCGTGCCGGTGAGATTCCCGCTGTCATCGACTTCTCCTTAGAGGTGATGAAGGGCGAGACCATCGGCCTTGTCGGTGAATCCGGTTGCGGCAAGTCGACGGTGGCCATGGCCATTATGCAATACATGGGTAGTAACGGCGGTATCAAGAGCGGCAGCATCAAGTTCAAGGGGCGCGACCTCAATAAGATGAGTGACGAGGAACTGCGTCGACTGCGGGGGGCGGAGATCTCGATGATCTATCAGGAGCCGTTCGCGGCGCTGAACCCAAGCCTCACCATTGGCACCCAGCTCATGGAGGTGCCGATTACGCACGAACACATACCAGAGCCGGCGGCGTACGATCGCGCCGTGCAGATGCTAAGCGATGTAAAGCTGCCCGATCCGGAACGCGTGATGGCGGCCTACCCGCACCAGGTTTCCGGGGGTCAGCAGCAACGCGTGGTGATCGCCATGGCGCTCTTGTCACAGCCCTCACTGCTGTTACTCGACGAACCGACGACGGCGTTGGACGTGACGGTGGAGGCGGGTATCGTCAAGTTGATTGCCGATATCAGTAGAAAATACGGTACCTCGCAGATCTACATCTCCCATAACCTTGGGCTGATCCTAGAGACCTGCGATCGCGTGTTCGTGATGTACTCCGGGGAAGTGGTGGAGGAAGGCACCATCAATTCGCTTTTCACCTGGCCCAAGCATCCCTATACCCACGGACTGTTTGGTTGCATTCCATTGCCGACCGCCGACAAGAACGCGGCGCCACTAAAGCCGATTCGCGGTCAGCTGCCGCTTCCGCACGAGCGCCCGCGCGGTTGTAACTTCGGTCCGCGTTGCGACTTCTTTGAAGGCGGACGTTGTGACGACAAGAATATCGCGATGACATCGGTCACCGGCAGCGGTGCCACCGATCACCGGGTACGTTGTTTGCGTTGGCAAGAGATTGACTACGGCAAGCAAGTGGCCCACGGCGAGGTGAAACCGCCGATGGAGGTCGGTGAAAAAGTTCTCGAAATTAACAACATGCAGAAATACTACGAGATACATGACCGATCCATCGCGGCACTGATCGCCGGTAAGACTGTTAAACTGGTCAAGGCCAACGAGGCCATAGACTTCGACGCGCGGCGCGGTGAGACCGTGGCTATTGTCGGTGAGTCCGGTTGCGGTAAATCGACGTTTGCCAAGGTATTAATGGGTCTCGAGACTGCCACCAGCGGCGTAGTGCGTCACGAGGGTAACGACATCTCTCAGATAGCGGTACGGCAGCGCGATACCAAGCAGATCGGCTCGCTACAGATGGTATTCCAGAGTCCGAGCGACACGCTCAACCCCAGTCACACCGTCGGCAACCAAATCGGTCGCGTGATCAAGAAGTTTGGCGTCGAGAGTGACAAAGCGAAGATTCGCGAGCGCGTGCTTAAGTTACTAGATGTGGTCAAACTACCGCGCGATTTCTATTTTCGTAGACCACGCCAACTCTCCGGCGGCCAGAAGCAACGTGTCGGTATAGCCCGTGCCTTCGCCGGTAATCCATCGATGGTGATTGCTGATGAGCCGGTGTCGGCGCTCGACGTGTCGGTGGCGGCTGCCGTCACCGAACTTCTCATGGAAATCCAACGCGAGCACAAGACCACGCTGCTGTTTATCAGCCACGATTTGAGTGTGGTGCGTTATCTCGCGGACAGCATCGTCGTCATGTATCTAGGGCAGATCATGGAACGTGGTAGCACCGAGGAAATCTTCTCGCCACCCTATCATCCCTATACCGAGGCATTGTTGTCGGCGGTGCCGATTGCCGACCCGGAGGTGACCAAACGAGAGATCGTGCTCGAAGGTAATCTGCCGAGCGTGATGAACCCGCCGGCGGGTTGCCCGTTTGTCACGCGTTGTCCGCGCAAGCTCGGTAAGGTTTGCGAAGATGAGCGCCCGCCGGTGCAGATGGCAGCAGACGGGCATGCCATCGCCTGCCACATCCCGCTCGAAGAGCTACGCAAGATCGAGTCGGTGATCAAGGTACCGCAGTTGGACGAGCGCATTCACGTCAAGGGAACAAAGGAAACCGCGACGGTGGATTAAGTGCCGGTGATGCTAACATTATGCTATCGCAACAAGAGAACGAGGAGTACATAAATGGGTTGCGAATCGACATGCGAGGTGGTGCAAGTAAAGGTTGAGTCTGCGCGTTTTTTGCACATCACGCCGCGGCCTCGGGCTGGCTCGCCGTCGGATCTGGAGCAAACGCTACTGCAACTGGTCAAAGACCAGCTTGAGACTGAAACTGACACTTCTCCTGAAGGCTGTGAGTGTGTCATCGGCGAGCCGGTGGAGGTGGTGTCCCGCGAGCAAATTAAAAAAGTGTCCGATGGTACGTATACCGCCTGGTATCAGGTAAGGTTGGTCAAGTACCGAACGCCGGGCGAGTGCATGCCCGCGGCCGACGAGTTACCGGAAGACGCGAGGGTCTAGCACCGAAAGACTAGAGTCTGAGCGTTGGACCGGTCTCAGTTATTGGATCTAGAACCTAGGATGCAGATTTAACCCCGCGCCTAACTAGCGCGCACGTTCACTTGTGGTTCTTGCAACAACTTTAACCGCGCCCGATTGGCGTAAGTGGTAAACAGTGGTGAACAAAGACGGCGTCGATCGCAAGGCGTTAAGGCGTTATCGACTTTCAAGAATTCGGCAACAACTCCAACAGCGCGATTATGCGGCCGTCATTTTTTTTGATCCCATCAATATTCGTTACGCCACTGATACCTCGAATATGCAGGTGTGGGTGCTGCACAACCCCGTGCGTTACGTCTTTGTGCCGCCCACGGTGGCGGCAATAAACGGCTCGCGATCGATAACGTCAATCCGGAGGGAGCTGACGCCTTAGTGGGCCACGGTCTTTCGTTGCATAACGGTAAGCAGGTGGCGGAAGAGGCACGTGTTATCAAGGGGATAGAAGAACTTAAGGCCATGAAGATCGCGATTGCGGTATGTCAGGAAGGCATGCGACGGATGCGCGAGGCGTTAAGGCCAGGGATTAGTGAGAACGAATTATGGTCGCTGTTGCATCAGACTAACATTGCCCTCGGCGGTGAGTGGATAGAGACTCGGTTATTGTCATCGGGCCCACGCACCAATACTTGGTTCCAGGAGTGTGGCGATCGGGTAATCGAAGCGGGTGACCTGGTTAGCTTCGATTCTGATTTGATTGGTCCCTACGGCTATTGCGCCGACATCTCACGCAGCTGGCTTTGTGGCGACGATAAGCCCAGCGATGAACAGCGCCGGCTGTACGCGCTTGCGTACGAGCAGATCCAACACAACACAGCATTGTTAAAACCCGGTGTCGGCATGTTTGAGTTAGCGCACCGAGGCTTCAAACTTCCGCCAGAGTGTGTAGCCAACCGCTACTCGGTAATGATTCACGGCGTCGGGCTATGTGATGAATACCCCAAGGCCGTCTATCTCGAAGACCTTGCGCAGGGTGAGGGTTATGAGTGTACGTTGGCCGAGGATATGGTGGTGTGTGTCGAGTCGTATACAGGTGCAGTTGGCGGCCACGAGGGGGTGAAACTGGAGGAGCAGGTGCTAATCACCCGCGACGGGCCTGTCACGTTGTCGTCCTATGCGTTTGAGGACGCATTTTTGTAGTCCACGGTTGCGCAGACCGACGGCGGCCGGCACACTGGCGGTCAGAGCACTTCTAATAAGTTAGGGCGCCGAGCTACCACCGGTGCGCGTGATGCCCCTGGACTTAGAGACCCCATGGCAGCAGCCATGGGGTCAGATTTGCCGCGAGGAGGCCAGCGATGAAACACGATTTTGCCACGCTTTCCTATATACCGCTAAAGCCAAAGACGACATACCAACATCCACCGGAACCACCGTTGGTGGTCCATCTCGACAGCCCTGCCGTTACGGTGATGACGGATTTCAATTATGTTCATCCGGTGACGGTGGATCCGGAAATGCCTATCGATGGCGCACTACAAAAGATGAAAACCGCCGGCGTTCGCTTGTTGTTCGTGATCGATGACAACCAACAGATCATCGGGCTTATTACTGCGAACGACATCATCGGAGAGCAGCCTATAAGAGTCGTCGAGGAGACCCGTGTGAAGCGATCCCAAATCAAGGTTGAGACGATCATGACACCACATTCTGCCATCACCGCGCTGAATATGATCAGTGTGCGAAATGCACAGGTGGGCCACATCATTGAGACTTTACGCCAGGTCGAGCGTCACCACATGTTGGTTGTCGATGTCGATGAATCAACGCATACACAGCGCGTGATCGGCATGTTTTCTGCCAGCCACATAAGCAAACACCTTCATAAAGACCTGACCGAGGAAATTGCGCCGGCGCATTCTTTGGCAGAAATGGTTCACCACAATCGTTAGTGTTGCGGATCATCGACTTCGGACTATGATTGACTTCTACACCTGGTCTACGCCAAACGGGATCAAGGTCTCAATAATGCTCGAAGAGGTCGAGCAGCCTTACAATATTATTCCCGTCGATATCGGCGCCGGCGATCAATTTAAACCTGAATTTCTCAAGATAAGTCCCAACAACAGGATGCCCGCCATTGTTGACCACGATGGGTCGGGCGGTCAGCCCTACTCACTATTTGAATCCGGTGCCATCCTGATGTATCTGGCGGAAAAGACGGCCAAGTTGATGCCATCCGATACAAATGGTCGCTATAGCGTCATTCAGTGGCTGATGTTTCAAATGGCGAACGTCGGCCCCTTGCTCGGGCAGAATCATCACTTTCGCCACTACGCACCGGAGAAGATACCCTATGCGATTGATCGCTATACCAACGAGGCGCGACGGCTCTATGGTGTTATCGACAAACGCCTCGCCGAAAACGCATACCTTGCCGGCGACGACTACTCGATTGCCGATGTTGCCACCTTCCCCTGGCTTCGCTCGCACGAACGGCAGGGACAGGATTTAAACGAGTTTCCCGATCTTAAGCGTTGGTATGAAATAATAAAGATGCGACCTGCGGTTAGACGTGGCATCGACGTGCTCAAGGACTTGCGGCGAGAGTTTGATAATAAGGCGCATGAGAATCTTTTCGGTACGACCCAATATCGACGCCGATAAACATTTGTCATAAAACCTATAGATTCTCCACAGCCGATATGATTGCAGTAGTGTTCGAAGTCGAGATGAGGGACGGTCGTACACAAGATTACTTCGATCTTGCTGCTAAGCTGCGGCCGGAATTGGATAAGATCGATGGCTTTATCTCCGTTGAGCGCTTCCAAAGCCTGGTCAACGAGCGCAAATACGTTTCACTTTCGTTTTGGCGTGATCCCCAGGCGGTTGAGGCCTGGAAGGCACACGCCGAGCATCGAGTGGCGCAACAGCTAGGTAAGGACGAAATATTTTCTAGATTCCGTATACGTGTGGCTGAAGTCGTGCGCGATTATGGCACCGACAACGACGCAGCTTGGCCTTGAGTTGTGCAAGCATTCTGTAGTGAAAGCATCGACTAAGTGCTACGTGCTTCGCCGAATCGAAGCGCCATTAGCCGCAGGGCTATTGTCTTCGGTAATCTTAGGTTTAGAGGACTGACGAATGCTACAAGCAGTGAAAGCGAGTCGTGGCATGGTGTCTGCCTCCCATCATCTCGCCTCGCAAGCGGGATTACAGATATTGCGCGAGGGCGGCAACGCCATCGAAGCCATAGTGGCGGCGGCCGCGACGATATCGGTGGTTTACCCGCATATGAACGGTCTTGGCGGAGATGGTTTTTGGCTGGTCAGCGAGCCGGACCGACGCGTGCCAATCGCCATCAGCGCCGTCGGGGCCGCGGGTATGGCCGTAGACGAGGATCTATACCGACGGCAAGGCCTAGACGTTGTGCCGCCACGGGGTGCGCTCGCCGCCAACACGGTGGCCGCGACTGTTTCTGGTTGGTTGGCTGCGCTTGAGATCAGTGCCGAATGGGGTGGTAAGCTTTCGTTGGCGCGTCTGCTGGAGGAGGCTATCCATTATGCGCGCGTCGGTTTTCCGGTGAGTGAGAGCCAGCAGCGTTTTACCCGCGACAAACATGACGAGCTTGCTGATGTGCCGGGGTGGGCAGATACATTTCTTGTGGACGGCCGGCCACCGGCCGCGGGTACCCTGTTCACACAGCCGGCGCTTGCGAACACGCTGGCGCGGCTGGCCACGAGCGGGCTCGAAGACTTTTATCGTGGCGAGCTAGCGCGGCAGATCGCCGGCGACCTTGCACGCATCGGCAGTCCAGTGACGGCGGATGATCTTGCGCGGCAGCACGCTCAAGTCGGCGAGCCCCTGACAACGACGTTGCGCTGCGGCAGCGTATATAACGTGACGCCACCCTGCCAAGGCCTGGCCTCTCTCATGATTCTGGGCCTATTCGATCGCTTGGGCTGTGACGAGGCAGACGGTTTTGCCCATGTCCATGGCCTGGTGGAGGCGACCAAGCGCGCGATTCTTACACGCAATGAACACGTAACCGACCCGGTCTACATGGCGGTGGACCCACGCCAATTCTTGAGCGATGCAGCGCTTACCGAATTAGCGGCCGGTATCGATAGAGAGAGAGCAATGCCGTGGCCGGTGGTAGCGGTGCCAGGCGATACCGTCTGGCTGGGGGCGGTCGACGCGCAAGGCCGAACCGTCAGCTTCATTCATAGCATCTATTGGGAGTTCGGCTCTGGTGTCAACCTGCGCGATACGGGAATCCAATGGCAAAATCGCGGTAGTAGCTTTTCGCTAAACGAGGAAGAGCAGAACTATATTCGCCCGCAACGTCTACCGTTTCATACCAACAACCCAGCCATGGCGCTGTTCGACGACGGCCGCGTCATGGTCTATGGCACCATGGGGGGTGAGGGCCAACCGCAGACGCAGGCGGCCGTGTTTACGCGCTACGGGTTTTACGGTCAGGGACTGCAGCGTGCGATTACGGCGCCGCGATGGGTGCTTAGCCGCACATGGGGTGCGCCGCGAACCGATCTGAGGATGGAGGCACGCTTTGCGAAAGATGTGATCGATGCATTGTGCGACGCTGGGCACGAGATCAGTATCGTCGAAGAGTTCGATGACGCGATGGGGCACGCAGGTGCCATCGTGCTACATCCATCCGGCGTTCTGGAAGGGGCAACCGATCCACGCAGCGACGGTGCGGTGGCGGCGTTCTGACTGACGGAGGGAACCCATGCTACCGACTACCATCGCCGGCAGTCTTCCCAAGCCAGCTTGGCTTGCGGCACCAGAGCGGCTTTGGGCGCCCTGGCAGCTTTCGGGTGAGGCGCTCGAGCAAGGTAAACGCGATGCCGCACTGATCGTGCTCAAGGAACAAGAGGTGGCGGGGATCGATATTGTTAGTAACGGTGAACAGTTCCGACAACATTTTGTTCACGGTTTTCTCGAGCACATCGACGGTGTGGACTTCGCTAAACGCCAGCGTATCGGCATTCGCGATGACCGCTATGAGGCGGATTGTCCGACGGTAGTTGGCCCGATTGTACGTCCGCGACCGGTGCACGCCGATGAAGTGCGTTTTACCCGGGCCCACACGAAGAAGAAGCTCAAGTTTACGATCCCCGGCCCGATGACCATCGTCGACACCCTGGCCGATGAGTATTACCGAGATCGGCCACGCCTGGCGTTCGAGTTCGCGCGCGTCATAAACGAGGAGGCCCGCGATCTGGAGGCGCTCGGCGTCGATGTCATTCAACTCGATGAGCCCGCCTTTAACGTGTACCTGAAAGAGGTGGCGGACTGGGGGATTGAGGCGCTACATCGCGCGATTGAGGGACTGCGCTGCAAGACCGCGGTCCATATCTGTTACGGCTACGGCATTAAGGAGAACATAGACTGGAAGAAGACGCTCGGCGATGAATGGTCGCAATACGAGAAGACCTTCCCGGTGCTCGCCAAAAGCCGGATCGATCAGGTGTCCGTCGAATGTGCGGGCTCGCGGGTGCCGATACCGTTATTGGCGCTGCTTCAAGGTAAAGACATCATGGTGGGTGTCATCGACGTTGCCACGAACCACATCGAGTCACCAGAAGAAGTGGCCGCGACCATCCGCGAGGCTATGCAACACGTGCCGGTCGATCACATTATCCCCTGCACGAATTGCGGCATGGTGCCGCTTTCGCGCGATGTCGCTCGCGGCAAGCTGCACGCGCTGCGGAATGGCGCAGCGCTAGTCCGGGCGGAGCTGGGCGCGGCCTGATATCTCATCGGACGTTAAACAATTTATAAAGGAGAAACATCATGGCTATGTTAAAGCCACGAACGAAAACACCTGAGCTGGAGATAGATACACTAGCAGGCGGAAAGTGGCGTTTGTCAGACCAAAAGCCCGAGAACTTCACCATGATCGTCGCCTACCGCGGCCTTCACTGTCCTATCTGCAGGCCATATCTTGCGGAGCTGGACCGCAACATTGATGAATTCAAGAAACGAGGGGTCGAGGTTATTGCCATTAGTAGCGACAGCAAGCAGCGGGCGCAAACGGCCAAGGACGAATGGAGACTTGAAAACACGCCTATCGGTTATGGCCTCAGCATGGCTGTGGCCCGTGAGTGGGGGCTTTATGTATCGACCAGTATTGGTAAGACATCGAGCGGCGTGGTTGAGCCGGATCAGTTTAGCGAACCGGGGCTGTTTTTGGTAAAGCCGGATCAGACTCTTTACGCATCGTCTATCGCAACGATGCCATTCGCGCGTCCGCATTTCAAAGACATACTGGCAGCCGTTGATGTTGTGATAGCAAAGAACTATCCCGCGCGCGGCGAAGCATAAAGGCGAGCGAGCACAACAACAGAGGCAACAAATGAATAGCAAGGCAATCGTTGTGGTGTCACGCAAGCTACCCCAAGCCGTCGAAGGCCGGCTTCGCCATGACTACAATCCACGCTTCAACGATGAAGATCGGCTCTATACCAAGGACGAACTAATAGAATTGGCGTCCGGGGCCGCCGGCATCGTTGCGTGCCACACCGATAGACTGTCGGCTGATGTAATAGCGCGTCTACCTGATACGATTCGAGTGATTGCGAATGTGTCCGTCGGTGTCGATCATGTCGACCTCCATGCGGCGCGTGAGCGTGGGATTGCCGTTACCAACACACCTGGTGTGCTGGCCGATGCGACGGCTGAAGTTACGATATTGTTGCTGCTGGGCGCAGCCCGACGTGCCAGCGAAGGTGAGCGGTTGATACGCGCGGGCGAATGGAACAGCTGGAGCCCGAGTTTTATGGTTGGTACCCAGTTGACCGGTAAGCGGCTTGGTATTATTGGCATGGGCCAGGTGGGTCAGGTCACCGCAAGGCGGGCACGCGGTTTCGATATGACCATTCACTACCATAACCGCCGGCGTCTACCACCAGACCTTGAAGCAGGTGCTACCTATCACGAAACCCCCGAGGCGCTGTTACCGCATTGTGATGTCCTGGCGCTGCATTGTCCGGCTATCCCCGAAACGCAGCGCTTGCTCAACGCCGAACGGATTGCGCTTCTACCGGATGGTGCCATCGTGGTTAACACCGCTCGCGGCAGTATTGTCGACGAGGCGGCCTTAATTGCGGCACTACGATCAGGCAAGCTGGCCGCGGCCGGGCTCGATGTCTTTGACAATGAGCCCAACATAGACCCGGCGTTCGCGCAGCTTAGCAACACGTTTTTGCTGCCGCATATCGGCAGCGCGACGCGCGAGACGCGGGATGCCATGGGTTTCAGGGCGCTGGACAATCTCGATGCGGTGTTGGCGGGCCGCGAACCCCGTGATCGCGTCGCCTGATGTCGAGGTGTCTGCAAGAACCTATGAGTATCGGGTATCCGGTGCCAGTCGTGTTGCACCGCAACGAAGGGTTGTGTCGGCGTATTCTTGTACTTTTGGCGACAAATGTGGACAAAGTCTAATTTGTCCCGGTGACACGATATGTGGTATACGAGATACCTCGCCTGGGTTTGAGGCGGCGCGACAACAAGAATTCCCGCGTGGAACCACGCATAGGAGGAGTGACCAAGACTCTCATAATCCGCAAGATTTGTGTCAAGCGGCCGCGTTGAACGTGCGCCGGACGTAGCTTAGCGGAGAAAGGGCGGTGATTGTGGTTGGTCGTACACCGTTTGAATATTTAAGTAGTGATGATCCTTACAAAGGAGGGTGAATTCATGAAGCAACGTGATACGAGCAAGGCAACAACGAAGACCAGCCGGCGCAAGTTCCTCAAAACCGGCGCGGCTACTGCGGCTGGTGTAGCTGGCGCCGCGACCTTGGGCTTTCCCATGGTGTCCCGGGCGCAGACGGTTACCTTAAAGATGCAAGGTGCCTGGGGCGCAAAGGATATCTTCAACGATATGGCCATGCAGTACGTTGACTCCGTCAACGCGATGGGGGGTGGCCGCCTGAAGATCAACTATCTAGTCTCCGGCGCGGTGGTGAAGTCATTCCGCGTGCAAGACGCCGTCCACAAAGGCGTGCTCGACGCCGGCCACGGGGTGACCGTGTATTGGTACGGCAAGAGCAAAGTAGCGTCACTATTTGGTACGGGTCCGGTTTTTGGCCAAGACGCCCATCTTGGGCTGGCCTGGATTCATAACGGTGGTGGCCAGGAGCTCTATGACGAGCTGATCGGCAAGCTGGGGATCAACACGGTCGGGTTCTTCGCCATGCCCATGCCGACCCAGCCACTCGGTTGGTTCAAGAAGCCGATCAAGAACGCCAAGGACATGGTCGGTCTCAAGTACCGCACCGTCGGGTTGGCGGCCGACCTGATGCAGGAAATGGGCCTCAAGGTCACCCAGCTTCCCGGCGGTGAGATCGTGCCGGCGCTGGAGCGCGGCGTGATCGAGGCGTTCGAGTTCAACAACCCAACGTCCGACAGAAGCTTTGGCGCCCACGATGTGAGCAAGGTCTACATGATGGGCAGCTACCACCAGGCGGCGGAGTTCTTCGAGATCATCTTCAACAAGACGAAGTACAACAAACTGCCGAAGGAGCACAAGGCGGTCCTGAAGCACGCGGCCGCGGCAGCGTCCTCGACCAACTTCTGGCTGGGAATAGACCGCTACTCCAATGACCTGCAGTGGCTGACCAAGAAGGCGGGCGTCGGGGCCTACCGCACGCCGCAGTCGATCATGACCAAGCAGCTCGCTGCCTGGGACGTGATGATCAGCAAGCTCGAGGCCGAGGATCCGTTCTTCGCTAAGGTCTTGAAGTCGCAGAAGGATTTTGCCCACCGGGCATCCTTCTATTACCTTCTTAACCAGTGCGACTACAAGCTCGCTTTCGACCATTACTTCCCGGGTGAGCTGCCGAAGTTCGCGTAAAGGATCGGTCGGTGATTACTGAGTTTGTCTGATCGACGTTCGGGGCGGCGCAGTGAGCGCCGCCCCGGTTCTTTAAGGTTTCACCCGATCCCCGTTTGAGAACAAAACAATGGATCGAGTTCCGTTCGTCATCGACCGCTTGAGTGCGTGGGTGGGAAAGGCTTTCGCCTGGTGCATCCTCGTGCTCACGCTTGCCTACGTGTACGAGGTGTTTGTCCGCAAGGCGCTGAGAGACCCGACCGCGTGGGCCTTTGACATAAGCTATACGATGTACGGCGCCCTGTTCATGATGGCGGGGGCCTACGCCCTTTCCCGGGACGCGCACGTGCGTGGCGACGTGATCTATCGGCTGTGGCCGGCGCGCGTCCAGGCGGGCATCGAGCTCACGCTGATTATCCTGTTTCTCTTTCCGGGCATGGCCGCGCTCATCTACGCGGGCTACGACTACGCGGCCCAGTCCTGGAGCTACCAGCCTTGGGGTCCAAATGGACCATGGGGGGAGATCAGCATCAACAGCCCCGCCGGCGTACCGGTGGCTCCGTTGAAGACGCTTCTTCCGATCGCTGCATTCCTTGTGCTGCTGCAGGGGATTGCGGAAGTGCTGCGCTGCGTGTTGTGTATGAAGCATGGTAAATGGCCACAACGGTTGCACGACGTGGAGAAGGACGTGGAGGAGACCGAGGTCGCGATACTTCGGGCGCGAGAGCTTGAGATCGAGCGCGAACTGCGTCTAGAGCACGAGCGCGAAAGGGGCGTAAGATGACTGACCCGCAAATCGCCCTGCTCATGCTGGGGATACTACTGCTTACGATTATGCTCGGTTTCCCCATTTGTTTCACGTTGATCGCAATGGGTGTCGGTTTCGGTTTCTACGCCTATTACAACGCCGACCAGCCTTGGTTCTATAACAACATCTTCGATCTGCTGGTTAATCAGACGTACTCGGTGATGATCAACGATGTCTTAGTGGCGGTACCGCTGTTTCTGTTTATGGGCTATATCGTTGAGCGCGCCAACATTGTCGATCGGCTGTTTTTCAGTCTCAATATTGCGGCCCGTGCCGTGCCCGCATCCATGGCCGTCGCCGCGCTCGCGACCTGCGCGTTGTTCGCCACCGCCGTCGGCATCATCGGTGCAGTGGTGACGCTGATGGGACTGCTGGCTTTGCCGGCGTTGCTGAAAGCCGGTTATGACCGCAAGTTTGCCACCGGTGTCATTTGCGCCGGTGGCTGCCTTGGGATTCTGATTCCGCCGAGTATCATGCTGATCGTCTATGCCGCGACGACCGCCATCTCTGTGGTCCAGGCGTATGCCGCCGCCCTGTTTCCGGGCATGATGCTGGCGGGGCTTTACATGATCTACGTGGTAGGACGGGCCATGCTCAACCCCAGCTTGGCACCCAAGCCGCCCAAGGAGCAGACAGATATTCCCGTGAGGCTGCTGCTCATGATGATGCTGACGTCCTTTCTTCCACTCGCGCTTTTGATCATGTCGGTCCTGGGCGCCATCCTGTTTGGCTTCGCCTCGCCAACGGAGGCGGCCGCAGTGGGCGCCTTTGGTGGCCTGGTGTTGGCCGTGGGTTATCACCTCGGCGCGATTCTCGGCGGAAAAGATACCCCTGATTGGGTCGAAAAATACGGTCGGGCGGAACACGGCCGGTTGGGAGCAATTGCGGTCGGCGGTGTGATCGTGCTCGTGCTGTATGTTTCCCCATATTTCTTACTGCGGATGATGGAAGACATAGACATCATCGGCGCGTCGCTGCCGGAAAACCGGGCGTTGCCGGGGGGGCCGGGTCTTAGCGTCATCATCAGCCTTGCCGTCGCCGCTGGCCTTCATTTTTTCGGTGGGCGGTCATCAATGCTTGCGTGGCTTCAGCCAAAGACGACAGCCGGTCGCGCCTTGATGCGCTCTACAGGGCTCGGTGCCGTTGCCGGCTTGGCACTCGGCGCGCTCTATCTGATTGTCGCGTATCTCCTGCTCGAGGAAGAGGAGATAACCAAATACGCGCTCGAGATCGGTTTCTTCGTCGGCTTGCTGGGAGGCCTTGGCTGGCGCGGCGTACAAAGGAAGACCCTCACGGAATCCGTCTACCTGACGGTGCGCACTTCGGCCATGGTGTGCTGGTTGTTTGTCGGTTCCTGGACGTTCTCCTCGGTGTTTTCCTACCTCGGCGGCCATGAAGTCATCAGTGAATTCGTGACGAGCGTGGATCTGTCGTTCGGCGGCTTGATGAACCCGACGGTAACGTTCCTTATCATTGCGCAGCTCATTATTTTTCTGCTCGGCTGGCCGTTGGAGTGGAGCGAGATCATCATCATCTTCGTACCGATCTTCCTGCCGCTGCTGGAAGTGTTTGGCATTGACCCGCTGTTCTTCGGTATATTGGTGGCGCTCAATCTGCAAACCTCGTTCATGACGCCGCCGATGGCGATGGCGGCGTATTACCTCAAGGGGGTGTCGCCGCCCGAAGTTCAACTGATGGAGATCTTCAAGGGGTGCTTCCCGTTCCTCATGGTGGTGCTGCTCGCCATGGTGATCCTCTATAATTTCCCAGGCATTGCGCTGTGGTTGCCTGAACAGATCTACTCGGTCAGATAATCACAAGCACTTTGTGGTCATGATGTCTCACCTACAGACGTTACATCGCGAGCAACCAGACCATATGGAATTGATTGAAATGAACGCCATTCAGGCGGTGGGCGCGATTCGCGCGGGCGAGATTACGTCGGAGGAGCTAGTGCAGGCTTGCCTTGACCACATTGCCGACGTTGAGGATACGGTCCGCGCCTGGGCCTTCCTGGATCCGGACCATGCCTTGAAGCAGGCGCACGATGCCGACCTCGCATTGCGGAAAGGCGAAGCCCTAGGCCCGCTGCACGGTGTTCCCGTCGGCATCAAGGATATCTTTGACACCGACGACATGCCGACCGAAGACGGCACAGTGTTGCACGCGGGTCGTCAACCCGATGTCGATGCACGCGCGGTAGCGCTATTGCGTGAGGCGGGTGCAATCATCATCGGCAAGACGGTTACCACAGAGCTTGCGGTTTATTCACCGGGCAAGACAAAGAATCCGTGCGATCCAGCCCGCACCCCCGGCGGCTCATCCAGTGGGTCTGCCGCGGCCGTGGCTGCACACATGGTGCCGCTCGCTATTGGCACTCAAACCAATGGATCGGTCATTCGGCCGGCATCGTATTGCGGCGTTTATGGTTACAAACCAACCCATGGTCTCATTTCTCGGCACCTGGTGCTGCAGCAATCGCGCCCGTTAGATCAGGTCGGCGTATTTGCGCGCACGGTCGAAGACGTGGCGTTGCTTGCCCAGCAATTGATAGCATTTGACGAATCGGATCCCGATACCCGACCCCATGCACGACCTAACCTGGTAGAAACGGTAGCGGCGGATCCGCCCGTGCCACCACAGTTCGCCTTCATTAAAACGCCGATGTGGGAGCAGGCGCACAAGGAGACACAAGCGGCGTTCTCGGAACTCGTTGACCATCTCGGCGAGAACGTTGAGGAAGTGACATTACCTGAGGCGTTCGATCACGCCGTAGCTTGGCATCGTACGATTATGGAGGCGGATCTCGCGAGGAGCTTTAGGCGCGAGTATGAAGAAGGCAAGGACAAGTTGAGTGGCATCCTGTGCGAAATGATCGGGCGTGGACGGGCTTGCCTCGCTGTCGACTATAATGACGCGGTAGGCCGAATCCCTCTGCTCAACACTATCCTCGGTGAGATATTTGCGAAATACGACGCCATTCTCACCCCTGCGACCACCGGCGAGGCACCGGTGGGTCTGGAGTCGACCGGCAGTCCGATTTTCTGCACGATATGGACGCTGTGCGGGACGCCGGCGATTACGCTGCCACTCCTGCAGGGGGCAAATGGCATGCCAATAGGGGTGCAACTGGTCGGGCCGAAAGGCGACGACGCACGGCTGTTGCGGACGGCCCGCTGGCTCACAAAAGTTATTGAAAACTGACGGAGGCATCGACGGTTCATGGTTACACTAATCGCCGGGGTAATTTCCGCAGTTATGGTCGTCGTTTTCTTGGGGTATTACGCCCTGATGATAGGTTCTATTCCGCTTTGGTTCATCATTATTGGCGTTCTGGTCATAGTAGTTGTCGACTTTGTACAGACTTTGGGACATCGTAAGAACGACACGGGCAATGACGGGTAATTAATCTGATTATTATGTGAGCGACACTGCGTGCCGACCGCGCGATCACGCCACATTCTTCAACCCGGCTCCCGCAAGTCGACCAAGTACCGGGGGAGAGTCCGATGTTTGCGCTCGAAGACAAGCTCAAGGCCGGCGATGTCATCGTGGTCGACGGCGCGACCGGCACCGAGTTGCAGCGCCGCGGGGCGCCGATGGACCGCGCGGCGTGGTGCGCCCGGGCGACCCTGACCCATCCCGGGCTGCTGCGTCAGCTGCACGAGGATTACATTCGCGCCGGCGCCCACGTGGTGACCGCCAACACCTTTGCCTCCTCGCGCCGCATGCTGGCGCCGGCCGGCCTGGACGATGCGGTGGCCGAGATCAACACCAACGCGGTCCGCATCGTCCGTGAGGCGCGCGACCGAACGGCGCCGCCCCATCCCGTCGCGGTGGCGGGCTCGCTCTCGACCATGAAGCCGATCTTGCCGGGTACCGGCAAGTCGGATCCCGCGTTCGTGCCGACGGCAAGGGAGGCCAAGGCCACCTATGGCGAGCTCGCGGATTTACTCGCCGAGGCGGGCGCCGAGATGATCCTGATGGAGATGATGTGCGACGTCGAGCAGGCGGGCTATGCGCTAGAGGCGGCGGTCGCCACCGGCCTTCCGGTCTGGGTCGGGTTCAGCGTGCACGCCACCGTGAACGGCAGGGTGACTATGCACGGCAACGACGAGCTCGACTTCGCGCAGGTGATCGATCCCGTCATGCGGATCGGCGGTTCGGTCGCCGGGGTGATGCACAGCTGTGCCGACGAGACCACGGCCGCGCTCGAGATCCTGTTCCGGCACTGGTCGGGGCCGGTCTCGGCCTATCCCGAATCC
This sequence comes from Gammaproteobacteria bacterium, assembly GCA_029861845.1. Lineage (GTDB taxonomy): Bacteria > Pseudomonadota > Gammaproteobacteria > Acidiferrobacterales > SPGG2 > SPGG2. The sequence continues at coordinate 21,447 of JAOTYM010000010.1, read as the reverse complement.
GGCTACTTCGAGATGCCGGAGTGGCGCTTCGTCGACATCGTGGCGCCCGAGGCCTTCGCCGCCCAGACCCGCAGTTGGGTCGAATCCGGGGTACAGATCGTCGGCGGCTGTTGCGGTATCGGTCCCGAGCACATCGAGGCCATGACCGCGCGATTGCCCCGCCGCATGGATCATACTACCCGAAGCTAACCGGGTATTAAGCCACGCTTTGCAGGCTGAGCGAGGCTTTTGTCTCACGCATCACTTTATCGAGCAGCTTGGTGCAAGCGTAGACCGCGTCTATGTGAGGCGTTGGCGTGTTAGTAAGTTTTCCGAATTCGACCACCGTGCCTACTAGCGCCTCGATTTCGAGCTCCCGACCCGCTTCGACATCCTGCAGCATCGACGTTTTGTGCTTACCTACGCTTTCCGCTCCGGCGATGCGTTTTTCTATGGTATGACGGAACTGAACACCCAGTTTGTTGGCTATCGTCTGTGCCTCTGCCATCATTTGTGCTGCCAGCTCACGGGTGGAAGAAAACTGACAGATGTCGACCAGGGTGGCTTGTGTCAGCGCGCTGATCGGATTGAAAGAGAGGTTGCCCCAGGCCTTCAACCAGGTTTCAGAACGGATGTCATCCAGCACGAAGGACTTAAACCCAGCTTTCGACAACGTCTGGGAAATTCTTTCCACCCGCTCACTATGGGAACCATCTAGCTCACCCACGGGGAAACGGTTACCTTCGACATGTTTAATAATACCCGGCGACACCACTTCTGCGGCTGGGTAAACAACACAGCCGATTATGCGTTCGGGTTCTATATTGGCGTCGATCTCACCGGTTGGATCGACCGCATGTATACGCTGCCCCTCGAATTCACCGCCGTACTTGTGAAAGTACCACCAAGGAAGACCGTTCTGAATTGTGATAACCACTGTGTTTGGCTCAAAAAGTGCTCGCATCTTGGCCGCGATTGGTGGGATTTGATACGCCTTTACGGCGATGATTACGATGTCTTGCGTCTCCGCCTTATCCATGTCGGCCAGCGCGTTGAGATCGCGGACTATAAGCTCTTCGTCGGGCATAAGCAGCTTTAGGCCATTCTTGTTGATAGCCGCCAAATGCGGCCCCTCACGCTCGATAAACGTGATCTGCTCACCGGCTAAGGCGAGTTTGGCACCCATTAGTCCGCCGATTGCACCGGCACCGATAACACATATTTTCATCGCTATTTCCTATTGTGGGTGTGTAGGCTCTGAGGTCGGTTGAGCCCTAGTTTGGCGCTCTGCTAGGGCAACCACTGTGAAGACATAGACCGGTGGGACGTACATATTGTTCCCACTCACTCAAACGAATTTCGAAGACAGCCGATGCCATCGATAACGACCTCGATAGTGCTGCCCGGCTTCATCGAACCCGCGCCGACTGAGGTGCCGCAGGTAATGACATCGCCCGGGAAGAGCGTCATATCTTTGGAGATCAGGCTGACAAGTTTCGCGGGGGAGAAGATCATGTCACTTACAGGATAGTTCTGGCGCTCTGCTCCGTTCAGAATCGTCTTTATCGAAAGTTCTGCCGGATCTAGCCCTGTCGCGATTATCGGGCCGAAAGGGCCAAATGTGTCGAAGCTCTTGGCACGTGTCCACTGCGCAAAGGACGCATCCTTATTTATTAGTTCGAAAGCGGTGACATCGTTGACACAGGTGTAACCAAAAATAAATCGATCGGCATCAGCCTCGGCAACTGCCTTGCAAACTGTCCCGATCACAACGCCGAGCTCTCCTTCGAACACTACGCGACCGTCATATGAGGCCGGGCATCTTATGGTTTCGCCGGATGCCAGAAACGACCCCGTGGACTTTATAAAATACAATGGCTCCTCAGGCATCGTCAGGTTGAACTTGGTAGCCATGGCGTGAAAGTTGTTCCAAAGCGCAACCATCTTAGACGCCGCCGTCGGTGTCAGGATCTTAACCTCATCTAGAGCAACCGTCTCCGACGTTGGCTCCGAAGTCGTGAACATATCGCCCAGGTGAATCGTAACGGCATCGTTCTGCAGGGTGCCGAACTTTGTCTCGCCGCGATGCTCAAACCGTACCCAGTGGGTCATGATGTTTCTCCTACCGCCATGGAATGTCTTGTGCGACGGTGTTGGCAAAATTTTAGCCCACCATTGCCCCTAGACGCTACGCTTTTCAAGCATAATTCCTTATTGTTAGAAGTATCTATCTGGCTCTGCGATGGTCAGAGAGGCGTGTAGGTGATTCGAATAAACTTGTTGTTTAGACTTTGTATAAGTTGCTGATACGCCTCTCTTGTATCATTAGGGTGTTTCTTGATGATGGAATCTATCTGCTCATCGAGCAGCGCATTAGCTGCCGTTAGCTTTATATACAACCCACCAGTTCTAAGGCTTCGTTCTTCAAAAAATTTTTTCTCGCCTGCATCGGTCAATGCATAACTCAAGACGCCATAGGGTGTCACAACACTGTTCATGATTCGTCCATCGCCATCACGTCGTTGATCGAACTCCCACGAGACGTCCATCATAAAATAGATATCCTCTGCACTGGGCATTGAGTACCTTAAGTTGGATATCAATCCCTGCTGGGAAATCTGGCCTGCCACGATCGGTAGAGAGAATTGATCACACCTGGTCTTATCCTTGCACCTCTCGAAATAAACAAGCGGGTGAAAATGATACAAGTGGAGTTCCTTATGATTGACCATTGCCTTTGCTAGGTATGTTCTATCGACTCTAATCGTTGCCTCATCAGGTCCAGAGGTCACATGTCTGCCAATTTCAATCCAGCTACAAGTTTCGGGCAAAAACAGCCATAACTCTTCAAATCTCTCGCGCTTCATCAACTCAACTATCTCGCGAATTCCTTGAGATTCGCACTTATTCTTGGCTACTGTTCGTTCGACGTTTTCAGCATTGACGACGAGCCGATCCACATAGCGGACCGATGGTTGAGGCATGGGTGTTGAGGGCGGGTAGACGGGCCGATCGAATGTATTGCCCGCCAGTGCGCAGTCTGCTAATAAAAGTAGAGCTGTCGATAGGGTTACTAACGTTGTTGTCTTCATTGGCAGGCTCCCGGGAATTGTCAATTGCTGCTTTCGGTAGCGCTGATCGCATTGCAGTAGTCTCGTGTCGTCATTGGGCCAAGGCCGACTGCAGGACGCGGGCAACGTGTAGCGCTTCGCGCTGTGCACCATCGCGGATCTGCTGACGACAGCTGGTTCCATCAGCGATTACGACTATGTCATTGTTGGCTGCCCTTACTCGGGGCAGCAACGCGAGTTCGCCCATCTTCATAGAAAAATCGAAATGTTCCGCCTCAAACCCAAAGGCGCCGGCCATACCACAACAGCTCGACTCTATCACGTCTACTTTGAGGCCCGGCACCATCTGCAACGTGCGTTCGACCGCGGTCATTACCCCAAAAGCCTTCTGATGACAGTGCCCGTGCAACAACGCCTGACGCCACGGTGTTGGCTTTAGAGAAAGGCGCAACGTGCCAGCTGCGCTTTCCAACGCCAGGAATTCCTCCAATAATAGCGCGTGCTCGGCCAAGGCGTCACTGTCGACACCCGACAACATGACCCTGAACTCGTCACGCAGGGTGAGAAGACACGACGGTTCAAGACCCACGATCGGGATGCCGCGCTCGATATATGGGCGCAGCGCACCGATCAACCGTTTCGCCTCGCGCTTTGCCTCGTCAACCAGCCCAGCCGTGAGGAACGTGCGTCCACAACATAGCGGTCGCCTACCGTCTAGCGGCTGTGGTAACCGAACTCGATAGCCGCCGGCTGTCAATACTGCCAGCGCCGCTCGCGCGTTCTCTGGCTCGAAGTAGTTGTTGAATGTGTCTACAAACAACACGACCTCACGGCCATTATTGACGTTTCCGGTAGCGAACGTGACGTCGTCGGAAAAGACATCAGGCCGCCAACTCGGTAACCGGCGGCGAGCACTGAGCCCTAACAGTCGTTCGCTTAATCCTCGCAGGCCCGGCAGTCGATCACGTAGGTTAAGGATAAAGCTAAATTGCGCTGCCCAAGGCGCGTAACGCGGTAAATAAGCAATCATGCGATCTCTGTTACGAAGACCATGGCGCTTGCGATAGTGGTAAAGGAACTCGGTCTTCATACGCGCCATGTCAACCCCGGTGGGACATTCACGTCTACAACCCTTGCAAGCAACGCACAGATCCATGGTTTCGGCCATTGCGTCAGAGCTGAATGCATCCGGTCCAAGCTGGCCAGTCATGGCGAGGCGAAGGGTATTGGCGCGACCACGGGTGACGTGTTGCTCGTCGCCACTGGCACGGTACGATGGGCACATGACGCCAGGATCGGATTTTCGGCAGGCGCCGTTGTTATTGCACATCTCAACCGCACCGGCTAGACCACCCCAGTCACTCCAGTCCAGTGCGGTCTGGAATTTTTGCGGTGTGTAATCAGGTCGGTAACGAAAAAGACTGCGATCGTCCATACGCGGTGGGCGCACAATGCGTCCGGGATTAAGCAAGCCGCGCGGATCGAAACTGTCCTTAATTTCCTCAAGCAAACGCACGATCTTGGCTCCAAACATGGTTTCGTGGAATTCCGAGCGCACGATGCCATCACCATGTTCGCCGGAGTGCGATCCCTTGTACTCGCGGACCATGGCAAAGGCCTCTTCCGCGATGGCGCGCATTTTACGGACATCGGTGTCGGTCTTCATGTTGAGGATGGGGCGTACATGCAGACATCCGACCGATGCATGCGCATACCAAGTACCACTTGTGCCGTGTTTCGCAAATATGTGATTCAAGCGATCAGCATATTCAGCCAGGTCGTCCAACCCGACCGCACAGTCTTCGATGAAGGACACCGGTTTACCGTCACCCTTCATGGACATCATGATGTTTAGACCTGCCTTACGTACTTCCCAAACTGCGCCCTGAAGTTTGGGATCGGTGACTTTCGTCACCGCCCCGATGAAGCCGACCGAATCCATAAGCTCGTCCAAATCATCAAGATGACGTAGCTGTTCGCTATGATCATCACCGGCGAACTCGACAAGTAACAACGCCTCGGGCTCACCGCTAACGAATTGGTCAATGGTGGCGCGGAAAGCCGGAATCTCGCGCGCTAGATCCACCATGGTGCGATCAACGAGTTCTACTGCGGCCGGTTGCAGGCTGACGATGTGTCGCGTCACATCCATGGCGTCGTAGAGTCTAGAGAACTGACAGATGCCGAGCACCTTGTGGGTTGGCAGCGGCCGCAGCTCGAGTTCGATGGCAGTGAAAAACGCCAGCGTTCCCTCAGAGCCGACCAGCAACTGCGCCATGTTATGGCCGTCTGCTGTTATGGTATCGATGTTGTAGCCACCGACACGTCGCAGCAGTTTCGGTAAACGCGTCTCGATCTCGACGGACTCGCGGGCAGTAATTCGCCGTAGGTGTTCGACGAGATCGCGATAACTTAGGTTGGCGGCTAGCTCATTAAGATCTGCCGGCACTTGACCGAAGTGCCAGCACTCGCCGTTAGCGGTGATAGCGTCAATGGCACGCACATTGTGGACCATATTGCCGTAACGGATAGACCGTGCCCCACAACTATTGTTGCCGGCCATGCCGCCAATTGTGGCGCGGCTGGCCGTCGACGGGTCGACCGGAAAGAACAAGCCGTGTGGTCTGAGGAATCGATTCAACTGATCGAGAACGATGCCCGGTTGGACACGAATTCGTGTCGCATGGGGCTCAAACTCCAGCACTTGGTTCAGATATTTGGAAACATCGACAACCAGGGCATGCCCCACCGTCTGGCCACATTGTGAAGTGCCACCACCCCGCGGCAAGATCGGTACCCCTTGTTCTGTCGCAATTTCGACGATGCATCGGACATCTTGCTCGCTGCGGGGTATCAACACGCCGATGGGCTCGATCTGATAGATCGAGGCGTCTGTGCTGTAACGGCCGCGACTGAATAAATCGAACAGGACCTCACCCTCGAGTTCGCGTTCGAAACGCGCGGCGAGGGTGCGAGTATCCGCGGTGTGAGTTTGTGTGTGGGCCGAGCGCTCGAGATCCATGGGATTGGTCTGAAATCATAACATCTTACATCAGCCGCGGTTGCTGGATTACAGTGTTGCCAGGCATAATCGAATCATGTCTGATCACGAAGGCCGCCATTTTCTTCAGATTCCCGGTCCTACCAACGTGCCTGACCGGGTGTTGCGGGCGATGGCCGCGCCCACCATCGATCACCGCGGTCCCGAGTTTGCACGCTTGACCGATGAGTTATTGGATGGCCTGAAGTCGATCTTTCAGACCAAAGGTCAGGTCGTGATCTTCCCAAGCTCCGGTACCGGCGCCTGGGAGGCAGCGCTTTGCAATACACTATCACCGGGCGACCGGCTGCTTATGTTTGAGACCGGCCACTTTGCAGTGCTTTGGTGCAATATGGCCAAGCGGCTTGGGCTCGACGTCGATTTCGTCCCCGGCGACTGGCGTAGTGGCGTTGATCCGGCGACGGTGGAAGCGAAGCTCGTGGAGGATCGCGCGCACGCAATCAAAGCCGTCGCCATCGTTCATAATGAAACTTCTACCGGCGTCACCAGTCGCATCGGCGCCGTTCGCCAGGCCATGGATAATGCCAAGCACCCAGCCCTGCTGTTGGTCGATACCATCTCATCGTTAGCATCAATCGATTACCGTATGGACCAATGGCAGGTCGATGTTACCGTCGGTTGCTCGCAGAAGGGCCTGATGTTACCGCCCGGGCTTGGTCTCAACGCCACCAGCGAAAAGGCGTTAGCGGCAAGCCAATCAGCTGGGATTAGGCGTTCCTATTGGGACTGGCGAGACATGCTAGGCACGACTAAGAGTGGTTTTTTCCCTTACACCCCTGCCACCAATCTGCTCTACGGGCTACGTGAAGCCATCAATATGTTGCGGGAGGAAGGTTTGAGCAATGTGTTCGCGCGTCATGATCGTCATGCGGAAGCTACACGACGTGCCGTTGAGGCATGGGGCCTGGAACTTCTGTGCAAGAATCCCAGCGAATACAGCAGTTCACTAACGGCGGTGATGGTACCGTCGGGACATGACGCCGATGCGTTACGAGAGCAGATCCTCAAATGCTTTAATATGTCGTTGGGCACCGGTCTTGGAAAGGTCAAAGGACGGGTATTTCGAATCGGTCACTTAGGTGACTTTAATGATATTACCCTTGCCGGTACCTTGAGCGGGGTGGAGATGGGGCTCGCGCTGAGTGGAATTCCATTCAGGGCCAATGGCGTCTCGGCTGCACTGGAATATCTTGTCGATGAAGCACGAAAACGGGTATCTGGCGGCAAGTTCAACGAAAAGCATGCACGGCGAGGGTAAGCCGGGCGAACGAGTGATTTGTCGGCCTTGATCCCATCACACCGCTTGTTTTGTTGCCAAGGCCGATATCTGGGAAGTGAGTAAGGTCAATATCTATTTTATCGGCGTACTGGTGACAATGTTGATGATCGTTACCTATATTCCCGCCGTGCCGATGACACTAGTCGACTTCTTCTATCGGTAAAGTCTGTGCCGGGTGGGGCAGGTTCGTTCCTGACAAGTATTGAAGTCTATTCGAGCACCTTGATCAGCGCGCTGTGATCGAGCTCACCGCCACCCATGTCAATGAGCTTATCGTAAAGGTCGCGGTTAAGCGCAGTAGCGGGTAGCTCCATCCCCAGTTCCTGAGCAAGTTCCAAGGCCTGTGCAAGATCCTTACGTTGTGTCGTCGCCTTGCCGCCGGGATTGAACGTTTGATCCACCATACGTAGCCCGTGCACTTCTAGGATGCGTGAAGCCGCGAATCCGCCGGCCAGGGCTTGGCGTACCTTCGCCGGATCGACGCCAGCCCTCTTGGCAAGAGCAAGTGCTTCTGCGACCGCGCCAATGGTGAGGCCGACGATGATTTGATTGGCGGCCTTAGCCACTTGGCCGGCGCCGACCTCGCCAACGTGCGTAATATTCTTACCCAAGACCTTAAAGACTGGTTCTATGCGGGCGAATGCGTCTTTGCTGGCGCCGACCATAATGGCGAGCGCTGCCGCCTCAGCGCCGACCTGACCGCCGGAGACCGGCGCATCAACATAATCCGCGCCCTTTGCCTTTATCCGTTCGGCAAAGTTTCGCGTCGCGGTGACGGCGGTTGTTCCCATATCGATCACGATGGTTCCAGTCTGCAGACCATGGGTCACACCATCATCGCCAAACAAGACGCGTTCAACCGCCGGCGTGTCGGAGACCATTAGCACAATAATCGGCGCATGTTTGGCCACGTCCTTTGGCGAGGCTGCCGCTTCGATTCCCACTCCCACAAGCTCATCGACGACGCCGCGGCTGCGATTGTAGATCACCAGCTCGGCGCCGGCGCGATGTAGATTTAGACTCATCGGCCGACCCATAAGACCGAGGCCGATAAAACCGATCGTGACACCGCTCAGTGTAGCCATATATCAACCCTTGGTTTCCTTCCGACCATACTGAGATGATACCCTAGTTCTGTTTGGGTTCTGATCCGTTAGCACGCTCAATATGAGTAACGTATTAAGGGGAAGACGAAATGACTGATACTCTGGTGGTCCAGCGCACGGGCACCATCGCCACCGTGGTGCTCAACCGGCCGGAAAAACTGAACGCGCTAACGAAGTCCATGTGGCAGCAGCTCGGCGAGGGAATCGAAACACTTTCAGCCGATCCTGAGGTTAGATGTATCGTACTCCGTGGGGCTGGCGACAAATCGTTTGCCCCGGGCAACGATATCTCCGAATTCGAGAATGAGCGCTCCAACGTGGCGCAGGCACGCGCCTACGGCGCCATCATGCGTCGAACCATCGAGGCGCTGGAAAGCTGTCGCCATCCTATGATAGCCATGATCAAGGGCATCTGTGTTGGTGGTGGACTGGAGATCGCCGCGAACTGTGACGTACGTATCTGTGGTAAATCAAGCCGCTTTGGTATTCCTATTAATCGTCTGGGCCTAGTGATGGCGCACGCAGAGTTGCGTGGGTTGCTCGCTTTGGTTGGGCGGGCCACGACACTCGAGATTTTGCTCGAGGGCCGTGTGTTCGATGCACAGGAGGCGCGCGAGAAAGGTCTGGTGAATCGCATCGTGGCCGATGGCCAAGTCGAGGTTGAGGCCTATGCGGCCGCCCAGCGTATTGCCGAGGGCGCACCCTTGGTGGCGCGGTGGCACAAGAAATTTGTAAATCGGCTGGCCGAATCTACGCCACTAACCGATGAAGAGATCGATGAAGGATTTGCGTGCTTTGGCACCGAGGACTTCCAGATTGGGTATCGCGCATTCCTCGATAAGGTAACGCCGGAGTTCAGGGGACGCTAGCGATGGGTCCACTGGCAGGCGTCAAAGTGTTTGAGCTTGCTCATATCATGGCCGGGCCAACATGCGGCCTTATGTTGGCAGACATGGGTGCCCGGGTGATTAAACTGGAAAAGGTCCCTGGTGGTGACGACACCCGTCGCATGGTGCCGCCAGAAGTCGATGGTGAAGCCGCTGCCTTTCTGATGATGAATCGCAACAAATGGGGTATCGCCATTGACCTGAAGCGCGAGCAGGGCCAAGAGATTGGTCGCCGTTTGCTTACAACGGCCGATGTGGTAATCGAAAACTTTCGCAAGGGTACGATGGAGCGACTCGGTCTCGGCTACGACTCACTGCGCGAGATCAATCCTGGTCTCATTTATTGTGAGTTGTCCGGTTTTGGTCGAACCGGTCCCTACGCTGAGCGTGGCGGTTTCGACCTGATCGCTCAGGGCATGTCTGGCCTGATGAGTATCACCGGCGAAGGGCCTGGGCGGCCACCGATAAAATGTGGTGCGCCCATGACCGACATCACCGCCGGCATCCTGGCCGCCATGGGGGTATTGGCGGCCTATGTGCACCGGCTCAAGACCGGCGAGGGTCAACGGGTTGATACCTCGTTGTTTGAGGCCGGAATCATTCACACGTATTGGCAGTCGGCGATAACCTTTGCGGCCGGGGTGCCGTCGGCGCCGATGGGGTCGGCGCACCCGCTCAACGCGCCCTATCAGGCATTTGCAACCGCCGATGGCTGGATCACGGTAGGGGCCGCCAATCAGGCCAATTGGCTCAAGCTGTTACAGGCGTTGGATGCCCAAGCGCTTGCAGACGACCCTCGATTTGCGAGCAACGACGCACGGATGACGCACTTGCAGGAACTCATCGAGGCGTTGGCACCTGTCTTCAAGCAGCGTAGGGTGACGGAATGGCTTCAGCGCCTGGAGGAAGCGGGGGTACCGGCGGGACCAGTGCTGGATATTGCCCAGGTGCATAACGAACCACAGACGCTGGCGCGAGATATGGTAGTAAAGGTTCCCCATAGCCGTCTCGATCAAGTCAAGACGATCGGCCACCCAGTTAAATTTTCGGCCACACCGGGTAGCATCGACCGTGGCGCCCCGGTTCTTGGCGAACACAGCCGCGAGATCTTGGCGGAATATGGTTATTCGAAGACGGAGATTGAAGACCTGATTGCTTCGGGCACCGTAATTGCGGCGTGACTAGGCGCACGGTTAGATTGTGAAACTTACATAGGCTTAGCAAGCATAAGAGGCGTAATCGATGACAAACACCAAATCTTTTACCGGTGTACTCTCTCCGGTGTTGACGCCCTTTGCGCCGGATCTCAGTCCAGACACCGAGCGCTTTGTCTCACATTGCCGCTGGCTACTCGAGCAAGGCGTCAGTGGCTTAGCGGTCTTTGGCACCACCAGTGAGGCGAACTCACTATCGGTAGGTGAACGCATGCAACTACTCGATGCGCTGGTTGCCGAGGGCATTAGTCCCGACTTGCTTATGCCTGGTACCGGTTGTTGTTCGCTTACCGACACCGTACAACTCACGAGTCATGCTGTGCAAAACGGTTGTGGCGGTGTGTTACTGTTGCCGCCGTTCTATTACAAGGCCGTGAATGAGGACGGCCTTTTCGCGCATATCGCAGAAGTGATCGAACGCGTCGACGATGATCGATTGCGTATCTACCTCTATCATTTCCCAGCTATTGCCGTCGTGTGTTACAGCCTCGATTTGATAGAGCGCCTGATCAAGGTTTATCCGTCTATTGTTATTGGTCTCAAGGACAGTTCGGGTGACTGGAGCAACACTGAATCAGTCCTCAAGCAGTTTCCAGGTCTCGATGTTTTCCCGGGGTCAGAGGTGTTCTTGCTGCCGGCAATGCGCGCCGGTGGTGCCGGTTGTATCACCGCGACCGCCAACGTCAATGCCGCCGCGATCCGCAACCTATACGACCGCTGGCAAACGCCGGAGGCGGAAATGCTCCAAGGCGATGTGTCCAGTCTACGCAAGATGATTGATGGTTATCCAATGATCCCAGCCCTCAAACAGATCATCGCCCATTTCCGAAGTGATCCGTCATGGTGTGCGCTGAGACCACCCTTGGTGGCACTAAGCGACGCGCAGGTGCAATCATTGCTCGCGGATTTGGAGCAGAAGAAGTTCGCGCTTGCGGCCTAGTCATTAAGGGTTTGCCTATTCAGACGACGCCGGCTTGGTACAGGTTATCTACTTCGGCCGCGCTCATGTACAGCCAATCCGACATGACCTCGGCCGTGTGCTCACCGAGCACCGGGGGTGGTGAATACACAGCCCCGGGGGTATCGGACAATTTGATGGGAACGCCGGTTACGCGGATGGGACCCGCCTTTGGGTGCTCCAGCTCTATCGCCATCTCGCGAGCGAGCACCTGTGGATGGCCACAGACTTCCTTGACGGATTGAATCCCCCCACAAGGAATTCCGCGAGGCCGCAACGTCTCGATCCATTCCTGAGTGGTCTTCTGCTTCATCACAGGTTCCAATAACGCACGCAGTTGCTCGCTATTCTGTACTCGGTCGGAGTTTTTGCGAAAACGCTGGTCGTTGGCCAGGGCCTCTAGGCCCGCCACCGCGCAAAAGCTGCGCCACAGCGAGTCGTTTCCACAGGCCAGATTGAGATAGCCATCCCGGCACGGAAAGGTTTCGTAGGGCGAGATTGTCGGGTGCCGGTTGCCGGCGCGTGTCGGGCTCTCGCCGGTGGCGAAGTAGATGCCGGCCTGATACGTAAGCAGAGCAACCTGGCAGTCGAGCATGCCGATGTCGATCTTCTGTCCACCCCCAGTTTGTGTGCGAGCGAGCAAAGCCAACAGGATACCCTGGAAGGCCATCATGCCGGCGACAATATCGGCCTGTGAGGTACCGACCTTATAAGGTGGCCCGTCGGCGTCACCCGTCAGGCTGGCGATACCCCCTTCTCCCTGAATGATCAAGTCGTATCCGGGTAGTTGCGCGTTCGGGCCCGTGTGACCATAACCCGAAATGGAGCAATAGATGAGACGCGGGTTGAGCACTTTCGCTGTCTCGTAACCGAATCCAAAGGACTCCATCTGTCCTGGCCTGAAGTTTTCAACCACCACATCGGCGGTTTCGAGCAGCCGACCCAGAATGCGCTGACCCTGCTCATCTTTGAGATTCAACGTCACGCTGCGCTTGTTCCGATTGACGCTCATAAAGTAAGCGCTCTCGCCATTGACAAATGGTGGGCCATAACCGCGTGTATCATCGCCCGTCCCCGGACGCTCGACTTTCACCACATCAGCACCCATGTCTGCTAGCAACATCGTGCAGTAGGGCCCAGCAAGAACCCGGGTGAGATCCACCACTTTGATATCTTCTAAGGGCTTCGGCATGCGTTGTTCTCCTCTAGCGTTACTGGTTCGTACACTACCTACGGCATGATACCATTGACGTTTGCTAGTGGTTTAATGACTTCGCCACTCTTCAGAAACACGTGTGGCTGTAAGGTTAACCTTTACCTCGTTAGTCGGAATCGCTCGGCGGTGTTGGCTGAAAGCCTGAACGAGAACAACTCGCTTGATCTCGAACAGCTCCGCGCTTGGGCCAAAGAACACTTTGCGCCCTACAAGATCCTGAGACGGTTGCAAGTGCTGGATGATCTGCCCCGACACGCCGTGCCAAAAGTAAAGTAACGAAGCCCGAGGTCAAGAGGATACTTGAGATTCAGCTTCTTCTGTGCTGATTGTGGGTGGAAATTAGTACTGTTGGTGGGGATGGGTTGAAGTGATAAGGTGATGATCGATCGGGCGCTCGAATCCTCATTGGACACTGCACTTAACTTTGAAAGCAAAGCGCTCGTGCGAACCGCGATGACCAAAGATAAACTGGAAGGAACGAATGCGTTTTTCGAGAAACGCGAGCCCAAGTTTACGGGGGGATAACTTGGGATGCGAAGCGTAATCCGACAAAGCGTAGTGTTACCAGCGACAGCCGATGCACTGTTTGATGCCTATCTCGACCCGGCTGAGCACGGCGCGATTACAGGCGCGGCAGTTGCTATCGGGACCGAAGCAGGTGATGAGTTTCGAGCCTTTGGCGGCGTGTTGACGGGGGCCATGTTGGCGGTGATTAGCCCAAGGCTTATCGTGCAGTCATGGCGATCAACCGAATTTAAAGTCGATGACCCTGATTCCACTCTAATCTTGACGTTTATACCGGAGAACAGACAAGGACGCATTGATCTCGTACACCTAGATGTCCCGGACCATGATCTTGACGGCGTAAGCAAAGGTTGGGAGAAGTACTATTGGACGCCCTGGCGACAGTATTTAGAAAACCGCTAACGCCATAGATTGACACACGCAATGACCGAGCGATCCTCATTACAGAAAGATTCGGCAACCGATAAAGTCGGGCACGCAATCTTGATCTCACGTACGAAATCGGAATCCGAGAAGATCGAGCTGACTGCGAGATGGATATTGCAGGAGTTCGAGACCTATTATTCTGAATCTCGACATATTCCCGATTTAGCCAAGCAGGCGTTTGAACAGCAAGACCCAAGAACCTCGCTCGCGCTAAGCAAGAAAAGACTTTCCATGTACAGCATAAGCATCCGTGATCTTGGTCTCGAGTTAAAGGAAGCCTTTCCGCTGGTTGCTGAGAACGAGCATCTCTGGGATAAGGTGCAAACCTGCTACCTGTCACTTATTGAGGGTCGCTATGAAGCGGATTTGGCATTTGCATATATCCATTCGGTACGGCGAAAAATTAACCAAGGCGAATGGAAACCGGTTGAATACGCCTTTAGCGCCTCGAGCGATACGGCCGCTGACCTGTCCACCATTGTTTACCGTAGTTTTCCAGGTGGTGAGCAAGCAAGCGTGGAGACGATTGCCGAAATCTTGAAGCTCCCCAAATTCTCGACACCGTATGGAAATCTCGCCAGAGATGCCACATTGGTTGCAGAACGGCTCAATTATGTGCTCAGTCGGCGTGATCAAGTTCAAGCTATCCAAAAAATCGAGGCGATAGATGCCGGTTTCTATCGAAATCGCGGTGTATATATCGTAGGACGCATAGTTTTGGAACGGGGGAATCTCGTTCCGCTTATCATCGCGCTGTTAAACGATGACAGTGGTATCTACGTCGATGCGGTTCTGAATACCGAGGCGGATGCCCACAATCTTTTTAGCTCGACGCTCGCGAACTTTAACGTGACCAATCCCTACTACCATGAACTGACGACTTTCCTTCATAGCATCATGCCCAAACGGCCGTCGGGACTGCATTATTCAACGATCGGTTTCAACCACGTTGGCAAAGTTGCTGTAATGAGTGAGCTGCAAGACGAGTTGGCTAGGACAAACGAGGTTTTGGAAACGGCTATCGGTTTTCGAGGCACGGTCGCAATTGGATTTTCGGCCCCTAGCTCTGCGTATAACCTTAAGATAATTCGCGATAAACCCACCGCCGGTTACAAGTGGGGGGAGTTCGAAGGCATAGACTCTGTACTGACAAAATATGGCAGAGTCCATGAAATCAACCGCACCGGTAGCATGTTGGACAATATTATCTACTACAATCTCAAGCTTGACGAAGCTTGGTTCGATCCGGAGCTACTCGAAGAGCTTCTGCGGGAAGCTAGCAAAAGTATTTCCTTACAAGGCGACGCCGTAGTTTTTAAGTACCTAATCGTCCAGCGCAGAATGACACCTTTGCCGGTCTTTCTAGAAACTGCTTCGCCAACGGACGCAGAGATTGCGATTGTGAATCTGGGCTATTGTATTAAGAACAATGCGGCAGCCAACATTTTCAACAAGGATCTCGACGCTAGAAATTATGGCGTCAGCCGGATGTTGAAGGTGTTTCTGTATGACTATGATGCATTGGAGCCGTTTACCGGTGTTAAGATCAGAACGAACAAAGATGTTGTCTACGGTGAAGAGGATACGCCAGATTGGTATTTCGAAGATGGTGTCGTTTTCCTACCGGAGGAAATCGAAGCAGGCCTGAGAATCCCGAATAGATCGCTGGTCGAGCTTTTTCGTGAAGTCCATGGCGATCTCTTGACGACTGAGTATTGGGAGCGCATCCAGAATGATTTGTGGGCGGGAAGGGTGCCCAGCCTGCGTGTGTATCCAGAAAGTCGAAAGCTGCTGCGATAAATCAAAGACGTATTCTTGGTGGCGACAATACCAGAAGTTTCATTGTCTCAGGGTGTCATGCTCCTGGACGGCGGCATGGGTCAGGAGCTTCGCCGAACGGGTGTGCAGGGGACAAACACCCTTTGGTCAGCGCATGCGTTGATAATTGCCCCAGACATTCGTTTTTGACTGTCTGGCCAATCGACATGTGCTGTGTGTAGGTGCCACCGACGCCGAGGGTAATGTCCAGCCCTGGAATTTTCAGGGCATGGGTAACAATATGGTTCAACGCATCGATGTGCTCGTCGAATCGTCGCCTGCTTAAGCGGTGGCAACTTCCAGCTTTTCCCCCCTGGCCGCACTGTAACGCCCCAGCTCACTACCGAGGTAGGCTGCTACCGCGTACATCCCCGGGACCATTGCCTTGGTTTCTGCTTTGGCATTGTAGTTTGTGTTGGTATTGATATCGTATGTAAAAATGTTGTCATGACGATCGATGACAAACTCAATTCCGGCGATGTCGATGCCATTGGCCTTGAGGAAACGCTCGTAGCGCTCGATGATGGGGTGCGTGAAACCCGTGATGATCTCGAACTTCGACTTGCTGATCTCGGTCGTCGGGCAATAGGCGTCGTCGACCTGGCACTCGTCAGCCGGGCATAGTTCGAAGCCCTCCGATGTATCGACGCGCACCGCGTAGAGAAACTTGCCACCAACAAATTCACAGCGCGTGATAAACGATTCCGGCGACTCTATGTACTGTTGTACAAGCGTGATACCCTCGATCGGCACCTCGAAATCATCACCGTGCACATATTCTTTAAGCGCTTCGGTGTTCTTGAAAAGCCTAACCCCCAGTCCTTTGCCGGCACGGTTGTGTTTGGTGATAAAGGAATCATTGAAAGCCTGCGCTGCATCGATAATTGCCTTACTACCAATGGCCGCCACCGTGTGTGGTGTACGGATCCCATGCGCTTCGAGCGCTGCATATTGCGCAACTTTACTGATCTCGAGTTGTAAGGCGCGACTCGAATTGACCACTCGTCGGCCATGGCCTTCTAGCCAAGCCAATACGACGGCTGCGTATTCCGGCGCGTAACGGTGACCGCGTGTATGTGACGAGGCGCTCATGCGATTATAGAAAACGCCCGCCGGGGGTGCGTTCGACAAATCTAGGTGTCCATCGTCCAAAAACCATTCCTGGAATGGAAGCCCTAAATGATTGAGCTGCACGCGTAGCGGCGCGGTCCATTCATCGTTTTCGTGAATTATGTAGATCTGTGACATTTAAGTCTTATTCCTTGGGTCTATTGTTTACAGGCAACTATGCAACGTTCTGTCCTCGGGACAGGAGGCTTTGGGGAATGCCGCGGGAGTGGAGAGAGTTAGGGAGTAGTAAGACTTTGTTCGCTCAAACCAACACCACGTCCGCGAGCATTCCCCTGGCTACACGCGCAGGGACAACACATCGCGTCGCACATCCAAATAGCGTTGGTTCGGACGAGAATCATGCGGCAATCCTATCAGCGTCGTGAAACAGGTGCAATGCGGCCCATCGACCGAAATTTCAATATGATCGATGTGGCATAGGTACTAAAACGCTAGGATTGCTGCCCAAATAACATTCGGTTCTAACGATATAGAATAAAATTCTATGGCGATTGACCGATTTCGTGATCGGCGAGTGACTCAATCGCCCGCACTAGGGCAGAATGGTCCTTGGCCGCCCAACCCCTGTCGGCACAGTCATTAAACAGCTCTTGTGTCTTGGCGGTATTGGGCAGGGTCATATTCAAAGCGCGCGCGCCTTCGAGGGCCAGATTGAGGTCCTTCTGGTGGAGTTCGATACGGAAGCCCGGATCAAACGTCCGCTTGATCATGCGTTCACCATGCACTTCTAGAATGCGCGATCCCGCGAAGCCACCCATGAGTGCCTCACGGACACGGGCCGGATCGACCCCGGCCTTTGATGCAAACACCAGTGCTTCGCTGATTGCTTCGATGGTCAAGGCAACGACGATTTGATTGGAGACCTTACAAGTTTGACCGGCACCGTTTTCACCGACCAACGTTATGTTTTTTCCCATGAGCTCGAACAGTGATTTGACTCGGTCGAACACCGCCTGTGGCCCGCCGACCATAATCGTCAACGCCGCATTCTTGGCGCCAACTTCGCCGCCCGATACCGGTGCATCCAAGTAATCGCAACCCAGCTCGTTGATGCGAGACGCGAATTTCTTGGTCTCTATCGGTGAGATAGAACTCATATCGACGACGGTCTTACCGGCACTCAACCCAGCCGCGACCCCGTCAGAACCAAATAATGCTTGTTCTACATCAGGCGTGTCCGGCACCATGGTAATGATGATTTCGGCTTGTTGTGCCACCTCTTTGCCGCTGCCACACTCTACCGCGCCGCCATCCAACAATTCTTGCGGCAATGGCGAACGATGTTTGACCAGAAAGAGTTCGTGTCCGGCCGCCTGTAAATGACCTGCCATCGGGCGACCCATAATGCCGACACCAATGAAACCAATCTTGCTCATGATGATAAGTCCCTCCTAGTGATTGATATCTAGAGATACGGACGCACCCAATCCAATCCTGCTTCGGTAGATGAGACTGGCTTATACTCGCATCCTATCCAATCTTGATAACCGATGCTGTCCAAGTGCTCAAAGATGAAGTCATAGTTGATCTCACCAGTTCCTGGTTCATGGCGACCTGGGTTGTCGGCGAGCTGAATGTGTCTGATGACATCGATATTGGCTTCAAGTGTTCGCGCTAGATCACCTTCCATGATTTGCATGTGATAAATGTCGTATTGCAGCTGAAGGTTTTTCGATCCGACCTCGTCAATAATCTTAAGCGCCTGTTCGGAATGACACAGAAAGAAGCCAGGGATGTCGATGGTGTTGATCGGTTCTATCAGCAAGGCGACACCAACGTCGCCTAACTTTTCTGTCGCAAATTTGAGATTGGTTACCAGTGTCTCATGTAGCTTATCGGTTGGTACACCGGCTGGCGCGATACCTGCAAGACAATTTACTTGTTTGCACCCGAGGGCGGTGGCGTAGTCGATGGCCATCCCAACCCCGTCTTGAAACTCGGTCACGCGGTCGGGATGGCAGCCGATACCGCGATCGCCGACACTCCAATCGCCAGCGGGTAGGTTATGTAATACCTGCGCTAAGTTGTGCTGTTGTAAGTGCTCACTTAGGACAGCCGCCTCATAATCATAGGGGAACAAATATTCGACGCCCTTGAAGCCAACCCGCGCCGCCGCCTCGAATCGATCGAGAAAATCAAGTTCATTGAACAACATCGTCAAATTAGCGGCAAACTTCGGCATGTCTCTAACCAGTGGCGCTAGCACTATGTGGCGGCTGAAAAGATGTTTCTATTTCTCGGCGAATCTTTACCGCTTCTGATGATTGGTCTATTTCCACATCCTGCCAATGAATGGCTTCACCGGCGGCGCGCGCGTTTACGAGTGTCACGCTGTGAGCAAGCCCAATAGGTAAGCCACCAATCGAGAGTGAATCGTTAGCGGGCATCAGCTTTCCCCACACCGTATAGCCACCCTCTCCATCCAGTACCTCGCCAGCGGCCAGATCGCGTTTGGCAATGGCGACGACATCGCCGACAAACCCTCGTGCGCTACCAGTGGCCTCACCGCGCAACGCAACCGAAGCGATACTGATCCCAAGTTCGAGGCCAATAAGGTGAAAAGGGCGATACAACGCTGAGTAATGTCCACTGTCGTCGGTCACCACGCCATACTCGCCAAAGCAGCTGGCTGCATAGTCCGACGGCGCTTCGAGGGTGACATAAACACCCCAGCGGAGATCGCGCTCGACGTTGCTACCATCTCGATTGAGTGACGACACAACCTCTACCGTTCCTTTATGGTGCAGTAGCCCACCCGCATCGTGTGGTTTCAATACCTGTGGTAATGCATCTACACCACAGGGTGGGAACGCCAGGCCTTCGGGGGCTGGCGTTAGCCCGGTAGCGTTGGCAACCGCCGCCATCTCGATGGCCGACTTGGTACCATCGAGAAACGAATTGAACATCTTTGGGTTCATATGACCAGCCATTGCCTGTTCGGGTGTGAGCCCATAGTACTGCCAAACCGTATCTGGCGTTGATGCGTGGTATTGCGGCAAGTACTTGGTGCCCTTACCGGCACATACGACATTGAAACCAGTTGCTCGCGCCCAGTCGACCATTTCCGCGATCAACGCAGGCTGATCGCCATAGGCCAATGAGTAGACGACACCAGCCTGGGCTGCGCGCTGTGCTAATAGTGGTCCCGCCAGTGTATCGGCCTCGACGTTGACCATTACAATGTGACGGCCGGCATCAAAGCAGGCAAGCGCATGCCGAATGCCCGCACTGGGATCACCGGTGCAATCCACCACCACCTCCATGTGATCGGCGGCGATTAGCCCGGCCGCATCATCGGTAACATAGGTGGTTCCATCTCTGACCGCCCGCGCAAACGATGCGGCAGCCGCTCGCTCAGGTGGCCAGCCCACGCGATCTAAGGTTGCCCGCGCACGTGCGACCTCGATGTCACACACAGCCATGATGTGGACCCCGCGAGTATGTAGGGCTTGGGTCAAAAACATAGACGCGAATTTACCAGCACCAATAATGCCCACCCGAATCGGTTGGTTGGCTTGTGCTCGCTCAACTAGGAGTCGATGTAGATTCATTCTGATTTCATCGTTGGTACTGGTCAGTTAGTCTACTGCTAACGACGTCACTAAAACAGGTCTATAGCGGAACCAGCGTACCAAGCTGGCGTCAATGCTTAACGAATCGACTGTGTTGACCCCCCAAGGAAACCAGCACCATTCACACGACCGTGCCGGCGATCTTCGGTTCGTGGTTCTCACCGACACGTCGGGCGCTAATCGCGCCTACGAGGCAAAGGAGGTTAGCTTCAAGCCATGGGATCACGATCGCACCGTAATCGACGAGAAACGCATTAGCTGGAGTCTGGACGAGCCGCAACTGAAGGCGTCCGCTGGTCGCGTTTTACATCGTCTGCCGGCGCAGCGTGCATTCTGGTTCGGTTGGTACTCAGCCTACATCTATACGCGCCTGGTCCGATAACTACGACTCGGCCGCGGGTAAGTTCAGTAGCTTGCGCGCTTGCGCCGGTGTCGCTGGATGTGCATTGTGCTTACCGCATAGATCGGCCGCTAATGTCACTAGTTCCGCATTGCTCGCCGCAAGTCGATCGCGGGCTAAGCGAATATTGTCTTCCAGTCCTGTGCGCAAATGGCCTCCCAATTCCAATGACCATTGATTGAGTTGAGATTGGCAACGACCGATGCCGGCCGCGGTCCAGGTGGCATCCGGCAACATTTCCCCAAGCTCCGCGACTAGAAACTCAAGTGTCTGCCGTCGGGCCGGCAATGCGTTAGCGATACCCATAACGAACTGCACG
Source organism: Gammaproteobacteria bacterium (assembly GCA_029861845.1). GTDB lineage: Bacteria > Pseudomonadota > Gammaproteobacteria > Acidiferrobacterales > SPGG2 > SPGG2. The sequence goes on along the minus strand of JAOTYM010000010.1, from coordinate 485 downwards.
TGAACCGGTGACGTCAACAAATCGCGGTCCAACAACGTTCTGGCGTTGTAGAGCATGGCAAGGTCGAACACCTCGATCTCAGGTTTGATGCCATGCTCGCGCATGGTGCTTGCAAGTTCGTTTACTAGCTCAGGGGAATTCTCATAAACCATGTTCGGAAAATTTACCGAACCAGTGGCGAGCGAAGCCATGTCCGGTTTTAGTTGGAGTGCACTGGCTCTTTCTCGCGCGCTGCGGCCACGACCGCCGGTTGAAAATTGAATGATCATACCCGGACAATGTTTACGAACACCGTCCTGGACTTGCGCAAACAGCTCTGGTTTAGAGGAGGGCGTTTCGTCAGGGTTACGAACGTGTATATGTACCAGCGACGCCCCTACCTCATACGCCTCATGGGTTGATTCGATTTGCTCACTCGGCGTGACGGGTACTGCCGGATTATCTTTCTTGCGTGGTACGGAGCCGGTGATAGCAACTGCGATGAT
>JAOTYM010000203.1 GCA_029861845.1 Gammaproteobacteria bacterium | reverse complement strand
TCACTGAGACCCTCGGTGCGCCCGATCACGGGCGTAGGCGATCTGTTCGTGTGAGATGTTATACGAGCGAACCAACGCTCCGTAGTGTCTGGCCATGTGACGAGCAAGCCCGCCCCAACCACAGCCCGCCTCAACCACCGTATCTCCTGGCTTTAGTTGTAGCTTGCGACATACATGGTCCATCTTCTCCAGCTGTGCCGCCTCCAGGGTCATGGTTGGATCCGGAAAGTACGCGCATGTGTATTGCATCTCGTTATCCAACCACATCTCGTAAAAGGCATTGGAGATATCGTAGTGATAATGGATGTTCTCCTTAGAGCCGCTGAGTGTATTAAGTCGGGGTCGGTTCCACACCCAAGAAAGGTGCTTTTTGAGCCAATGAATCCCGGCTGAATCACGGAGACTGCGGTTAATGGTTTCAAGAAACCCAACGAGATCGCCTTCGACGTCTACACGCCAAGTGCTATAAAGATCACCCAAGTGTAGGCTCGGACTACGCAGCAGCTTGTATAGAGACTTACGATCGCGAACTAAGATTTTTGCTACGGGTTTTGCCTGTGAGCCGGCTATCTCTTCGTTATTCCACAAGACCATGTTGATGGGTGGATTACCCAACAGCGCCAACGATCGTTGTACCAACCACTTGTCCAGGGCACTGACATGACCACGGTCAGCGGACTGACTTGGCGAAAACGCGTGGTGTTCATCGTCGACAACCAGATCTGAAGATACCGTATTGATTTTCTTCATCTTTGCTTTCCATACCTGCTGCTCCATGTGCCATCATAATGATAAAAAAAATCTGTTGCCATGACAATTTTTCGGCGTTGATTGCGCTTGCGTTGCAACACGGTAAGCTACCCACATTAATGCGGCGGCGGTGTTGATTTGCATTAATAAAACAAACTCTTAGAGACGAACCCGTTAGATTTCGACGACTACAGACCTTCGATCGACCGCCTGGGAGGAGCTTGTATGCCCACTCAAGATTTGCCGGCTGACCGGCCAGTGACCGTCAGGGTGGTGCCCATGCCGGCCGACACCAACAGTATGGGCGATATCTTCGGTGGTTGGATCATGTCGCAGGTTGATATCGCCGGCGCCATTGCGGCCGCCCGCCGGGCCCAGGGACGGGTGGTAACGGTGGCCGTCAATGCGCTGGAATTCAAGAAACCGGTATTTGTTGGCGATGTCGTGAGTTGCTACGCCGAGGTCATACGCGTGGGTAGAACGTCTATTACGACCAAAATCGATGTCTATGCAGAACGGCGCGCTGCCACACAGAATGTAAAGGTCACAGAGGCGACATTTACCTATGTCGCGATTGGTGATGATGGAAGGCCGAGGGTAGTGCCGCGGGCGAAGAAAAAGAAATAGTCTTTTGACGCGGTGGCCTCATGTGCAAGGTTACCAATGCGCGGCTCAATGACTGAGTGCGACGCTGAACGCAGCCGCGGCGGCAAGCGCCGCTACCGTCCGAACGTGGTTCCAGGCCGTCCAGCTGGTGATGTAGCCGGCCCACAGGCTCGCACCGTTGGGGTCGGCCGGCGCGACCGATGCAAGCGACTTATTCCTAGGTACGTTGAATACGATCGTCACCAACAGGGTGCCGACCAGATAAAGCACGCTGCCGACGAACAAATAAACGGCGCCCGGTTCGTGCCACCGCATCAGTGCAGAGATCAAGGCAAGGACGCAAGCCGCGCCGGTTCCAAAGAAAGCTATCATGAACCATGGATTCAGCACGACGACGTTTATGGATTGCATGGCGGCGATACCCTGGCCACTGGGAAGACGAGCGAGGGCCTTCATCACGAAGGTGGAAAAGGCAAAGAAGACGCCGGCTACCAGCCCGCAACCGAGTGCCGCAAAAAGCGCCAGGGCGAAGAGCAATTGGTCAACCGTTGCCACAAGGCCTCCTGAAAACTACCGCCCAACGATGATTGAACGTCTCAATTGCAGTATATCCGCGCCGGCGGCGCGACGTCTTTGGGACTAGAACTACGGAGCCGGGTTTGGATAATTGTTGTGAATCGCTTCGATGCCTTCTAAGACTTCAGCCGAAAGATCGAGCTCAATGCTGTCGATATCGGTGCGCAGCTGTTCGGGGGTGGTTGCAGCGATGATGGTGCTTGTCAGAAATGACCGGCTGTTACAGTAAGCCAACGCCATCTGTGCCGGGTCTAGGCTGTGTTCATTTGCCAGTGCTACATAAGATTCGGTAGCGCGGACCGTGTTGTCATTGGCGTAGCGCGAATACTGCGGATATAAGGTTAGACGTCCACTGGCCGGTTTCGCACCATGTAAATACTTGCCACTAAGAACGCCAAAGCCAAGTGGTGAATAGGCCAATAAACCCACATCCTCGCGATGGGCGATTTCTGCGTTACCGATCTCAAACGTTCGACATAGCAGGCTATACGGATTCTGCACGCTGACCACGCGGGGCAAGCCAAGCTCGTCGGCGCACTTCAAGAAACTCATAATGCCCCACGGGGTTTCGTTCGATAGGCCAATATGGCGAATCTTGCCGGCCGTGACAAGATCGCCGAGCACCTGTAGCGTTTCGGCGATCGGTATCGATACGTCATCTTCATCGTGTTCATAGCCGAGCTTACCGAAGAAGTTGGTCTTGCGGTCAGGCCAGTGCAGTTGATAGAGGTCGATGCTATCGGTCTGCAGGCGTTGCAGGCTGCCATCGATCGCCTGCTCGATGTTCTTGCGGTCCAAGCGCGTCTTACCACCCCTTATGTGGGGTAGCCAGAAGTCGCGACCGGTCACCTTGGTGGCGATCACAACTCGGTCTCTAATCTGACGCCGTTTGAACCAATTACCGATGCATCGCTCACTGGCGCCGGTCGTTTCTGCTCTCGCTGGGAAGGGATACATTTCGGCCGTATCGATAAAGTTGACGCCCGCATCGAGCGCCATGTCGAGTTGTTCATGGCCCTCCGCCTCCGCGTTTTGCTCGCCCCAGGTCATGCTGCCAAGGCAAATGACACTCACTTCAAGGTCGGTGGGTCCGAGCCGTCGGTATTTCATTTAGATGGCTACCTTTTATGTTCCAGCTTGGGTCGGGTACGCTAACATAACCCAAAGGCACATGCCGAAGGAATCATTTACACTAAGCGTGGCTGTCGGCGCCTTATCGCGATCGTTATTGTTATGCGCTCTGCTTATCTAGTCGAACCCAGGAAGATCGAAATCCGAGACGTCCCGGATCCCAAAGTCGAGTCGGGTGAATTGCTTGTTCGAATCGAACGAGCCCTCACGTGTGGCACGGACCTCAAGGCGTATCGGCGCGGGCACCCGCTTATCCCCATGCCCGGCCCGTTTGGCCACCAGTACGCTGGTGAGGTGGCCGCGGTTGGTCAAAAAGTAAAGGGTTTTGAAATAGGAATGTCCGTCTGGGGCGTGCAAAGTGGCCCGTGTGGGCAATGTCGCCAATGTCAGAAGCAACGTTACAGCCTTTGTCTACAACTACAGACCGATATGGCGTTCGGGGCGTTTGCCGAGTATCTACGCCTACCGGCGAGGGTGGTGCAGCAAAACCTATTAGTACGACCACCGCACATATCGGCGCAGCGGGCGGCATTTCTTGAACCTGTGAGTTGTGTGGTGCACGCGCTTGAACGTATCGATTGGCAAGGGGTTGATCGGGTACTGGTGTTAGGCCTGGGGGCCATGGGATTACTTTTCTGTCAGTTGTTGCCGTACTACACACACACCGCGATTGTGGCTGGCGGGCGTAACCCACAACGCCTGGCGATTGCCCGTGGTTACGGCCTTGAGCAGGTCCTCGATGTCAACGAGATATCGCTCGAAGACCAACTTGAAGGTGATAGGGGTGTCGATTGTGTCATCGAATGCACCGGACAGATTGACGGATGGCACGCGGCATTGCGCACCGTGCAGGCCGGCGGCCAAGTGCTCTTATTCGGTGGTTTACCCCAGGGGACGGTTCTTGAGATCGATACGTTCCAATTGCACTACCAAGAAACCCGTGTACTGGGTAGCTTCCACTTCGGCCCACCTGATGTGCGCAAGGCGGCAAGGCTACTCGAGAATAGTGAAATTAGGGTCGATGCTCTGATCAGTGGTGAAATGGGATTGGGTGACCTTGAGTCGGCTTTAAAGCAAATGGAGTCCGGCAAGGGCATCAAGTATGCTATAGACCCATGGGTGTAACCGTTTGAAGCAAGTTTTGAGAAGGGCAAAGTGATGTTGCAGGCGCTGATTCGAGGGCCTAAGGATTTTGAGGTGCAACAAGTACCGAAACCGGTACTGCAGTCTGGCAGTGAACTGCTGCTGCGAACTGCTGCCTGCGGTATTTGCTCCGGTGATCTGATGGAGTGGTACATGGAGCGCAAGGTAAACACCGTGCTAGGACATGAGGTGGTGGGTTATGCTGAGGAAGTCGGATCCGATCTAGATCACATCAAACTTGGTCAGCTAGTTTTTGTTCATCATCACGCGCCTTGCATGGATTGCCGTTACTGTCGCGCTGGCGATGCGGTGCACTGCGTTACCTGGCGCAAGAGCAAACTGGACCCGGGTGGCATGGCTGAATACATTCGTGTGCCGTCCGTCAATGCGCAAT
>JAOTYM010000202.1 GCA_029861845.1 Gammaproteobacteria bacterium | reverse complement strand
GCTTGCGGCGGGGATGGGTGATTGCGACTGCTTTGGGAGGCGTTCTTCGAATCCTGATAGTTGGCGTTTAAGACGTAGCGGGTATCACCGTCCGTAATCTTGACGGCCTTACCGGTGAGGGTATGGGCAGAGGCTGCGAGCGAGGGCCTATTAGCAGGCCAAGGGCCATTAGGCGCACTGCCCAATGGCATTCCCTTATCCCTATATTCCTCGTTTGAACGCTCACAAATCTCATTATATTTGATCTCCCGTCGCAAACGTGGTGTCCTGTGTTCTCCCCAAGATTCTCTATGCGGCTGCGTTGTTCTTTTTGTAAAAAAACAATCAAATCCAAGAAGGCCGGTTTGTGTTCAACCGCTGTTTTTTTCTTCTAGCGATATTACTGATTTCTTCCAACGCATCCTCAGCGGCGGTTGCCAACCCGCCGGAGTTGGTGAAAGACATTCGTGCGGGCCCCCTGCCCTCCAATCTGTCGCTTCTGAAAATAGGATCGCAGGCGTCTCTATGTCCATTTTTCAGGATCCAAATCACGCGGCTAAACGTCCGTATCGGTGATGAAGACCGCCGACTTGTGGGAAGACGACAATGTTCCCGATCTGGGGCGGTTCAACTGGTCTCGTGTTAGACGGATCTTTGTTCAAGGACAGTCGAGCAATTAGAGGCAAGTGTCGCTAAGTTGCGCGATCTCTATCGCTTCTCGCAAACGGAATCGCTCACTTCTGTAAAACAGATTCGGGAATTTTTTGGTTTGATCCAACCAACGAATGACGAGCCAGTCGAGGCGGTCCAGTGAAGTCACCAACAATAACCCGGCACGCAAGCCTACCGCAGCTCTGTAAAGCCTGCGCCGAAGAGATGTGTGCCCCTTCGGCAACTCATGCAGACAAAAAAATCCCCGCACAAGGCGGGGTGAGTGTATGACTCGCTACTGAATATTCACTGCAACACCATCGACAAACAGCGGTTGATCGAGGGATCCATTCATTGTGAGATCGACGGCGAAATAAAAGACATAAGCCCCCGGCGGTAGGCTGGACGTACTCAAGACCGCAAACGGTCCAAAGTTAACCAGCGGCGCTTGCAGGGTGACCGCCAGACCCGGTGTCCAGCCCCCAACTGTAACATCAAGGTAAAACCAGCCAAAGGGAGTCTGGGCCGCCACCCACCAGTCGGCTTGCGCTGTGTTGCCGTCGGCATCCAGTGCTACGGTGATCGAAAGCTGACTCCCTGCGGGTATCGTGACAGGCCCGTCTGAGTCATTGGCTTTGATATCGGAAATGGGACCGATGTCGGCCGCCGTGTAGGTGGCGTCGGTGAACGCCCACACCCCTGCAATCATATAGAAGAAGCGCACGAACAGCGCTCGCCCGTCGGTGGGCAGTGTGGCCGTTACCGACAACTGGGTGTCGGGCAGCGGCTGGCTATCGAACAGATCATCGGCCCCCAAGCTCGAGCCCACGGTCAACCGGTATTGATCGACCGTGGAGGTGTTGGCGCTCCAGGTAAAGGGGACACTCGTCCCCGCCAAGGTCGCCCCCGGAGTGGGATCGGTGATCGCGGGAATCGAGACAGGCGGCGCGCCGGCCACCTGCAGCCCGAGCACGGCGTTCGGTTCATCGAACACGAGCCAATCGAACGTGCCGGTGCTGAACGGGCCGATGCTAAACGGGTCTTCGACAACGAACGCGCTCGCGACCAGAAAGTTCATACCGAAGACACCTTCCAACGTGAGCACATCCAGGGTCACCGGATCCTGAACCGAGATGTCAACGACCAGCACCGGCGCGTCGATAAAATTAAGCGGATCGCCCTCCACGGTCGGCACGCTGAGGGCATCGAGGAAAAAGCCGGCTGCCTTCTGCGAACCCCCGATACCGCTGAGGGTAAGCTGGAATTGATTCGACAGCAGCGTCCCCGGCATGCCCGGGTTGGCGGGATCGAACAGCTCTAGTTGAGGATCGGCGGTACCAGCGGTCCCAGGTCGATAGCGCACGTTGATCGCCGCCGCCAGGCCGGTGGATATAAAGGAAGCGGCCGAACCGGTATCGAAGAGAAAGCTGCCGGTGGTCTGATTCGCGCCCAACGTGATCGTAACGCCCGGCGTATTGCCGGGGGGAATGCTCGGATCGAGCGCGGCCAGCGGGTTCGGTCCGATAAACGGATTGTGGCGCAAGTTTGGGCCTTCGGCGCCGGCAGGGGTGGTCTGCGTGAAGCGATCGAATTGCGCGTAGCTCAGCCGCACGTGGCGGTTGGTTGCGGGAATGCCCGGGTTTGTATCCGGTTGCGCGGGGTCGAACGGCGTGCCTGGGTCATAGACATAGGTACGCATGAGATCGAAGAACGTATCCAGCGGCTTGGGGTCCATCACCACCACCTTTCCCTGCATCGTCGGCATGCCGAAGATGTCGAGGCCGGCGAGGAGCGGGTCCACGCTACCGCCGACTTGGGTGCGCAGCGGGCCGAAGCTCTGATCATAGACAACCGACGCGGTGGCCGGATTGTTGACGTCTGCCAACGGGTGAAACGGGGCAAGGTCGATGTGTAGTGGCTCGGACACGTCGAACGTTTCGCTGCCGGCCACGCCCACGTCCTCGAACACCACCGCAGATCCGCCGGATTGCGCACGCTGCACCCCGAGGAAGTCGGCGGTTAGATCACTCAAGACCGTGCCGCTGGCGCCAGTGTCGTAGAACGCCTGGATATTGAAAATGTCGTCGCCAAAGATGATATCGGTGCCGGTCAGGGGGGGCCCGGTGGGGCTGCGGCGCAGCAGGGCATAGACCCGCGGTTGATCCAGGGCGGCGGGCTGCACGTCCGGGATATCGAAGGCGCAGACCGACTGCCCAGGGAGCAGTAGGCCGAGGATCGCGGCGATCGCGAAGGTCTTAAGGGCGGAGATCAGGCGTCCGTGCCTCATAATTCGCCTCCCCGCCAGGGCAACGGCCATTAAGCGCTCACAAACATTCATGATGACACTCCGATCCAGACGCAATGTCTAGCCAGTGATCGACAAACAGGGTGTTTTCATTAAAACCCGGTAAGCAGATAGCTCGACAAGGTCCAATCCTTGCCAGAAGCTCCGAACGGGAAGTGCGATACACGAATACCGCCGGCTACACACTCACTGCGTGTGTCACGCCTTTTCCGTATCCCATACTCAAGTCTAGCAGGCTCTGTAGCAAGCATTCTGTTTTGCTAAGTCATTGAATTCTATCTGATATGGGCTTTTGTTGGGGCGGCGGGGCTGATGGGCGTTTTTGCCTGAACCGCGATGTCCCGCGCCACGTCCGTTGCCTTGAGTGCCGATGGCAACACGTTGGGCGTAGGGGCGGAGCACGAAGCCAGCGTGTGGGCCTCGAATTACAAATTATGCCGCGAGCGGTAGTTGAACGAGTCCTCGGGGCTTCAGAATCGCCTGGAGTGCACCGGAGGGCTTTGTCAAGTTAACGGAATGCGGGCCACCGAATTCACAGTTCCGTATCGCCACCATGTTTAGCAGGCGAATATCACCCGTTGCCACTCGCTAAAGGCGTTTACGCGAAACATCCTGTAGTGACAGGCTCGCATCAGATGGCGACCGAACCGAAATAGATTATTTACGACGCCGTGCACCGATAGAAATCGCTGTGCTTGCTTCATCGACTTGAACCCCCGCATCTGGTGTTCTTGTTGTCGTGTGGGCTGGTGTGAAACCTCTGCTCGGTTGTTGGCATAGCGGTCCTGGCAGTGAATAACCGAGGGCATGATCTTTCGTTTTACCGCGGCGTAGCTCCGCAATTTATCTGTTGTAATCGGAATTGGTATCGTGCCTTGGCGTTTAAGCATTTTTCGGAAGAAACGTTTGGCGGCACGTTGGTCTTTACGTTTCTGTACCAGCACATCAATCAGATCACCATCTTGATCAACGGCTCGCCACAGATACATTCGGGTTCCATGAATTGTGGCCGTTGATATTTCATCCAAATACCAATGATCACCGAATCGATGGGATTTCTTGCGCAGCCGCTGGGCGTAACTTGGACCGAATCGGATACACCACAATCGGATGGCTTCGTAGGAAACAATCACTCCGCGATGGGTCAGCAGATCCTCGATGTCACGGAAACTGAGTGTGAATCGGTGGCACAGCCACACCGCGTAGCCGATAATTTCAGGCGGATAACGGAAACTGCGGTAGTCGTTGTTCTTTTTCACTTGAACATCATTACCAAATCACGCTCAACTTGACAGTACCCGTGCGTTGTTTTCGGTGTCTGCATAGAGCCTTTGGTCTTCGGTTTTCCACAGCCCGGAAATATCCTGTTTTCTGCTGTTTCTCCCTTTAATTTAATAGGTCGGTATCCCAGAAAAAATACTTGTTGCCATCAGGGGATACATTGAGATAGATCAACGCTTTTTTTGCCGTTGTGTGCTCAAATAAATTGTTATTCGACGGGTGATGGATTTGCGGACGACTTAAGCTTGCGCGCAAGCCTTCCCCAATCACTTCGATACCAACGGGCTCTGGGCGTCTTTGAACGATAGCCCGCCGTTTCTCGTCGTGAACCTATCGCCGGTGGCGATGGCGGCGGGGGACCTGGACAACAACGGTCAGGATGATCT
>JAOTYM010000201.1 GCA_029861845.1 Gammaproteobacteria bacterium | reverse complement strand
CGGGCAACGGGGATGAAACGCACAGCCGCTCGGCGTATTCGCCAAAGATGGCATCACCCCCCTGATTTGATTCAGACGAGCCCCCGGTACGGTCTGTTGGGGCAAGGCCCCGATCAGCCCTTGCGTATAGGGATGACAGGGATTGCGAACGATACCCCGGGTTAATCCTTCCTCCACGATACGACCGGCATACATAACGACGGCCCGCTGTGTAACCTGACCCACGACGCTGAGATCATGCGTTATTAGGATTAAGCCGACACCGCTTGACTCGCACAGCTCAAGCAGCAACTCCATGATCTCTGCTTGAATCGTCACATCAAGCGCCGTTGTCGGTTCGTCCGCAATAATAAGTAGTGGATCGGTAAGCAGCGCAGTAGCGATGACGATGCGCTGGCGCATTCCACCAGAAAGCTCATGTGGATACTGCTCAAACCGGGTTGTGGGTGACGGTATATGAACTTGAGCTAATTTCTCGATGGCGATGGTGCGTGCCTGTTGCTCTGATATCTCGCGATGCGCATGCAGTGCTTCCGTCATCTGGGTTCCTATGGTGAGCACTGGATTCAACGTCATCATCGGATCCTGAAAGATCATGCTGATACGATCCCCACGAATGTTACGCATTTCCTCTGGACTTAATTTACTGAGGTCCCTGCCCTGGAACAGGATTTGACCACCGGAGATGTAGCCCGGTTTACTGATAAGGTTCAGAATAGAGTAAGCCACCACTGATTTGCCGGCACCACTTTCACCAACGATGCCGAGGCGTTCGCCCTTTTCAATCGAAAAACTTACGTCTTTAAGTGCGGTAAGCTCACCCCGCCGCATCGCAAATTTCACTTCTAGATCTCTGACTTCGAGCAGTGGCAAGTCGGTTACTCCTTATAAAGCTTGGGATTCAGCACATCGCGCATAAAATCACCCAACAGGTTCATAACCAAAACCAGGATGACGAGAACCACACCGGGAATAATAGTAATCCACCAGACCCCACTGAGGATAAATTCGAAGCCACTGTTGATTAGCGAACCTAAGGAAGGCTTGGTGATCGGCATGCCGAGCCCTAAGAACGACAATGCTGCCTCACTAACTATGGCGTTGGCGATCTGTACGGTGGAAATGACTAATATCGGCGAGAGCGTATTGGGCAGGATGTGACGAAACATGATGCGCATGGGACCAAGGCCGATAACTCGCACCGCATCGACGTATTCCTTTTTCTTTTCAGCCAACACCGACGCTCGCACCGTACGCGCATACTGCGGCCACTCGGCTATGCCGATAACCAAGATAAGCATCAGAATGGCGAGACGTTCGTAGAGCTCGGTACCAAAGAGTGCCTGGAATACCGCAAGTACGATGATCGCCACCATTAAGGTTGAGAACGAAAGTTGTATATCTGCCACGCGCATCAAGAAGTTATCGAGTCGCCCACCGCGATAGCCCGCGACCAAGCCAATCGAGACGCCAAGCACTGCCTGCAGGATAACTGCGCATATACCGATGGTGAGGGAGATGCGTGTGCCGTAAAGGATGGTGCTCAGTAGATCCCGACCTTGCCCGTCCGTCCCAAGTAGAAAACGTTGATCGCCCTCCGCTATCCACACGGGTGGCGTCTCCGAGTCCATAAGATCGATTTGGGTGGGATCGTAGGGGTTATAGGGTGCAATCAAGGGCGCCAAGAAGCTTGCAGCTACGAATACGCAAAGCACCGCAAAGCTGGCAATCGCCACCTTGTCACGGCGGAAGTTCCAATAAAAGCTCGAGTCCTTAAACCGCTCCCAGGTCGTCGTTGTCATCGCTTACTCTCCACCGCCGTGTGGCCGCGCAAGCCTAACGGTTGGATTCACAAGCCCATAGATCAGGTCAACAACTGTATTTGTAATGACAAAGATAACCCCGACCACAATGAGATAGGCGATAATCAAGGGTGTATCAACGCGGTTAACTGCTTCTAGAAATAGAAATCCCATGCCCGGCCACTGAAACACGGTTTCGGTAAGAATTGTGTAGGCGATCAGCGTACCAATTTGCACGCCCCCGACCGTGATCACCGGCAGTAACGTGTTCTTAAGCGCGTGCAGAAACCAGATGCGACGGCGTGAGAGCCCCTTGGCCCAAGCAAACTTGACGTATTCCGACTCCAGCACCTCTAACATCTCGGCCCGGATGAGGCGAATGAACAACGGCAGCATAATCGAAGAAAGGGCGATACAGGGAAGGATCAAATGCACAAGGCCATCTTTAGTAAGAAACCCGGTGCTCCAGCCATACACCGACACCGTGTCGCCACGACCGAAGGACGGTAGCCAGCCGAACTGTACTGAAAACACGTAAATAAGCATGATGGCCGTCAAGAACACCGGTATGGAGATGCCAACGATGCTGACTCCCATCGCAAACCGGGAGAGCCAGTGCTTGGGATAAATGGCTGCGAACACGCCGATGGGAACAGAGAAGACGACGATTATGATGGTAGCGCCAAAGACTAGCTCGAGCGTCGCCGGTAACTTGTTAAGAATCACCTCGGCGGCGGGGCGCTTGAAGAAATATGACGTACCCAAATCGCCGTGAAGCACCTTGTTCAAAAACCGCCAATACTGCACTAGAAATGGATCGTTAAGACCGAGCTTATCGCGAAGTTTCTGGCGCTCCGCTTCTGAGACTGATTGACCAACCAGCTCGCGGAGCGGATCGCCAAGGTTGTCTTGGATGGAAAACGCGATCACGCTAATGACAAGCATCACGATGATCGCCTGAATCACACGCTTAACCAGGAACGCGAACATTAGAGTAGTTCGTGTCTATCTTTAGGTGCGCCACTACCAATCAAACAGGTGCCAAAAAAAACGAGGCGGAAACCTAGCGGTGAGCTACCACCCACCGCCAAACTCCCGCCCGATTCCTGTTGGCAGCGCTAGCCAGCGCAAATTTCGTTATTTGATAACCAAATCTCCCAAATATGGGAAGTTCATCACATTGACGATAGGCGCAATCTCTACACCTTTTCTCGCCGCCCAGGCGCGGTCCTGCCAGTGCAAAGGCACGAATGCGGCTTCGTCATGCAGGATTTGCTCGACCTTTTGCAGCATCATCGCGCGCTTCTTCTCGTCAGTGACTTTCTGGCTTTCGATGATCAGCTTATCGACCTCGGGGTTCGAATAGTTGCCGCTATTGTATTGGCCATAGCCCGTGGCCGTGTCCGGCGTCATAGCCAAGAACTCGGTGAAGTTTGAAGAGTCCTCGGTGTCCGAATGCCAACCGATCATCATGATATCCGCCGCACGCTCATCGTACTTGGGCCAGTACTGCGCCTTGGGCATGGTCTTTAGGTCGACCTTGATCTTGATCTTGGCCAACATGCCCGCCACCGCTTCTGCGATCTTGTCGTCGTTAACATAACGGTTGTTGGGCGCCATCATGGTGACAGAAAACCCTTTTTCATAGCCCGCCTGCTTCATGAGCTGCTTGGCCTTCTTGAGATCGTAACGGGGCTTCAGCTTTTGATTGTAACCCAAATAACCCTTGGGGCTTTGCTGGGCGGCCGCAGTGCCGAAGCCACGCATGATCTTTTCAACAATACCTGCGTTATTGACGGCATGGACAATGGCCTGACGTACGCGCGCGTCTTTGAACTCCGGGCGTCGATTCTGATTGAGCTGGAAGGTAATGATACGCGTGCCGCTCATGGTCACGAGATCAACCTTAGAATCCTTGTCGATCCGGTCCAGATCTGCCGGTGGCACCGGGGCGATGAAGTCCACGTCGCCCGACAGCAGTGCCGCAACCCGGGTTGGGTCTTCTTTAATCGGTGTGAACACGATCTTGTCGACGTTACCAGGCGAATTCTTGTCCCAGTAGCCGCCGAAACGCGTAAAGTCCACGCGCACACCTTGCTCGCGCTTACTAACCATAAAAGGCCCGGTACCGGAAGCATTGGTGGAAGCGAAGGCATCGCCATGCTTGACGATGGCGTCCTTGGACCGGCCCTTGGCGTCATAGCCATCATAGAACTTGCGATCCATGGGGAAGATGTAGGTCGCGGTGTGCAACACCAGCGGATACGGTTCTTTGGTTACTAGATCGATGGTGTATTTGTCGACAACGTTGCAGGCCTCAAACGGCGCGAAGATACCCTTGAAATCGGGACTGCTCTTTAGCCGATCGAATGTCCAACGGACATCTAACGCCGTCATTTCGTTGCCGGTATGGAATCTGACTCCCTGGCGCAAGTGAAAGCGCACCGTTTTATTATCGATACGCTCCCAGCGCTTGGCCAATCGTGCATCGAAACCAAGCTCCTGGTTCCAACGTACGAGCGGGTCAAAGATCATGTGAGACAGCTGTAGGGTACCGCCGGACAACTGCTCATGCGGATCCATGGATACGGGGTCGGCGTCGTAGGCCATCCTGAGGGTCGCGGCCAGGGCCGAGACACTCAGTACAGCGCCCAATACCGCAATCGCGGCTAAGCTCATGAGTTTTCTCATCTGGGTCTCCTCCTTCAGATTTTGGTCTATTTGGCTGCTCCCTGAGGCCGTTTGCGGCTTTTTGGGGGCGGCTGGCACATTCTTGCACCAGTGGCGCAAGCACTCAAGCAGGA
>JAOTYM010000087.1 GCA_029861845.1 Gammaproteobacteria bacterium | reverse complement strand
TACGAGCCCCCAAGGATTTCCGATTCCTCCCAGTAGCACAATAGAAACCAGGATCAACGAATCGCCAAAGGTAAAGTTCGTCGGCGCGATGAAGCCGATCATCATGGCGTAGAGCGCCCCCGCCATCCCGGCGAGGAAGTTGCCGATAGTGAAGGCAGTGATCTTCCAGCGGGTGATATTCAGCCCAAAGCAGGCCGCCGCCGTTTCGTCGAGGCGGACGGCGTCCAGGTTGAGACCGACCCAGGAGCGTTCCAGTCGCTTAACGAAGGTGAACGTGAGGGCCAAGAGCGACAGACCAATGAGGATGTAATTCACGTAGAAAGATAGCTCGAGATCCTCGCCGATTTCGATGTTGTTATTAAACTCCCAACCCAGAAGGTTCATGCCTTGGACACGTAGACCTTGGGGACCTCCCAATGTGTCGTTGACCTCGAGAAAAATCTTGAACAGCAAGCTGAAGGCGATCGTCACCACTGCGGAGTAGTGGCTGCGGGTCCGCAACACGGGCAGGATCAGGATCGAGCCGATCACTGCTGCCATCATGCCACCGATGACGAGTATTAACACATGCGGGATAGGTGTGTGCATCGTTAATACGGCAGCCGTGTAGCAGCCAATACCGAAGAATGCCGCTCCGGCGAAATTGAGTACGCCGGTATAGCCGAACTGGACGTTCAGCCCTAGACAAGCGATGACATAAATAATGACCGTTGCCACCAACAACAAAACGAAATGATCTTCGTAGAAAAAACCGACCATTACTAACACAGCAAGGACAATAAGGAGGTTGAAAGCGTTTTCTTGTTCGGCAAAACTACGCCCAAAGCGCGCTGTGTCGCCGAATCGAGCGAAGACCATAACCGCGATCGCCCCAGTCACGAGTAAGACGGTGATGCCGGCTTGCGATTCCACGCTCAGCACCAGTAGCAAGTAAACAGTTACCACCACAGCGCCCACGACACCGGGCAGCAGGGAAGCAAGCAAATCTCGCGTACCGCTCATCTACACCCGCTCGCTGATCTTTTCCTGGATCAGGCCCGTCGGCCGCCACGCCATGATGAGGATAATCACGCCGAAGGCGAATACGTCTTTGTAGGCGCTGGCGAAGGGCATGGCAAGGACACCAATGGTCTGCAAGGCAGCAAACAAGAAACCACCGATGATGGCACCGTAAATATTACCCAGGCCGCCAACAATAGCAGAGCTGAAACCGATCACACCAAGCAACAGACCCATGGCGAAATTAATCTCGCTGTAATAAAGCCCGTGGAGTATACCGGCGAAGGCGGCGAGACCGGAGCCGATGGCAAAGGTGATGAGGACTATAAGCGTGAAATTAATCCCCATAGTCTTCGCCGTTTCCTCATCCTGGGCGACGGCGCGGATAGCAAGGCCGAGTTTAGTTTTATTTATCAGCAAATGAATGCCAACGATAACCCCGAGTCCGGCCAGTAGTATCATTGCGCTGTCGATTCTGAGAGTGAAATTGCCAAATGTGTAGGCGTCTGTTGGCAACAGGGACGGGAATCGCTGGGGGTTGGCGCCTTGCGGATAAAACAGGCGAATAGCCTCGTGCAGCACGGTGCCCAGCATCAGGGTGATTAACAACGTATTCAAGGGTGGCGCCGCTTTGAGAGGTAGCACCAAGTATTTGGCGATCAGCATGCCAAGCGTCGCCATGCAAATGGTCGCTACCGTCAGCACGATCAAAACCTGTGCCGGCGCCCAGGAAATGCCAATCTCGCTCAATCCGAAATAAGTAGCGAGCCCTGTGAACGCGCCAACCATCAAGACGTCGCCGTGGGAGAAATTGATAATGTCCATCACCCCGAAAAACAAGGTGAAGCCAACGGCGACGAGAGCGTACATCATGCCCAGCATGAGGCCATTCATAATGTATTGGCCTAACAGACCGGCATCCATAGGTAAGCCCCTTCACCCAGGTGTTGTTCAGGAAAGATGCGGCGCACCGGCGGCCAGGCATGGACCCAGCCGCAGGTGACCGTACAGCAATTTACATGCCTCTCAACTTGCGCTTGCCCGAAGCGTATTCGCTTTCCTCCCAAACGGTCCACTCGCCATCCTGACTCACGTATTTGGTAATGACAGCGATGGTGTTCTGGCCGTGATCGTCAAAGGCAATCTTACCGACGATCGAATCAACGCCGCCGACCTTGTTGAGGGCTTTACGGACCTTTTTGCGGTCGGGTCCCTTGGCCTCTATAGTGTCGAGGATGAGGTTCATAGCCGCGAACGCGAAGGCACCGTAGGCTTCGGGCGGTTCGCCGTAGTTCTGTTTATTGTATTGTTCCAGAAAGAACTTACCGCCGGGCAGTTTCTCCGTAGGCGCACCTTCACGGAACGCCAGTACACCTTCAGCCAGTTCGCCAACACCCTCGATGAAGGTATCCGAGACAATGCCCGAGGTACCTTCAAATTGCGCCTTAAGGCCGAGCTTCTCCATTTGTGCGCGGATGCGGACCCCGATCGGCGTCAGGCCGCCGAAATAAAGGACGTCTGGGTTGAGGGACTTGATCTTGGTGAGTTCGGCGGAGAAGTCCTGCTGGTCCGACGTGACGCCGAAGGTACCCAGAATATTGCCACCGTTTTTGGTTAGATATTCGCTGAAATATTTGTTGTGGCCTTTGCCGTAGTCGGTGGTGTCATGGATAACGGCCCAGGTCTTATAGCCTAGCCCGGTCATAAACTTGGCGGCTGTCTCATTCTGATTGATCATCGTACCGTTTACACGATGCACTTCCCCGTACTTGTTCCCGTAGGTGATGTCGGGAAGTACCGCGCCCCACACTATGATCGGCAGGCCGAACTTATGGTAGACATCGACTGTAGAGATAGCCACCGCCGAGCAATAATGCGTAGCGGCGGCGATAACGTCCTTATTGGCACCTAATTTCGTGGCTGCCTGGACGCCAATATTAGGTTTACATTCGTCGTCCAGAACAATAAGTTCGTACTTGTACTTGGCCTTAGGGTCAGCGTTGCGTAGGCGCACTGCCAGATCAGCAGAGTTACGCCCTCCCAGGCCATTTGACGATGTGCCGCCAGTCAGGGGTCCGATGAAGCCGACCTTGACCTGCTCTTTGGCGCCAACCGCCGTGGATGCCAGCCCGAAGACCACCATCACCGCCAGGACGGCAGCGAAGACGATACGGATAGTTTTCATGATTACCCTCCTTCCTGAATACGATGAATTGCAGCAAGTAGTACAGATGCGATACGACCGCTGGAGGATCCCAAGATGCGGTCTGGTGAGGCCGCTAAATGCTATTTGATCCTTAGGGGCTTTGCAAGAACCTTGCTACACGGCAACACCGTTACTGGCGGCTGAGGACGAGACGACAGCTAACGTCAGTCAGTGGGCCGTGGCTGGTTGGTGGCTGGGGCTTCTTAACGTACGTGGTTGGGTCCTAGCTGGTCTATGAAAATTAGATCAGACGAGTGCCGCTACTTCTTTTCATCGAGTTTGAGGGCCACGGAGTTGATGCAATAGCGTTGGCCTGTCGGTACCGGGCCGTCCGCAAATACGTGGCCCAGATGCGCATCACATTGAGCACACAGCACCTCTGTGAGTTCCGTATCGAACCTCGTATCGGGCTGGGTTTCCACGACGCTTCCCGAAATTGGGGCCCAGAAACTTGGCCAGCCTGTACCCGAGTCGAACTTGCTATTCGAGTCGAATAATTCCGTTTCGCAACAAATGCATCTATAAATACCCTGGGTCTTGCAGTCATTGTACTCGCCCGAGAATCGCCTTTCCGTCCCTCTTTCCCGCGTGACGCGGTATTGTTCGGGCGTCAGTTGTGTACACCATTCCGACTCAGATTTTCGGATCTTTTCAGCCATGGTTAAATCGGTTTCATTGTACTATTGCACAAGATTATCATACCGGATTCGCAAGGAGTCACGAAATAGCTCGATGGCGCTTTCGTGCTCATCGTTGAACTCAAGGGCGCTCGATTTTCTCGGTAGAGTAAGGATGTGGCGCGGTGGTCTAAGGTCGAGCCTATCTGTTGCCGCCCCTTTCGTCTGGCGGTGTCTCAATAGCCAAACCATCACTCCGTTTCCACATCCTCCTCATCGAACCGGACGGGCCGATCTCCGGCATCCGGCTCTCGGACAAGATCTCACGCCTTCACCCACGACTCACCGCGCCCAAGCTGGGTCAGACGTACGAGACCAAAATACCCGTAGAGGTGCGAGAGGGGATACGTCCCGCCCCTGCGCCGCCTGACCTTATACTTGTTGCGCAGCCACCGGCGCAACCGCGTCGCGGTGTAGCTGTCGAGCGCGCGATAGGCGCGGCTGACGGTCCCTACTTGAAAGTAGTTCGCCCAACCGCGCAGCGTGCGATTCAACTGCCGCACCATCTCCGTGGTATCGACCCACGCCAACGACAGAGCCGTCATGGCACGAATCTTCCGCACCATGCGTTTGATGCTCTGCTTCGACGGGCGCATACCGAGGCGGGCCTGGCCCGTTCTCGGTGAGTACATCCGCCCAAACGTGTAGCCCAGAAAGTCGAACTCCTCTTCCGGTATCCGACAGACTCGTGTCTTCTCCCCGTTGACCGTGAGCTTCAGCCGACCCATGATCTCGTGCATCCATAGCAGAGCCTCGTCAGCCTTGCCCCGTCTGCACAGGATCACCAGGTCATCCGCATAAATCACAATACAGCTGCCCAGGCGTTGATCCAGCCCGAGCTTCTTCCATGCCAACACAAACCGGCGCATATACAGATTCGCCAGCAGTGGTGAGATGGGTGAGCCCTGCGGAATGCCGCGTCGTGTATCCTTGGCCTCCGTAGTCCGCTTCTTTCGTCCTCGATCGTCGGTTTCTTCCACGGTACATTCCAGCCACTGTTTGATCAGATGTAACACACGCCGATCTACTACTCGACGTGCTACTGACTTGAGCAATTCAGCATGCGGAATGCTCCCAAAATAGTCCGACAGATCAGCGTCCACCACATCCGGATGCCCACGAAACATCCTCTCTTCCACCTCCACCACCGCCCGCTGCGCACTGCGCCGCGGACGGTATGCGTACAACTCCGGTGGAAGGTCGGCCTCGAAGATCGGCTCCAGCACCAGCATCGCTGCCGTCATACATACCCGATCCCCAAGGGTCGAGATGCCCAACGGTCTTAGCTTGCCGTTGGCCTTGGGAATAAACACTCGTCTGATCGCTTCCGGTCGATACGTCCTCTCTGAGCGCAAGCGCCAGTTCACCTAACCACCGCTCGACCCCGTACGCTTCGACGTCCGTAAAGTCCTGACCATCCACTCCCGGTGCGCCCTGGTTCGAGCGGCACTGGGCATAGGCATGCGACAGAATGTCTTCCCGGTAAATCTTGTCGTACAGGGCATAGAAACGGAAGCCAGGCTCTGCCCTCGCTTTCGCGTGTAACGCCCTCTGTAGTTTCTGAACACTTTTAGGAGTTGATAGGTTACCCAATCTCCTGTCCTTTCCTACTTATTGCGTTTGTCTTGAACCAAGGCCCCTTCCCTCCCCCGGCATTACCCGGCTTCTTCAGTAATACGGGCCTCTCCGCCACCCCATAGCGCCCGGCCTGTCCCTCACGGGCGTCCGGTTGGTCATCCCAAACCACGCCAAGGGGCTTCCCGTGTTGCGTGCGTCTCCCTTGTGTACATGCTGTCGTCACTACCCCGGCACAGCAACGGGGGAAACTACATCGCTCATCCGAACCCCGTCATATCAGCCTTCCCCGGTATGGCCGCCGGGTCGGCCTGTGCAACGTCCTTTTCGAGGCTTGCTCAACGTTCACTCGCGTTACGGCCTGCACACTCGCGCTGTCACCGTATTTCGTGACACGCTTCACCCGAGGCTTCAACCATTTCGTTACCTCCATAGTCGCTCCGGTTGCTTCCGGCTGGAGCTGTCGCCGGGTGGGACTTGCACCCACTGGGAAAAACGCCGCCTTTCCACGGCGCACTCCAAGAGCAGACATTCAGACAAGCGAGTTTTTCGGGAACTGCCACCGACCACCTAATGAGAGACCAGGGGGTCGCGCGGGCACACCCGCGCAGCCATGATGGGAAAACCTCAGATGAGCCGCGAGCGGTTAGCGATTGACCTCAATCCGCTGGTTAGGCCGGCTTACGAAACCGACAATAAAGGTACATCTGCTTCACGCCACCGGGGGTGACATGCAGTTCCTGCCGATGCGTTTGAAGCACCAACCGTTCACCGAGCTCTTGGTGTAGGCGCTCAGGACTATATCTTTCAACTTCCAACCCACTACAGCGCGGCGGTGCCTCGGGTGCAAACGTGCCGATTATTACGTGCCCACCGCTTTTCAAGGCTCGATCAAGCGTGACCGCATACTTTTTCCTGTCCTCAGGGTTGGTTAGGAAATGGAACACGGCGCGGTCGTGCCATAAATCGTAATGCGCTGGCGGCAGCTGCACGGACGTAATATCGCCTTCGCGCCAAGTGACCTTGTCAGCCGCCGCACCGAGACGCGTCTTCACCGTAGCCAAAGCATGCTTCGACAGATCGAGTATCGTCAGATGTTGAAATTCCCCGTCTAATAAGTCATCGACTAATGTGGAGGCGCCGCCACCGACGTCGATTATGCTTGCGTCCTTACCGAGACCGAGCTCTCGTATCCAATTGAGGGTTGTCTGCAGATGGGGTTCGTACCACCCGAGCCTGTCGGTGGATTTGTTCGCGTAGACGCGTTCCCAATGCTGTTTTGGGTCCATGTCAGCCGGCCTAACGGTGATGCTAATTGGTGCGCCACCGCATGTTGAATTTCGACCGCCACATTCGACCTCAGGCAACCACATTTTTCACTGATCTCGATCAAGTCCAGCGACACTCTGGTTGGGAATCAGCGGGTCGGGATTGCGCTTTAATAAATCTGCATCCTCCAAAGGGGGTTTGTCGCCCAGGTAAAAAGTCTGTTGGTACCGTTTTCCGGAGAGTCGGCCTAATCGAGTCGGGAATCCACCGACCACCTGATGAGAGACCAGGAGGTTGGCGGTGCCTGAACGGCGCATTCACAGCATAGGTGAAAGCAAGGTGATTGATCCGCATCGGACAGCACCGGACTTTGAATCCGCTGGGTGCGGTCGGAGAGGCTCGTAGTATATCCGCAACGCACCCTTTTGCAGGCGCAGCGTATTCACTCCAGCCTATTTCATCCCTACTCCTTCCAACTTAACCTCACGGCATAAGTCTTTGCCGAAGTGAGCTAAGGTGAGCTAGAGTAGTAAGCCCGATTTGTCGCCGCCACGGTGACACAAATGGGGCCCCGCATGGCTGGAGACGTGGGCTCCACCGTGTTTTCCCGGTTCACGGGGAAGTGGCAGGTCGATTACTTGAGCAATGACGTTGCCGGCGCCAATGAACGACGCCGGCCATCAACTAGGAGGAAATATCATGAAACATGTTCTCTTCGGCACGGTCGTGGCCATCGGTCTCGCACTGGCGTCATTCCAGGTTCAGGCGGTGGAAGGAACGCTCACCATCGTCACCTCGTATCCAAAAGACACAACAGGCACTTTCAAGGCCGCGTTCGAGAAGAAGTACCCGAACGTCAAAGTCGAAATGCTTAAGAAGAAGACCACCGCCGGCATCAAGTACCTGCAGGAAACGGCGGGTAGCAACACGTCCGATATGTTTTGGGCTTCGGCTCCAGATGCGTTCGAGGTCCTCAAGGGCGATGACCTACTGGTCAAGTACCAGCTCAAGGTCAAGGGCATTCCGGAAAAAGTGGGCGCCTTTCCGATCAACGATCCGGATGGCTACTACAAGGGCTTCGCGGCCTCTGGCTATGGCATCATGTGGAATACGCGTTACCTCAAGGCCAAAAAGCTGCCCACGCCGGCCGAGTGGTCGGACCTCAAAAAGCCTGTGTATCACGGCCATGTGGGCATGAGCGCACCTTCTCGTTCGGGCACCACGCATCTCACGGTCGAGACCCTGCTGCAGGGCAAGGGCTGGGAAAAAGGCTGGGCGGAATGGAAGGCCATCGCTGGCAACTTTAAGACCGTGACCGAACGCAGTTTCGGTGTCCCCGACGGCGTCAATAGCGGTCAGTTCGGAGTCGGGATCGTCATCGACTTTTTCGGGCTTTCCTCGAAGGCTTCCGGATTCCCGGTTGACTATCGTTATCCCACCGTGACGACACTCGTTCCGGCCAACATCGCGCTGGTGAAAAACGGGCCCAACCCCGAGGCGGCCGGCGCGTTCATCGAGTTCCTACTCTCTGGGGAAGGCCAGGAGTTGTTGCTGGATCCGAAGATCCGCCGCCTGCCGGTCAACCCGGCGACCTACGCCAAGGCTCCCGCCGGTTTTCCGAACCCGTTCAAGGACAGCTCCATCGGGTCGGCGGTCAAGTTCGATCTCGCCCTTTCCAAGAGTCGCTACAATGTCATCAACTCCTTGTTCGACGTGATGATCACTTATCGTCTCGACGATCTGCGTGACACCACCAAGGCCATCCAGGATGCTGAGGCCGCCATGGCGGGCAAGTCGAACGATAAGGCAGCTACCCTGATCGCCCAGGCGAAAGCGCTGGTCAACCAGGTTCCCGTCGATGCGGCGACTGCGAGCAAGCAGGAGTTCAACGCGGTCTTCAAGAAGAAGCGCAAGAAGGCAACCACAAAGGTCGAAGGCCGCCAGGCGGAGATCGAGCAGGATTGGGACACAATGGTGAAAGGCAACTACGCCAAAGCCAAATCGCTGGCGGAAAAAGCGAAGTCCATGCTCTGACGGCTGAGTAATTCGACGTGGGCCCGGCTGCGATGCATGCTGGGCCCATTGTTCGCGCCTCGACACGCGCCGCGGGGGAATGATGGGATCTGTATTTGCACCAGGACAACGGGGACCGGCACTCGCAGGCGGATTGATCGCGTTGTTTCTACTCCTTTTCCTGCTAGTGCCGATGGCGCAGGTCGTTGTTGTAGCCTTTCAGGACCCCAACACCGGCGCGCCGACGCTGATCAACTTCGTCGACTTCTTCAAGACCTCGTTGTTCCAGGAGTCGTTCATCAACTCCTTCTATGTGGCCGCGATGTCGGTAGTGCTCTCCTCGCTCTTCGCATTGCCGCTTGCCTACTTCACGACCCGCTTCAACTTCGGTGGCGCCCTGTTGATCCAGACGCTGGGCATTATCCCTTTGATCATGCCGCCGTTCGTTGGCGCCGTGGCAATGGCATTGTTGTTCGGCGCCAACGGCTCGGTGAATTTGCTCCTCGACGAATGGTTTGGCTTCACCATTCCTTTCATGGAGGGTCTGAACGGGGTCATTTTCGTCGAAAGCATCCACTACTTCCCCTTCATCCTCATCAACTTGTCGGCGGCGCTCAATAACATCGACCGCGCCATGGAGGAATCGGCCCAGAATCTGGGTGCCAGCGGTACACGGCTTTTCCGACGCATAGTGTTCCCGCTCGCCATGCCGGGTTACGTAGCCGGTGCGGCGCTCGTGTTCATCAAAGTTTTCGATGATCTCGGCACGCCGTTGTTACTCAATATCAATAATATGCTGGCGCCGCAGGCATATCTGCGCATCACTTCCATCGGGATTTCCGACCCCATGGGCTACGTGATCTCGGTGATCTTGGTCGCATTTTCGCTCCTGTCGCTGTGGGTCTCGCTGCTGGCGCTGCGCGGCAAGGATTATGCCACCCTGCAGAAGGGCGGCGGCGGTCTCATGCGCCGCGACCTCCGCAACTGGGAAAAGATCGGATGTTACGCCGTCGTTATCCTGATACTGCTGCTGGTGCTGTCGCCTCATCTTGGTCTACTGCTTTTGTCCTTCGGCACCATCTGGTCGTTCAGCGTGTTGCCGGATGCCTATACCATCGATCACTACGTCACCGTGTTCAGTGAGGCCTCGGGATACATCACGAACACGCTGCTGTACGCCGGTCTCGCGGCGCTGTTCGACGTCATCATCGGTACCGGCATCGCCTACATCGTCTGGCGTACGGGACTGCCCGGCCGCAAATGGCTCGACTATGGCGCCACGGCCGCGCTTGCCGTTCCCGGTGTTGTAATAGGTATCGGATATTTGCGTACCTATCACGGTATCAACGTGCCAATTGCCGACCAACCGCTCGCTTCATGGTGGGTAATTATCGTCGTGGCGCTTACCATACGGCGGCTGCCGTACGCGCTGCGGGCCTGTGTCGCCGCTTTGCAGCAAGTGAGTGTCATGCTGGAGGAAGCGGCGGAAAACCTCGGGGCGACCAAGGGTCGCACCGTGTGGCGCATTGTCGTACCGCTGATGTCTGGCGGTATCCTTGCGGGTTTCGTCACCAGCTTCGCCACCGCCTCGGTGGAACTTTCCGCCACCCTCATGCTGGTGGCCGTGGATTCCGACGCGCCCCTGGCCTACGGCATTTACGAGTTCATGCAATCGGCCGCCGGACGTGGACCCGGAGCGGCACTTGGCGTCATCGGTGTCGTGTTCGTGGGTCTCGGCACTTACATTTCCCACCGTATTATAGAGCGTGGTCGGGTGACACTTGAGTCCACCGCCATCGTAGCCGAAGGAGCCGCCGCATGACGAGCATTAATACGACTGCTGCCGGGGTTGAGATCGAGGACTTAGACGTGTCCTTTGGTGACACGCACGTCCTCAAGGGCGCCAACCTGTCCATCGAGCCTGGCGAATTCTTCGCCTTTCTCGGCCCGTCGGGTTCCGGGAAGTCGACACTGCTGCGGGCAATTGCTGGATTCGGACCGACGCCGAGCGGGCGCATCCTCATCGGCGGTGAAGAAGTCGCACACCTGCCGCCGTGGAAGCGCAACGTGGGAATGGTCTTTCAAAGCTACGCACTGTGGCCGCACATGACCGTGCGCCGGAACGTCGCCTTCGGTCTCGAGGAGCGCAAGCTGCCCAGCCGGGAGATTGCCACGCGCGTCGATGCGGTCCTGGAGATGGTGGGTCTACTCGACCTGGCCGAGCGCCGGCCGGCCCAGCTCTCCGGCGGCCAGCAGCAGCGCATCGCGTTGGCCAGAACCCTCGTTGTCGAGCCGCGTGTGCTGCTGCTGGACGAGCCACTCTCCAACCTGGATGCGAATCTGCGCATTCAGATGCGTCGGGAGCTGCGCGAGTTGCAGCAAAAGCTTCGGCTCACCACAATCTTCGTAACCCACGATCAGGAAGAGGCCAATACCACCTCCGACCGAATGGCGGTGCTAAACGACGGCGTCATTCAACAGGTCGGTGCACCCATGGAACTCTACGACAATCCTGCCAATCTGTTTGTCGCAACCTTTCTCGGCACCGCCAACGTGCTCAAGGGGCTCGTGGAGGATACCGACGATGGTGCGCAGTTCAACTCGGTCGATGGAGTGCCTATCCCTCTACACACGAAGGAGCGAGGGCCACGGAGCCTCGTGTTCCGGCCGCAGAACGTCGCCATCGCGCCCGCGAATGCCCCCGTTGACTCTGACCGGGTGCGAATCGCTGGCACAGTCTGCCACATGGAATTCCTGGGAAGCATCATCCGTTATGGGGTCAGTGTCGGTGCAGATACGGCGCTCGTCGACGACCAGCATCGGCGAGGTGCGCCCGTATTCGCGATCGGTGATGAGGTAAATCTCTTCCTCCAAAAAGACCAGGTCACGACGCTGAAGAACTGACGCATTAGATGATCTCTGGAGGCTCGCCGAAGGTGGACACAGCCAGTTCCGACTCTGTCATAAAGCGTTACTACCGGGAGCGAGCGCCAGTTTACGACCGTGTCTATATGTATCCCGAAAGGCGGGAAGATCTTCGATACCTCGCGCGTTACATTCCGAACCAGTTTGCCGGACGCGACGTGCTCGAAGTGGCCGCGGGTACCGGCTATTGGACCCAGTTCATATGCCGAAAGGCCAATTCAATCCTCGCCACAGACGTTATCGCCGAAGCGCTCGGGCAGATCAAACAGCGCGTCGGGACGGACACCGTGAGCACCCGGGTAGTAGATGCCTATTCCCTCGACGAGCTGCGTCAGACCTATACGGGCGCATTTGCCGGGCTTTGGTTTTCTCATGTGCCCGTCGAGCGGCGCAGTGAGTGGTTAGTTTCGCTCCATCGTCGCCTCGACCCGGGGGCGATCGTCGTACTTCTAGACAATTCACTGGCCCAGTGCGAAAGAATTCCGTTGTCGTACACCGACGGGCGTGGCAATACCTACCAGGATCGTCTTACTGACTCTGGCAAAAAGTACCGCGTGTTGAAGAATTTCCCGACTGAAAAAGAATTGCTGGAGGCCACTTTGCAGCTGGGAAGGCGTCATCGATATCAAGAATTGGAGCACTTTTGGCTCTTTCAGTACGTCGTGGACTCGCAACCGCAACTGGCCCGTTAGCAGCCGGTAACTCGGACCATTCACGTGACAAGGGCATGTAATCTATTGAATCCGTATAGACAGCACTGGACTGTTAGTCCAACGACGCTCTGGTTGGGAATTAGGTGATCTCTAGACCGCAACACATTACAGAGAAGTCAGGATCGTGACGACCGGAACCTTCGTCAGCTTGATCTGCGCCTGGTAGGGAAAGTGCTGAATACCCTCCTTACCAACCGATTGCTTTTGGTAACCACGTGGCAATTTGTGGAAATTTAAATAGCGCCAGCAATGCAATCAACTGCAGGGCAACGAAAGGAATCACGCCGACGTAAACATCGCGCGTAGACACCTCGGGCGGGGCAACGCCCTTGAGAAAGAACAACGCCCAGCCGACCGGCGGCGTCAAAAAGGAGGTTTGCAGCACTACACACACCAGCATTGCGAGCCACACCATGTTCACGTCGGTGCCTGCAAACACGGGCAGGAACAGCGGTAGAACGATATAGGAAATCTCGATCCACTCCAGGAAGAAACCAAGAACGAACAACAACGCCAGCATGAAAATCACATCGGCCGTGACCCCACCGGGAACCAAAGCGAACAAAGCCGAGATGAGCTCATCGCCGTCCAGCCCCCGGAAGGCCAGCGAAAACGCCTGCGCGCAGATCAGGATGAAAAACACCATGGCGCTGATGCGCAGCGTGCTGCGCACCGTATCTGTGAGCACCTTGAGGTCGAGCCGCTGCGAGACTGCGGCGACCAGGATGCTGCCCAGCGCGCCCATGGAGGCGGCCTCGGTCGGCGCCGCGATCCCCCCGATGATCGAGCCCAACACGGCGAAGATCAGCAAAATGGGCGGAAGGACCACTTTGAAAACCTTGACCACGAGCTCGGTCGCGGTGACTTGCGCCCGCTCCTCGGCCGGGATCGCCGGCGCCATGTCGGGTCGCAGCCACCCGATCCCTAGCATATAAATCGCATAGACGGCAGCGAGGAGAAGCCCCGGAATCATGGCCGCGGCGAACAATGTTCCCAACCCCTCGCCGAGAATGTCAGACAGCAGAATCAAGACCAGGCTGGGGGGAATAATCTGCCCGAGCGTGCCCGAGGCGCAGATGGTGCCGCAAGCGAGACCTTTATTGTAGTTCCGCCGCACGAACACCGGCAGCGTCAACAGACCGAGCGTCACCACGGTGGCACCGACGATACCCGTAGACGCCCCCATCAACACTCCGACGAGAATGATCGCCAGCCCCATGCCGCCGCGCAGGCCACCCGCCGCGTGGCCAATAACATCGAGCAACTCCTCCGCAAGTCGCGAGCGCTCAAGCATCACCCCGATGAACACGAACAGCGGTATGGCGAGCAGCGTGTAATTTTCCATCAACCCGAAGATGCGCTGGGGCAGGAGATTGAACAGACCCATGCCGAAGCCGAAGTAGCCGAACAACAGTCCGGTCGCAGCCAGCGCAATGGCCACCGGGAATCCGATGAACAACAAGAAAAAGAAACTGAGGCCCATCAATACGGCGATATGCTCCATATCAACGTCTCTGGCGAAGATAAAGCCCGTGGCGGATCGCCTGAGCGAAGGCCTGTACGGCCAGTAAAGCAAAACCCAGGGGGATGAACGCGCGCAGCAAGAATCGATACGGCAATCCACCTGGGTCGGGTGACCCCTCACCGATCGCGTAGGCCTGCTGCACGAATCCCAGCGACAAGTTGACAATGACGATCGCGATGATAACCGTGACGATCGCCGCCATGAGGTCGACGAATTCCTGCAGCGTTCTGCCAAACCGTTCGAAGAAGATATCCACGCGCACATGATCACCGTGGCGCAGCGCATAGGACATGCCCATCAGCGCGATCGGTGACATCAGATGCCATTCGAGCTCTTGCAGGGACACGGGCCCAATTCTGAACAGGTAACGCAAGATGACGTTGATCGCCACGAGTACCACCATGCCCAGGCATAACCAGGCAGTCCCCCGACCGATCCAGTCGATAACCGATTCCAACACATCGGAGATCGGCGAGTACACGCCGTCTTCAGGCTTTTGGCCGTCGTGTTTCATGCATTCGCAGCGTTCAGAGGATACGCTTCGCGCCAATACGGGGGCAGATGAGGCCACAGGCCACCGGTGGCGCGGCGAGAAACAACGCCCGCCCTCCCCCCTTGGCAGCATGGGGGAAGGCGGGATCGAGAAGGTTTACCCGCCGCGGACGCGGATAGCGAACTGCCGTTCGCTCGAATTGGCCCAAGGATCGTGCTTCTTCTTGAAGGCCATGAACGAATCGTGGACCTTGCGGGTCACGGGATCCGCGGCAGCGCCGGCCTCCAGCACCTCTTCGGCCTGCTTGCGCAGCTCATCGATCACGTCCTTGGGAAGCTGCGAGACCCTGACCTTATGGTTCTTGATCAGATCTGCGAGCGCATCGCCGTTCAGGGCCTCGGCCGAGGTGTGGGCGGTGATGTTCGCCGAGCGCGCTACGTGCTGGATGATCCCCTGGATGTCCTTCGGCAGCTTGTCGTAGGCCTTCTTGCTGATCAACAACTCTGTCGTCGTCGAGGGCTCGTGCCAGCCGGTGTTGTAGTAGTTTTTGGCCGCCTTGTGCAGGCCCAGGCGCCGGTCCTGCAACGGCCCGACCCACTCGGCGGCGTCAATAACACCGCGCTCCAACGCCGGAAAGATCTCGCCACCACCCAAGAGCTTCACATTCACGCCGATCTGTTTGTAGATCTTGCCGCCGAGACCGGGTATGCGCATTTTCAGGCCCTTGAAATCCGCCAGCGAATTCACCGGCCTCTTGAACCAGCCCGTCATCTGAACTCCCGAGTTTCCGGCCGGCATACCCATGACACCGAAGTCCGAATAGATCTCATTCCACAGCTCTAGCCCGCCACCGTGGTAGTACCAGGCGTTCTGGCCCTGGAACGTCATACCGAATGGAACGGTACCGAAGTACTGCAGCGCTGGCACCTTGCCCGACCAGTAATAAGCCACGGCCGAGTTCATCTCCACGGTACCGCTGGTCACGGCGTCAAAGCCGCCGTTCCACGGGATCAACTCCCCAGCAGCGAAAAGTTTGATCTTCAGCCGGCCACCAGACAGATCCTCAATGGCCTTGACGATCCACTCGGCGCTTCCGGGCCCGCTTTGATAAAACGGCAGTCCCGGCGGGAAGGAGGTGGTCATCTTCCAGCTGAATGTCTTTTGCGCATGCACGATGGCTGGTGCGGCGAGCGTACCAGCTGCCGTGCCGACAACTGCAGTTTTAAGGAATTTTCGACGTTTCATGATTAGACCCCCTCCGTTAAGTTCTCGTTTGAGTGATGATGATCAACAGCTAGGGCTTATGCGCAGCACGAATGACATCAAAAAAGCGGATAATCCTCGATGAAATTCGCGCCTGGAGCAAATATCAGCAGAGATACCTAACAAATGCAAGCGTAGCAGTTGCCCTAAAAGCAAGATAATAACGCGACGCGTTAATATGATAGGTTAGGCGATCGTGGTTCGTAACAAACCCGATGATATCACGACCCATTACTCGGCAGCAGAACTCTCAGAGCTGTTAAATGCGGCAGAGAGCATTGTGAACCGTGAAGGCGGTAGTGCGCCGACACTGACGCTTGTGAGCCGCAAAGCTCAAAATCTTGTCGGAAAATTGTCGGAAAGTGGCATGAGCTTATAGGGAATCCCCCGACAGCGATACTGATGCAGTTACCGGATAGTGGTCCGATGGAAAGCGTCCATTGCACGTTGTCGTGTCGATGGCTGCGCTATGCACTTTAAAGTCTGACGAGCAGAGAATATGGTCTATCTTTCCGCGAGACTGGTTCGTTCCAAAGCCGTTGAAGGTAGCAACGTTATTATTGTGCGGATGGACGACACGAAAGGCGTCGCGCAAGCCGTGCTCATTCAACAGTCGAAGGGGTTGCGACCCTTCGTCAGCATTGAAGTCGCCCAACAACAATATGGGAAGCAGAAAAGTCTTTGACCAGTCGCCGATCACGCGAGCGCTCTCGCGTCGCGCGCGGACGCTATGATAGTCGAAGTGAGTGTTGGCGACGAGGAGCTGAGTATGCAGTCGCCGATGCTGCACAATTGCCCACGTGCAGATTCGCGGCACCTCAGCTCCCCAGGCGCGGCTGCCCGCTTTATCGGGGGTTTGACTCAACCAGAATGTCCCACTGTCCTCGACCGCGAGAAGGTTCGTCCGAATGAAGAGTTTGCAAGATTCCCCTTCATTGCCACCATGCCTGTGTATGCCAATCGATTCGTATCCGGGCAAAGCGGCTTCTAGCAAGGCAACTTGGCAGTGAAGTGCTTCCTGCACCCCGAGGACATCCGGGCTGTAGCTGCAAATACGGTCTATAACGAGGTGATCGCGGACTTCCCAGCTGTTATCGTCGTCCGGTGCTGCACCAAAGCGGATGTTGAACGTCATCACCCGGATTGCGCCGTGGACCGCCTCTCCGACCATTCATTCTAACCTATAGTGTCTCCGGTGAAACTGCGAATCAGCATATAAGAAGGATAACGCATCCACTTCACCAATCCACTCTGACAGACCCCATCAGAGACGTACTGGAGGGCGATGCTCAGAAGGTGTCAGACCTTCCGGAGGCCGGTGCTAAACAATGAAGCTACCAGATTACTTGGTATGCCTCGGCTATTTCGTGCGCACGCTTTTGGCTGTCGCCCGTGCTTGTGCCTGCCAGTCCATGGGCAATCATTGCCTCGATGATTCTGCCGGTGATGGTTCGGCTATCTGCGGTCTGATCTGCC
>JAOTYM010000200.1 GCA_029861845.1 Gammaproteobacteria bacterium | reverse complement strand
CATCAATCGCCGATCCATGTCCCGCAACAACGCCCCTCCACCGGCCACCACCATACCTTTGTCGCCAATATCAGCGCTTAACTCGGGCGGGGTTTGTTCCAGTGCCTGACGGATCGTTTGAACGATGGAGTCCAAGGCGTCACTGATCGCCTCATATATCTCGCCGCTAGTCAGGATGAGACTGCGTGACATACCTTCAGCGATATCTCGCCCCTTGATTTCGATCTCGCGATGCTCCGACTTGGCCCAGGCTGTCCCGATGCTTGTTTTCACACGCTCCGCCGTTGCCTCTCCGATCAGAACCCCATGGCGCCGGCGTACATAGTTGATAATGGCTTCGTCGAAGGTGTCACCCGCGATCCGCAACGATTGCGCGTACACCATACCACCCAGCGACATGATGCCCACCTCAGTGGTCCCGCCACCGATGTCCAAGACCATTGAACCAGTAGGCTCGGCAACCGGCAGATTTGCGCCAATGGCCACTGCCATAGGTTCTTCAATCAAGTAGACCTCACGTGCGCCGGCCCCGGATGCGGATTCACGGATGGCGCGACGTTCCACCTGGGTAGAGCCACAGGGCACACAAATGATGATACGAGGGCTGGCGAAAAAGCGATTCTCCTGGACCTTTTTAATAAAGTATTTGAGCATCACCTCAGTGATGGTGAAATCGGCAATTACGCCGTCCTTCATCGGCCGGATGGCTTGAATGCTGCCCGGTGTTCGCCCGAGCATCTGCTTGGCTTCCTGACCCACGGCGAGCACCGACCGGTTATTCATTCCCCCGCCGCCGTGGCGAATCGCAACCACCGATGGCTCGTTAAGGATGATCCCCTTGTCGCGTACGTAGATTAGTGTGTTAGCGGTGCCCAGATCGACCGCAAGGTCGTTGGAGAAGAACCCCAGTATGCGTTTGAACATGCCTGTGTTATTTGTGTATTGGCCTTAACTGGGCTGAAGGCGGGTTTGGCTCAAGCAACGGGCGGTAATGTAGCAACGGGTGCTCACGTATTCAACCAATTAACTGTGTGTCTCAACTGTATGTCATAATTTACTGCATTCACAACGATACCCTCACCAGTATGGCCGTAGATCGCTCACAAGTGAAGAAAATTGCGCAATTAGCGCGTCTAGAAATCAGCGAATCAGAAATCGACGACTATGCCCGCGATATGTCAAGGATCCTCGAGCTGGTGGAGCAGATGGACGCAGCTGAAACGCAGACAGTCGCACCTATGGCCCACCCGCAGGACGGTAGGCTGCGACTGCGCCAAGACATAGCAGACGAACCCAACCGTCGCGAGGAGTTCCAGCGCATCGCGCCAGCCACCGAAGCCGGCTTTTATCTCGTGCCCCGTGTGGTCGAATAGTCGAGTCGTCGAATAGCCCTGTATTCGAGACATTCGGTGGGCCGGCGGCCCACTGCAGCAGGGACATGCCGCGACCCGAGCGCCTAAATCACCCGAATATGTATAGAAAGACTATCGCAGCCCTGCTAGCAGACCTTGCGGCGAGACGAATCTCAAGCGTCGAGCTGACACAGATCTTTCTAGACCGCATCGAACAGTCGCAACGATTGAATGCTTACATCACTATCGATGCCGATCGCGCAATGGCCGCGGCACGCGCTGCCGATGCCCAAATTGCTGACGGCAAGCCTGCTGCGCTCACCGGAATCCCCCTATCCCACAAGGACATCTTTTGCACCAAGGATCTGCTTACCACCTGCGGATCACGCATTCTCTATAACTTTGTCTCGCCTTATGACGCTGATGTGATCGAACGGTTTAACAGGGCCGGCGCGGTCATTCTGGGCAAGACCAATATGGATGAATTTGCCATGGGTTCGTCAAACGAGACTTCATACTATGGGCCGGTAAAAAATCCTTGGGATCTGGACGCTGTGCCGGGGGGTAGCTCGGGCGGTTCTGCCGCGGCGGTGGCAGCACGACTGTCGCCGGCCGCCACGGGCACCGACACCGGCGGCTCGATTCGACAACCTGCCGCGCTGTGCGGCATCACCGGACTGAAACCGAGCTACGGAAGAGTCTCACGCTATGGCATGATCGCATTTGCTTCATCGCTGGATCAGGCTGGGGCATTGACCCAAACGGCTGAAGATGCGGCCATTTTGTTGAACGTTATGGCCGGATTCGATCGACGCGATTCCACATCGCTGGATGTGCCGGTACCAGACTACAACAAAACCCTAAACGATAGTCTCGAAGGACTCAAAGTAGGCCTGCCTAAGGAGTTCTTTGGGAGCGGGCTAGACCAAGAGGTGGGCGCAGCGACCCAAACCGCGCTGAAGGAATTCGAGAAGCTAGGGGCAAAGTTGGTGGATGTGGAACTGCCGAACAGCGAATTGGGCATACCCTGCTATTACGTGCTCGCACCCGCGGAAGCCTCCTCTAACCTATCGCGTTTTGATGGCGTGCGCTACGGCTACCGCGCGAAGGACTATGATGATCTGACCGACATGTATAAGAAGACTCGCGCCCAGGGCTTTGGCGCCGAAGTGCAACGTCGCATCATGATCGGTACTTATGTGCTGTCTGCGGGTTATTACGACGCCTACTATATAAAAGCGCAGAAGCTACGACGACTGATTGCCCAAGATTTCGATTACGCCTTTACCCAATGCGATCTGCTGATGGGCCCCACTACACCGACCACAGCGTTTCAGCTGGGTGCAAAGACCGATGACCCCATCGCTATGTACTTGAACGACATCTACACCAACTCTGTTAACCTCGCGGGCCTACCTGGAATATCCATCCCCTGTGGATTCGATCGCACTGGGAAACCCGTTGGCCTACAGATCATAGGAAAGTTCCTCGGCGAGTCGAAACTACTCAACGCTGCTCACCGCTACCAAACGGCAACCGACTGGCACACACGCATACCGGCGGAGTTCGCCTGATATGAGTGGGCAACAAACCATACCTTTCCCTGACAATGTCCCGAACGACGGCTGGCAAGCAGTCATCGGTTTGGAGGTCCACATCCAGCTACAAACGCAGAGTAAGATCTTTTCTGGGGCGTCCACCGCATACGGGGCGGAACCTAATGCCCAGGCTTGTGCAGTGGACATCGCGTTGCCTGGTGTACTACCGGTGATGAACCTAGAGGCAGCCAAAATGGCAGTCAAATTCGGCCTCGCCATAGACGCCGCTATCAATAAGCACTCAGCGTTCGCACGTAAGAATTACTTCTATCCTGACCTGCCCAAGGGCTATCAAATCAGCCAGTATGAGCAACCCATTGTGGGCCGCGGCAAACTCGACATAACCGTCGATGGCCAGGAAAAGATAATTGGTATCACCAGGGCGCATCTCGAGGAGGATGCCGGGAAATCACTTCACGAAGACTTCCATGGCATGACTGGTGTGGATCTAAATCGCGCCGGCACACCACTGCTAGAAATCGTCTCCGAACCAGACATGGGCTCGGCCCAAGAGGCAGTCGCTTACTTGAAGAAGCTCCACTCCCTAGTGCGCTACCTAGAGGTGTGCGATGGCAATATGCAAGAGGGATCTTTTCGCGCAGACGCCAATGTCTCAGTTCGACCCAAGGGGCAGGCAGAGTTAGGAACACGGACCGAGATAAAGAACGTAAATTCGTTCCGTTTCGTGGAACGAGCAATCGAGTATGAAATTGCTCGTCAAATCGAAGTACTAGAAGACGGCGGGAAAATCGTTCAGGAAACACGGCTGTACGATCCGGACAAGAACGAGACCCGACCGATGCGCACTAAAGAGGAGGCACACGATTACCGCTACTTCCCAGATCCCGATCTACCGCCCATGCAACTCGATGACGCCGTGATTGCAGCAGTGCAGGCGACACTGCCAGAACTACCAGATGCTAAAAAGGCTCGGTTCGTACTGCAGTATCACCTAACTGACTACGATGCCGATCTGCTGATCTCTTCCAGGGACCTCGCAGATTATTTCGAGGCCACGGTGGCAGCAGCGAAAGGCGACGCAAAAACGGCAGCAAATTGGGTCAGCGGTGATTTGACAAGTTATCTCAACAAAGAAAATCTGGAAATCACGAGCTCTCCGGTGTCACCACAGATGCTCGGAGGCCTGATTGAACGTATTAACGACCAAACCATTTCAGGAAAAATCGCCAAGGAAGTGTTCGCTGACATGTGGGGCGGGGATGGAGACGCGGATTCGGTGATCGAGGCCAAGGGACTTAAACAAATCACAGATACCGCAGCGATCGAGCGCGCAGTAGCAGACGTACTCGTCGCAAACCCCGAACAGGTGGCCCAGTTCAAAGCGGGGCAAGAAAAGGTGTTCGGATTTTTTGTCGGCCAAGTGATGAAAGCCACCAAAGGCAAAGCCAACCCGCGCCAAGTCAACGAGATTTTGCGTGACAAACTAAAAGACACATAGGGACAAAACGCGTCGCTCCATGATATCCAGAAGCTGGTAGAATAAACGGGTTCATCCATCACCTGCGCGCCTGTAGCTCAGCTGGATAGAGTACCAGGCTTCGAACCTGGTGGTCGGGGGTTCGAGTCCCTCCGGGCGCGCCATTCTACAAAGTTTCGGCTCTCTCACGACCCCCCCGGACCTACTTCAAACGATTTCACCT
>JAOTYM010000199.1 GCA_029861845.1 Gammaproteobacteria bacterium | reverse complement strand
GGGGTATTGGACACGATCGGTCTACCACGGCCGCCGAGCAGCCTGTCGATGACCGCCTTGCGCAACCTGTTCGACTCGTACGATACACAACTCGGATTTGGTGCCTCCGGACTCAATTTCTTCAATGTGCCGGGTGTTGACGACCCGTTTACGCGGCGTGACATACTGCTCCTCAAGAGCGTGCAGGATGCCCTCGATCTCCTCGCCGGTTCGCAGTTTGAAGAGGCGTTTGGCGGATCGACCGATCAGAACGATTATCGCTGGGGCCGTTTGCATCGCATCGTGCTGGATCATCCCCTGGGTGGACCGTTCAACACGCCGCCCGCTGGCGGAGCGTTCCCGGCCTCGTTCCCGGACCTTCCCGGTCTCGCGGTCGACGGTGGCTTCGGTGTTGTCGACGCGTCCAGTCACTCGGCCCGCGCCGACAGCAGTAACGACTTCATGTTCGGTAGCGGCCCGTCGCGGCGCTATATCGGCGAATCGAGCGGTTTGGGACGCGGCATCAGAGGAAAGACGGTACTGCCGGGTGGCGAAAGCGGCGTGCTGGGTAGCCCCCTGTACGCAAACATCCTCGGGCGTTGGCTGACGAATGACTATTACGATATCCGCCAGCACGTCAACGATGTGAAGCAGAGTGCTGCCTCGACTCAGAAGTTCGTGCCGTCTCCAATGCACGGTCACGGCGGTGACGATGATTCTGACTGAGTGTTAGATTTGTTTCGATTGAGAAAGCCCCGCACAGCGGGGCTTTCTTGATTGGGGAGTGCCCCATGATGAAGCGAATATTCCCGGGGCGGTCCCGCCGAAATCAGCTAAAATTGAGGTTACTGACCCAAAGCAGCCAAAACCATCACCAAGAAATGGAGGCCGCGACAATGGATGTAATTGCACACGAAAGCCGCTATCCACGCCGGATTGCCGTTCGACCTGTATTCCTTTTAAACGCTGTCCTGCTGCTTGCACTGGCGGGTGTATCCGCCTGCGATAACACGAGCGAGCAAGATCGAATGGAGGCCATCCGGCAGGAGGCGCAGCGAATTGAGGCCATCCGGCAGGAGGCGCAGCGAATGGCGGCGGAACAGGCGCGCCTCGAGCGCGAGGCGCAGGTACAGCGGGAGAGGCGGGCGAGGGAATACGCTCGCAAGGCCGGTAAGCAGATCATGGATGCGATCGGTGGCGGTCAGGACCTGATCGTCAACCACCAGCTGCGCTACCATGACCCGGATACCAGTATCCTGGAAATTGCCATGGATGTGTCGTTCAACGGCGCATTGTTCCGGAGCAACAACTACCAGGTCACGGGTGTGCTGACGGTCGGTGAAGACGGCACGAGTCCCAGGTTCGCTCGCAGGGACGCAAACCAGAATTACAAGGATGCGGAGGCCACGATGACGGCGCTCGGTGTCACGGTGGCGGGAGTTCTTGTCCTCAATGAAATGGGCAAAGAATCAGCCAGCAACAGTCAACAAAAACAAGATTATCAGCAAAAGCCTGCGACGACCTGGCAGATCAATGAACTGGAAATCTGCAATGGCGCCGGCGCTGAGCCCATCTACGCTGCGTATACGTACAACGACGGCAAGACCAGCTACGCCAAAGGCTGGTATCAGCTGAACGACAACGAATGCAAGAAGCTTGGGGCGCTCAATGAACACAAGAAAGTGCGTTTGTTCGCGATGTCTAACTCCCGAACGTGGTCAGGGATGGCGTCGTACTGTGTAAACATGCGAGATGCGTTCACGATTCGCCAATCGGGCACCGCATGTACTTCCGGACAAACCGCCAAGGACTTCTTTTCGATGACGTTGAACGAACCGGGGAATGGGCGCATGAAGGTCGTATTCGATGCCAACCTGGACCGGGAACTGGAGAGACTGCTGGCTGAGGCAAACAAGAAGTAGCGACGTCCGGATAGCACCCGAAAGCACTGACTCGGCTGATATGATGCAAAGAGGCCGCTCAATCCGGGCTCTTAGGTCCTGATCAAACGAGGGATTATCTTGCCGAGTCTTGTCGATCCACGTACCGAAGAAAAGTATGCGATAGACACACCAATCTGGCGGTCACCGAGTGGCAATCCCTTGATGATTTCGCCGCTTCCGGGAATCCGGCGAGAAGATATTCACGTCTCGACTCGCTCGATATGGAGATATCGCGAGGCGCTTCCATTGAATGTCAGCGAGCCTATCTCAATGGGAGAGGGTTGCACGCCACTTGTTGAGGCCGATTATTGTGGCGTTCGATGTCTGTTCAAGCTCGAATGGTTCTCGCCTACAGGGTCCTTCAAAGACCGAGGCACGTCGGTCATGTTGTCAATGTTAAGACAGCTAGGGATCCAATCAGTCTTGGAAGACAGCTCAGGCAACGGCGGAGCGTCAGTCGCCGGGTACGGAGCCGCAGGCGGCATGCAGGTAAAAGTACTCGTTCCCGCGTCTACCTCACCCGCCAAGATAGCCCAGGTTAGAGCCTATGGCGCTGACGTGGAACTGATACCGGGTCCGCGCGAGGCGACAGAAGCTGCTGCGATCGAGCAATCGTCAAATGTGTTCTACGCGAGTCACAACTGGCATCCGTTTTTTCTTCAAGGCACGAAAACCCTGGGGTACGAACTTTGGGAGGACTGTGGCTATCAGGCGCCAGACAACATCGTCATTCCTGCGTCCGCGGGTAGCAATCTACTAGGCTGTTACATTGCGTTCACTGAATTGAAGTCTTCAGGAGAGATCGACAAGCTGCCCAAGCTGTTTGCTTCGCAACCTGCGAACTGCGCTCCGCTTCACGCGAGTTTTCAGGCTGGCGCCGATGATCAGGTTGAGAGCGACTTTCACTCTACTATTGCGGAGGGTACGGCCATAAAACGCCCGATTCGCATGGTCGAGATGCTCAACGCTCTCAGGGAAAGCGGCGGCGGAACTGTCGCCGTTGAGGAGGCCGACATTGTCGAGGCCAGCTTGAGGTTGGCGCGACAAGGCCTGTATACGGAGCCGACTTCTGCCCACGCTGCGGCGGCTGTGGGTAAGCTGATTGAGTCTGGATCGATCAGGTCTACCGAACGTACTGTTGTCATTCTGACCGGTACGGGTCTCAAGACGACGCAGTATTACGCGGACAATCTTGAGGGCTAGATCTAGTCTATTCGCGCAGTGGAACTGCGATACATCAAGCGCAAATAGAGAAGTCTCTTTGATTAACTCGCGGTGCGGACAAAGGCCCCGCACAGCGGGGCTTTCTTGATTGGGGCAGGGCGCCAGATTGAGCGCAAGAGTTTGGGGCCAAGTTTGCTAAACCACGTCGCGCCGCCTACCATTTCCCGATCCCGAAGAACATCGGTGTCGGGCCATACTATTCCAGGAGAGTATCCCATTGGCAGGATCCACCCTTCTTACACTACTTGATGACATCGCAACATTGCTTGACGATGTTGCTGTCCTGACCAAAGTCGCGGCAAAGAAAACGGCCGGTGTGCTCGGCGACGACCTTGCGTTGAATGCCGAACAGGTTTCGGGTATCCGGGCAGAGCGCGAACTTCCCGTTGTCTGGGCCGTCTTCAAGGGTTCGGCGATCAACAAGGCGATCATGGTACCCATCGCGTTGCTGCTCAGCGCCTTCGCTCCCTGGAGTATTATGCCCTTGCTCATGCTAGGTGGTGCGTATCTTTGTTTCGAGGGATTCGAGAAAGTCACACATCGCTACCTACATGCTTCTGATGAGGAAGAAGAACACAAGAAGCGTCTGGAAGCGGTCGCTGATGAAAGTGTCGACATGGTTGCGTTTGAGAAAACTCGGATTCGCGGCGCGATTCGCACTGACGCCATCCTCTCAGCAGAGATCATCGTGATTGTCCTTGGCACGGTGCAAGAGGCGGAACTGATTACAAGAATTACGGTTCTGACTTTCCTCGCCGCTGCAATTACTGTCGGCGTCTACGGTCTCGTCGCGGGCATCGTCAAGATGGATGATATCGGCATGCACCTGATAGAAAAACGAGAAGAAACACGCATGGCGAAATTTCAGCACTGGTTCGGCGAGTGGATCCTGCGTGCGGCGCCAAAGTTAATGAGCACGCTGTCAATCGTCGGCACCGCTGCCATGTTCCTGGTCGGCGGCGGCATCCTCGTGCATGGCCTGCCGATCGTGGCAGAAGGCCTGCATATCGTAGAAGCCTGGGCTCACAGTCTATCGACGGCGGGAGGATTTGTTGGCGTTGTTGCATCGATGCTCTACAACGGCCTTTTCGGCTTCATCGCGGGCGGCATACTCGTGGGCATCTACCTTGGCTTCAAGCGCTTGTTGCCGAATCGCGCAGCTACCCATTAGTGGTTTGGCCCCTCTGTAGGCAGGTTCGGCTGAATACGCGCAAAATGTATACAAGGGCGCTACAGATTTTTCGCCTTCGCCCGTCAGAGTCTATCCACGCGCGCGGCGTAGCACCCGGGCTTCGCATTATGGATATGCAAGTATTCGACTCTTGTGTCGTCCAATAGTCCGCGAATGACAGGTTCAGCTTCCTCGCCGTGCACGACATCGGCATCGACCATCATGCCATCCACATCAAAAGCACGTATGGACAACAGACGTATCATCAATTGCTCGGGAATTCTGTTGGTTATTGGTGGACACGTGGTGGCCCCTTCCCGCACGAAGAGAGCG
>JAOTYM010000198.1 GCA_029861845.1 Gammaproteobacteria bacterium | reverse complement strand
CATATCTCTTGTTCTTGGTGGTGGTGGGGCTCGAGGGCTAGCGCACATCGGCGTCATTCAGTGGTTAAACGAAAACCGGTTCGATATTCGATCAATAGCCGGCTCATCCATGGGTGCGTTGATCGGCGGCATCTACGCGATGGGGAAATTGGACGTATACACGCGCTGGGTGACGGCCTTAGAAAAGATGGACGTCATCCGGCTGCTAGATTTTTCCTTTGATCGTACCGGTTTGTTGAAAGGCGATCGAGTCATCAGTGTACTCAGAGACCTGATCGGTGATTGCAACATCGAGGACTTACCAATTTCCTTCACCGCTGTCGCCACCGACCTGGATACTGGGAAGGAGGTATGGCTTAACCGCGGTTCACTGTTTGACGCCATCCGCGCCTCCATGGCCATTCCCACTGTCTTTACCCCGTATAAGTACCAGGGAAAGCGACTGGTCGACGGCGGCCTAAGCAACCCGATTCCGATCGCACCGACACTGAACGATCACACCGACATCACTATTGCCGTCAACCTGAGCGCTAAATCAGAAGTAGCGTTCGATGCCCCCGAGCAAGAACGAACACAAGATGAGAGCGGCAACCGTTATCATCGGCGCATCGTGCAATTCATCGACAGCCTTCGACAGAAGCGCGGGCAGCGGGACACAAGTGACATAGGGCTATTCGATGTCGTCGGTAAGACCTTTGATACCATGCAAAATACGATTGCACGATTGAAACTCGCGGCCTACGCCCCGGACATCATTATCGATATTCCCAGGAACGTTTGCAGCTTCTATGAATTTCATCGCGCCGGCGAGCTGATCGAGATTGGCCGACAGCGGGCAAGCCAAGCGCTCAATAAGT
This sequence comes from Gammaproteobacteria bacterium, assembly GCA_029861845.1. Classification (GTDB taxonomy): domain Bacteria; phylum Pseudomonadota; class Gammaproteobacteria; order Acidiferrobacterales; family SPGG2; genus SPGG2. Next base: position 3,800 of record JAOTYM010000198.1, on the reverse strand, counting down.
TTGAGGGATAAGGTGCACTGTCAACGGCGTTTGGACCACGAACCTTAAGTATAATAAGGCAGCGGCGCGGTCAAGGGAGCCTCCAGTGGCTGGTGTAGTACAGTGTTGTCGTATGCTACGACTGCCCGTGCACTACTAACCACTTGCAGATTGCTTAATAGTTGCTCGCTAGCGGCGGGAGGCTTGCTCGTTACGAGCCTTCCTCGAACTGCTTCGCCACTACTGCGAAGTCTGAAGCAAACTACCAGTAAGCTGGTCTCCGTTTCCACCAGTGACTTCCCATGCACGCTCCCGATTGGAGACAATCTGACTGTATAGCTCGCGAGTCCTTGTTTCGTGTAAGCCCCTGGGTCCGCCACAATTGCGTCCACATCATATAGTACTTGGCGATACAGATTTGCGGTTCTTGGTTGAAGTCGCCTTGTTTAGAAGGGCATAGGTGGTGTTCCTAGGTGATGTACAAAGCCAATCTAGCAACGGCAGCCAAAAAAGAAAAAGGCCCGCACGGGGCGGGCCATTTTCATTTGTACGAATAGTCCATAGCGATGCTAATTGGCGAGCCTGCGCGCCGCTACGGATAAGGCCTTACCGACAATCCGATGGACCAGGCCGGTAGGATGAAGGTCGTCGAAGAAGACAAAGCGATCAAACTTGCTGGGCCCGCAATCCGGGTGAAACTCAGCGGGCCGTCCGAAGTCACGGTAGGCCCCGCTTTCGAAACATGCCTCATCGATATTCACGAAGACGCCGAGCAGTCTTCCCAGTCTGCGTACTACCTCAAAAAAGCGGAAAAGATTGAACTCCTTGATCTCAAGATCCACAAGCTGCTGTCGCTGCACCCTGACCTGATCTAAACGTTCTGCCAATCGTTGATTGAATTCTTTCGCTAAGGAAGTGGCGAGGTCGGCGTCCATCCCGGCTGCAGGGACCGAACCGATATTCAGCGAATTGGCAACCAAGAATCTTCGCGCGCCTGCTTCAATCAGGGCGTCGATATTGCTCGCAATCGCGTTAACCGCGTTAGTGATAATAAGGGGCCTAATCCCTTCCGGGGCATCGACAGCCGCTATAATGTCATTGCCGCCAATGATGACCACATAAAGCGCATCCTGCGGCGCCGAAAAAAGACCGTGGTCCAACAGGAACCCCAATACTTGGGAGTTGAGGTCTGCGAGGCTGGATCCTTGAGCTGTCGCCCCCGCGACGGCGTAATTCGTGCCGACGAAAGGTCGTGGCAATCCAAGTAGTGGCAGTCCCAGTGGTTCCCAAAAATAGAGCGATGGCTGGAGGGCGCCGAAGCCGAGACGTTTTGCCAGAACCTCCACTGCAACCGGTCCGTTGCTGACTCGGCTGTTCATAAAAAAGAGATCGTCGCAAGGGAAATCGGGATTTACTTCCACTATCATATTGTCTTGCCTAACAATATCAGGGAAGCAGAGCGCCACACGATCGTTCGGATCTGTCAGGAATCTCAGGAGATCCGGCCTGAAGTTTCCGTCAGCGAACTCTTCGAGAAATGGGCCAGCATCGGCGGCGGTAGCAGCGTTCCCCGTGTCCGAGAGGCTGTCGCCGAATACAAAGATGTTGCTAAAGGATTCGCGGTCTACATCGTCGGCTACAGCGCCGATAGGGAACGCTAAACATAGGCACAGTAGTACGACGCAACTCCTATTCCGTTTTTCTTTCATTTTATGCCTCCTTGAAGTACGGCTATTAGATCGTGGGAAGAATCGATGACATCACCTTTGCTAGGACAGATCAAGACAATGGGTTTAAGCATATGAACGGATCATCGAATACAATGTATCTGTGAGGCCCTTAAATCGAGTATTTCAGGGATAAGGAAATGGCAGTCCGTGTAATTATCTGGGGCGTTACGCCTGGGCGATGAGTATCTTGACCATACTTACCTGCTTGTTGTTATTGGTAGTGGCAAACGGGGCCCCTGTACTGGCCCATAATATCTTGGGTGACCGCTTCCGCTGGCCCATCGATGGCGGGATCAGGTTTTTCGATCGGCGTCCATTGCTTGGCCCCTCGAAAACGATCCGTGGCATCAGCGCTGCAATCCTGGCGACGGCGTTAGCGTCTATCGTTGTAGGGTTGCCACTACGCATTGGCGTACTAGTCGCCGTCTGGGCCATGGTCGGTGATGTGCTTTCAAGCTTCATAAAGCGCCGCCTGGGCATGCCACCTAGCCACGCAGCGCCGGGCCTGGACCAGGGACTGGAATCGCTATTTCCACTACTGGCGGTACGATCACATCTCGGTTTGAGCTTTCCAGAGGTTATGGCGACCGTCGCCACCTTCATCGTCGCGCACGCTGTATGGTCTTACCAAAAAGATGGAATCGCGAAATTGTCGAAATCTAAGAAGGTTGAAATCGCCAAGGAAATATGGCGTTCTGCGCTTTGGGCGCCACTCGCGGTCTTTGTCGCGCACGTAATCGTTTCGTTGGCTTTTAACGGCTACCAACGAATGCCGGCGCTGGATATACCGATGCACCTGCTTGGCGGCATGGCCATCGCGTTCTTCTTCTCCCGGCTCTTGGATATCCTCGGGGATCACGCAATCGTCGGCCGGGTTGACGATTTACTGCGGGCGATTTTCTTGATTGCGCTAACGGCCACGTCTGCCGTGCTGTGGGAGTTCGCCGAATACGTTTCCGATCATAGTTTCGGCACGCAGGCCCAAGGGGGCCTGGAAGACACGCTACTCGACATGCTGCTTGGGATAGTTGGTGGTTTCACCATGGTTCCATTATTATTATGGGCCAGGCATGGTTACCGAGAAACACGGCATAAATGAGTTCTGTGACATCTAACACGTCGTTAGAACAAACGGCCCGTGTCATTGTTCTGGTACACCCTAAGGTCTCTTTGAATCTGTTCCTATTAGTAGGGTATCTTTACGCGTCGAAGTGAGGTCGGCCATAGCAACGGATGACAAAACTGGAAGGGACTTGAGACATTGGTGTGCCCAGTGAAATATAGAGGGTCGTTGCGACGCGATGTATAAAGGGGAGAGATTCAATAGCATCAGTCACCTCGTGGGCGCGGCGTTAGCCGCCCCGGGTCTAGTGGTGTTGGTGGTGATGGCGGTACAGCAGGGTGATCCCTGGAAGATCGTGAGCTTCAGCCTTTATGGCACTAGTCTGTTGTTGCTGTTTGTGTTTTCCACGCTCTATCACAGCCTGCGGGGCAAAGCCAAAAGCATCTTTCGCAAACTCGATCATCATGCCATCTATGTCCTCATAGCGGGCACCTATACGCCCTTCGCTCTGGTCACCCTTCGTGGTGGTTGGGGCTGGTCGTTATTTGGTGTTATCTGGGGTCTCGCCATCTTTGGTATCGCCTTGGACTCCCGCCGGCGGACAGGTCCTAGAATCCTGCCGGTGGTGATATATCTGATGATGGGCTGGCTCGCCTTGATTGCCCTGCATCCGTTGTTACAGGCCTTGCCCCTTACAGGCATAGTCTGGTTGGTCGTGGGCGGCCTGTTTTTCACCGTGGGCATCGTTTTCTACGCGACAGATAGTAGGCTTCGCCACGCTCACGGAATCTGGCATGTGTTCGTGCTAACGGGTAGTGGCAGCCACTATCTCGCCATACTTTTTTACGTCGCATAAGCGGTCCGTTCTCTTCGTACGAAGCGAACTGACCTCGGCTTGGGAGTAGCGATGGTTCAAGTAGGCCCTATTGCCTAAGGACCAAACCGATCCACATGGTGCCACCCGTCACTGCCCTAGTCCTGTGTACCCACCTTGTCGAGGGTATAGTAGACAGGACAAAATCCTGTGA
>JAOTYM010000086.1 GCA_029861845.1 Gammaproteobacteria bacterium | reverse complement strand
CGCGAAAGAATAAAGTGTTCTGCCTTAATGGACGCCAGTAGTTTTGCCCAGCGCGTCGAGGCTGCCTATCGCACGATGTGGCGACAGTGGTGTGAAAAGTCACAATCAACTAGCGATTGACGCGATCCTAGAAAGCGTTTGCGCCAGTAATTTCACGACCGATGACTAATTCATGCACGGTCTCTGTACCCTCGTAAGTGATGACGCTCTCAAGGTTTAGCATGTGGCGAATGGCGCAATATTCGGTCGAGATGCCTCCAGCCCCGAGTAAGTCACGAGCATCGCGTGCTACCTCTATGGCCATGCGCACATTATTCCACTTGGCCAGGCTGACTTGACTGGGGTGCATGCGGCCCTGGTCCTTAAGACGACCGAGTTGTAGTGATAACAACTGCGCGGCAGTGATTCCTCTCACCATGTCAGCCAACCGACGTTGTACCGTTTGTGTGTCTGCAATCGGTCGACCGAAAATCATTCGTGTTTTAGAGAACTCCAACACCTCGCGGAAACAGGCGATAGCAGCACCGATCGCACCCCACGTAATGCCATAGCGCGCCTGCGTCAGACAACTCAATGGAGCTTTTAATCCTTCCGCCCCGGGCAACAGGTTTTCCTTCGGCACACGCACGTTGTCGAAATAAAGCTCAGAAGTTACCGAGGCGCGTAGAGAAAACTTGCGTTCGATATTACGTGTTTCAAAGCCTGACGCACCCTTCTCTACCAAAAAACCGCGGATGCCATCGTCGGCACGGGCCCACACAATCGCAACGTCGGCGATGCTACCATTGGTAATCCACATCTTTGATCCGTTTATGAGCCAGTCGCTCCCCTGTTTCGCAGCATGCGTATGCATGGCACCAGGATCCGAACCTCCATGAGCTTCTGTCAGTCCGAAGCAGCCAATGGCCTCGCCTTTAGCCATCGCCGGCAGCCAACGCTGTTTTTGTTCTTCAGATCCGTAGGTGTAGATCGCCCACATCACCAGGCTGCTCTGCACGGACACAAAACTGCGCAGACCACTATCGCCTCGTTCCAGCTCCTGGCAAATCAGACCGTAGCAAACGTTATTAATACCAGCGCAGTCGTAACCCTGGAGGGTACACCCAAGGAGGCCGAGAGATGCCAGCTCGGGGACGAGTTCTTTTGGAAATCGATGTTCATCAAACGCTTGCGGGATGATCGGCAGTGCTTGCTCATCGACAAACCGTGCGACTGTTTCCGCAACCATGCGCTCTTCATCTGAAAGCAGAGATTGAATGTCATAGAAATCCGTAGGGTTGAGGCCGGCCATCTATATGCTCCATCGACGTTTGCCAGAGACTGCGAGCTTAAACGATCACTGACCAGAGCTCTAGTTCGTCTGCATCTGTCATCGAGTTAGTTGCGGCTGTCGGGTGCACTGCGAAAATAGCGACCTGGGGGTACGCCCAAGACGCGTTTGAACATGGCGATAAACGCACTTGGGCTATGGTAACCAGTCTCATATGAGACGGTGGTTACTGATTGTCCCGCTCCCAGCTGTGAAATTGCCGCCAGCAGTCGTAGACGTTGACGCCAGGCACCAAAGGTTAGCCCCGTTTCTTTCACGAACAAACGCGCCAATGTACGGCTGCTGGCACCGGCTGAATCAGCCCAGATTTCTAGGTCGCGATTGTCAGCCGGATTGCTGACCAACGCGTCGCTCACAATTTTGATACGGGGATTCTGTGGGAATGGTAAGTGTAGGGGTGTCGGTTTCAGTGCTTGTAGCTTGTCCAAGATTACATGCATCAATCGACTCTCGGCCCCGCTGGGTTCGTAATCGTTGGGTAGCGATACCGCCTCCAAAATTAGTTCGCGCAATAGTGGTGTAATGGCAACTACACAACAGTATGCGGGAAGCCCCGCCGCCATATCCGGGTGGATGTATAGCGAGCGCATGGACACCGGACCGGGAGATCGTACCTCGTGTTTGATGCCCGCGGGTACCCAGACCGCTTGTTGCGGCGGTACGACCCAGGTGCCTTGCGTGGTAACCACGGTGAGCACCCCCACCGATGCGTACACGAGCTGAGCGCGCGCATGCCGGTGGAACGGGAAGTACTGCGGTGAGGAGGTGTCGCGAGCGAGGGTGACGATGGGGCGCTTGCGATCGAGCAGATTTCCCAGCTCAGGCATATCGGAATGTGTCTCTTTCGAGATATTCATTGGCAAATTATAGCAAGACCGGCAAACGCACGCCTGATAAAAAGACACCTGTGACCACCAAAGACGATGTTTCTGCCAGGCTACCGGCCACGGTGGGTTGGCGGCGTGCCGAGATCCTATTGCTGCTTATGGCGGCGGCAGTACCGCTTAGCTTCGCCACTTGGCAGGCGCTGTTGAACAACTTTGCGATCGAGCGCGCCGCTTTTACCGGTGCCGAGATCGGCATTCTACAAAGTCTGCGAGAAGTCCCGGGCTTCCTCGCGTTTGCGGTCGTATTCTGCCTGTTGCTATTCCGTGAACAGACATTCGCCTACATTTCCTTGGCCCTGCTCGGTATTGGCACGGCGCTCACGGGTTGGTTCCCTACCGCAATCGGTCTCTATTGCACCACCGTATTGATGTCCATTGGTTACCATTATTACGAGACCATACAAATATCCTTGTCGCTGCAATGGATCGATAAGGCGCGAGCGCCGGAGACGCTAGGAAGAATAATTGCGGCCGGCTCGTTCACATCGATCGTGACCTACGGCCTCATCTGGCTGGCATTCGACATTCTCGGCCTTGATTTCCATTGGGTCTATTTGTTGGGTGGTGGTTTAACGGCTGGAATCGCGATCGCCGCCTGGCTCGCATTCCCATGTTTCCCCGAAAGGGTGCGACAACACAAACACATGGTTGTGCGGGCACGCTATTGGCTGTATTACGCGCTCACCTTCATGTCGGGAGCGCGACGTCAGATATTTATTGTTTTCGCCGGCTTCCTGATGGTCGAGAAATTCGGCTTCAGCGTGTCTGCGATCACCCTATTGTTTCTCATAAATGCGATCGCCAATGTATTTCTGGCGCCCAGGATCGGCAGACTGATTGCGCGCTGGGGCGAACGACGGGCGTTGATCTTCGAATACGTAGGACTAATCGGTGTTTTTACGGCCTATGCGTTTGTAACAAACGGTACTGTCGCGGCTGGACTGTACATCATAGATCATTTGTTTTTCGCGCTTGCAATAGCTATCAAGACTTATTTTCAGAAGATTGCCGACCCTGCCGACATCGCAGCAACGGCGGGTGTCGGCTTCACGATTAATCATATTGCCGCCGTAGTAATACCGGCTGCCTTTGGTTTGTTGTGGTTAGTTTCGCCGGCGGCCGTATTCCTGTCTGGCGCGGTGATGGCGGTATTCTCTTTACTGCTATCACTCAATGTCCCAATTGCCCCGGCTCCGGGCAATGAAGTAGTCGTGCGCCTACGACCGGTCGCGGCCACAGACTAATCAAGACTTCGAATGGCAAGTGCTAAGTGGCAAGAGAAAACACGAACACTAAATACATTGCTACTTGCTACTTGTTCCTGGCCGTTTATCGTTGCATGTTGGGCAGAACTAAGCGTTCTATCCAGTTCCGTACCTCGACCAGCCTAACATCTTCGTTCATCACGTCGGCGTCTATGCCCAGTTGCCAGGCAAGATCTTGCCGACTGGGATCCTCGTGCAATGTTTCTAGTTTATTGACATAGTCGAGAGCTGCATCTGCATCAGCAAAGAAACCAAGCTTTACGAGTTTCTCTATGCGACAGAAGGTAAGTCGTGCCAGCTCATGTAAGTCATACTCGGGATGGTATTGCACCGCCCAGCATGTGCCACCTTTGTGGGTCACCGCCACCGCCTGCACGTAGCTGAACGCATTAGACGCCAGCAACATCGCACCGGGTGGCAGGTGTGTGACTTCGTCTTCGTGGCTAATGAAGGCGTCGAACACGTTCGCTTTGCCATCGTACAGTGGGTGGGCGCGGCCCTCCGGGGTCAGCGCTATCTTGCGGGCTATACCCATCTCACGGCCACGAGGGTTAGCCGCACAGCGACCGCCGGCCGCAACTACCGCGATTTGCGCTGCCCAGCAACTACCGAAGCCGGGTACATGCGTTTCGAACGCAGCTTTGGCTAGTTCGATTTGGGGTGCGACCCGTGGGTCATCCGCATAAACGGTAAGACTGGATCCCGTCCAAGCGATGCCATCATACGATGCTAGCGCAGTGCCTCGCGGTAGCGAGACATCCGGGTCAGCGGGATAGATAACATCGACAGTGCAGCCTGGCGAGCATTTCTCGAGCACCCTGGTATAGAGCTCGCCGGCCGTCGTGGCGCCACCGCCAGCTAGCTCCTCACGACCGCTGCGGTCATAACCATCGATCACTAGGAAATGTGGATGATTCGCCATCTCCGTTACTCGGTCGCTAGTCGCTGTACGATTGCGGGCAAGTCCGCATAACGTTCGCAGATGGCATCGGCCGACGTAATACGCTTGTCGCGGTCGCGGGTGGCGGTAAATAGGATGGCTTTCATGCCCAATGCCTGCGCACCCTTGATGTCGTTGTGATCGCGATCGCCAATATGAACCATGTCTGTGATGTCTACCCCGACTTGACTTGCGGCGGATGCAAACATCTCGCGATGTGGTTTTGAGTAACCGACTTCATCTGAAAAGGCGAACCCATCGAAATAGCGTTTAAGCCCGTTCATCTCCAGCCACTGCCGCAAGCAACGTGCGGGCGACACGATCGCATCTGAGACCACACACAGCTTGTAGCCCGCTGATAATGCGGCCAGTGCGTCTGCCACCCCGTCGACTGGGTCAGGCGGTATGACCACCTCCATTTCTTCGTGTGCCCTTACCACTGCTGCCAGCTTGGGTTCCGGCAACTTGCGGCCAAGTCCGTGTAGCAAGACCTCGAGTCGCTCACCTATGGTCCAGGTGACATGTTGATCGTGCCATACGTGATTAAAGGCAGCGTCGGCCAGGTCGTAGGCCATGGCGACGGTGTCATAGGGAATCGGCTTAATGCGATTTAATGCTTCCCATAGCAAGTGTCGCCGTTCGTCCTTTTTGGAACGCAGCCCTTGGATTGCGCGCTTGGGCTCATCGGAGTCATCGTGAATGACTGTATCCCAGAGATCGAATGAAACGGCCTTGATCATGTCGTTATGCGCTGTGTTTAAAACGTGAACTACGGGAGCTTAAGAAAATTTATCGCTAACAACAAGTCCAACAAGGGCGGTTGGCTCCGTATAGCGCCAGTCCCTTGGATCTGTGATACTTTCGATCTATTCTTGGCGGGAGGTTTTCGCAGAATGTGCCTGCTAACACCAGTAAGAGGTCGAACATGGTTGACGAACCTAGTGTTCCCGTTGCGAAGACAGAGGTTGTGCCTTTGTTTCCAACGTTCGTTTGGAAAAGCGAACTCAAGCCCGAAACATACGGACCGATGAACGAGACCATCAAGGCCAAGCTCCGTGAGTCGACCGCCTCCTTACCTGCTCTTGCGCCTGGGGAGAAATGGCAAACGAGCCACGAATTACATACACTCCAAGAGTTCAGCGAGTTGACCTTATATATAAATGCTTCGGTTAAAGGGGTTTTGGATTTCTTAAAAATTGTCTACGAATCCTTCTTTATTACCGGCTGTTGGGCGAATATCAGCGCTAAAGGCGTGCGGCACAAAACGCACACACACCCCAATAACTTTCTCAGTGGTGTTTATTACGTTCAAGCAGCGGCCGGCGCTAATACGATTACCTTCGAGGATCCGCGGCCGCAGACTTATGTAATCGCCCCGGCGCCGACTGAGCGAAGCCTAGAGAATGCAGACTCTAATATCATGCCCGTGAAGGAAGGCATGCTCGTTGTCTTTCCCGCGTGGCTGCCCCACTCGGTTGATGTCAACCAGAGCGATCAAGAGCGAATTAGCATAAGCTTTAATGTGATGTTTTCTTCGTTTGGCGAGAAAATGAGCAAGCCGCAATGGATCGGCAACGTCAAGGTGAAATAAATTAGGGTGGATGAGTGGCCGAAATGGCAATGGAATATCATATCGATGCGTACCTAGACGAAGCCTAGTACTATTGGCGTGGATGCCGCAGGGAATCCGCCGCCGCTAAATGATGACCGAAGCTGTCGCTGCCCATCAGAGTTTTGCAACGCTCGAAACGGTTGACTGAATAAGCCCAGAAATCGTCGACGGGGTTTTTGTTCGCGTGCTGGATAAGACCCCAGAGCGTCCATAGCAGATCGCACATGGCTTTATAGACCACCATGCGTCCGAAGAGCGTATCATCTACCTTACCACCACAGTAGGCCTTCATCATTTCCTCATCGTGCTCGCGGGTGAACCCAGCCTCCACCGAGACATCGCCGAGATCCCAGATAGGATCGTTCATGCCCGAATACTCCCAATCGACAATCCACATACGTTCGCCGTTATCAAGAAAATTCTCGGCCAACGGATCGCAGTGACATGGTGCTAGTGGCATAGGATTATCGTCAAGTACTTTGCGCACCGCTTCTGCCTCTCGCACCACGTCATGGTATCCATCCGGTAGCGATGCGCCCAGTTTTGATAAAGTTCCAAGGTAGTCATCAATCATACTGAATAGCTCGAAGCGAAACTGAAACTCTTTGCCGAATTCGTGCATTCGTTTCAACGCTAGGGCAGCACGTGTCGGTGCGCCCTTAACGGCGCGAAAGGTTTCAGGGGTCATGGTGGCGCACCCGTCTAGATAGCTGCACAACATGAGCCCATCGTTTTCGTCGAAGAATAGCACCTCAGCCGAGACACCTGCTTCGGCGGCCACACACGCGTTATGGCCCTCGACCCTGCGGTCTATGTATTCCTCAGTGCCTTTGCCCGGAATACGGAGGACGTACGCCCTATCTTGCAGTCCGACCTTGAATATCAGATTGGTGAGGCCGCCGAGTCGTTCGTGGGTGATGTGTTCGGGAGGTATGCCATCGAAAAGCGGTATGCGCGAGAGCGCTTTAACGACATTTTGTTCCATCATTGCTCCTTTGTAGGACCACGACTCAACACTTGATACGTAGCATCTTGGGATCGTACAGGGAATCGAGGTGGAGTTGGGCCGGCACCCGTTCGGTGGCGATCTCGAGCTCATAACGCCCCGATCGCAAAAACTCGTGGTCGACCCCGCCGTCATGGCGCACATACCCATAACCGATGTCCTTGCCCACGGTATAGCCCCAACCGGCGCTGGTGAGCCAACCAACGCGTTCATCATCACGATAGATGGTTTCCCGTCCAAGCAATACGGCATCACGATCCTCAATTGTGAAACAGGCAAGCCGTTTTGTGACGCCTTGGTGCTGTTGTGTGGTAAGCGCCTCGCGGCCCTGAAAGGGAATACCGCTCCTCAGCTTGAGCGCCCACGATAACCCTGCCTCGATCGGCGTATAGTCTGGGCCGATGTCGGCGCCCCACGCTCGATAGCCCTTTTCCAGGCGTAACGACTCGATGGCCCGGTAACCAGCGTTGGCAATACCGTATGCCTTACCGGTCTGCATAATCTGGTCATAGACACGTTCTGCATGTTTGGCGGGTACGTGTAGCTCCCAACCAAGTTCGCCGACATAAGTGATACGCAAAGCACGCACTGGTGCGCCAGCAATGTCGATCTCCTGCATCGTGCCAAAGGGGAACGCACTATTAGAAACATCGGCCTGGGTGAGATGCTGAAGTACGTCACGGGCATGTGGCCCCATCAGCGACAGGGTCGTGTAATCAGCGGTTACGTCCGAAACTTGCACATCCATGCCGTCTGGGATGTTGCGGTTTATCCAGGAGAAATCATGGGTCACGAAACCGGTCCCGGTGACTATGTAATAGCAATCACCCGCCAAGCGCGTGACTGTCAGGTCACATTCTATGCCGCCAGCGGTATTGAGCATTTGTGTGTAGACAAGCTTGCCAGGTGGTTTTGATACGTCGTTGGCACATATCCATGACAGGGCCGACTCGGCATCAGCACCGGTAACCACAAATTTTGCAAACGAGCTGGCGTCGAATAATGCAACCCGCTCACGGCAGGTTTGGTGTTCTTCGCCTACCGCCTGAAACCAGTTCTGTCTATCGAAGCTATAAACGTCCTCGGCCTTTATGCCTTCGGGGGCGAACCAGTTTGGGCGCTCCCAACCCATCTTCGAACCGAAACAAGCACCCTGTTGCTTGAGCCTGGGATACAGTGGCGACACGTGTAATGGTCGGCCACTGTCGTGTTCTTCATGCGGCCAGGCAATCGTATAGTGTTTGCCGTAGAGCTCGAGGGTACGCGTCTTCACCCAGTCGTCGTCGGCGTGATGACGTCCGAAACGGCCAATGTCCACTGGCCACAAATCGACTGGTGGCCCACCCGCCACAATCCACTCGGCCAGCGCCCGACCCGCACCACCGCCACCGGCGATGCCAAAGGCATTGAATCCACAACCGACGAAGAAGCCCCGTACCTCAGGGGCTTCTCCAAGAATGAAATTGCCGTCGGGTGTAAACGCCTCAGGCCCATTTATCATTTGTTTGATGCCGGCCGTTTCCAGCGCTGGCACACGTACGAGCGCTTGCTCCATGAGCTGCTCGAAATGATCCCAATTGGCATCAAGCAGCTCAAAGTGAGCATCTTTCGACATGTCTTCGAGCGCAAACGGGATAGGATTCGGTTCATAGCCACCCATTACGAGTCCACCGACTTCTTCCTTAAAATAGGTCAGTCGATCTGGGTCTCTGAGCGTCGGCAAGTCGCGCGCCACACCAGCGATAGGTTCTGTTATCACATATTGATGTTGTATCGACTGCATGGGCACGGTGACGCCGGCCAGACGGCCGACTGCCTTGGCCCATTGCCCGGCGCAATTGACTATGATGTCAGATTGAATGTCGCCTTGTTCAGTGTTAACGGTGTGGACGCGTCCGTCCTTTATGTGCACGCCGGTAACGGCACAGTCTTCGATGATCTGCACACCACGTTGGCGCGCGCCCTTTGCTAGTGCTTGGGTGATGTCGGCGGGGTTGGCTTGGCCGTCAGTAGGCAGGTAGGCAGCACCAACCACATCGGCAATGTCCATGGCTGGCCACAGCTCCTGCGCCTCCTTAGGTGCTAAAAGATGCATTTCAAGTCCGAAGCTGTGCGCAGTGGTGGCCTGTCGCTTGATTTCGATCATGCGTGCCTCGTTACAGGCGATGCGTAGGCCGCCCACCATTTTCCAACCAGTGGCTTGGCCAGTCTCGGCCTCTAGTTGGTCGTAGAGCTCGACACTGTTCTTGAGTAGCTGGGTTACATTGGCATTGGTGCGTAGTTGGCCGACGAGGCCGGCAGCGTGAAAGGTCGCTCCGCTCGTAAGCTTCTTACGCTCTAGCAGTACGACATCCTTCCAGCCAAGTTTTGCCAGGTGGTAGGCGGTGCTACAACCCATAATGCCACCGCCAATGATGATAGCGCGCGCGTGTTTTGGAAAAGTCGACATGGTGGACGGGCGTTAATTGGTCTGAAAATCAGTCCACGCCTTCTCAAAGCGATCGAGATTCTCAGTGGTGTAACCGACGTAATCGAAGTCGATGTTTGAGTAGACTTCAGAAACCATACTCCACATGCTTTCTCGTAACAGCGAGGCACATTTCATAGCCGCATAGCGGCGCCTAAGCTCATCGTCGATGGCGGCGTCGAAATAAGTTTCTAGCAACCACTGCTCCTGTGTCGACGAAAGCTCATTGTTTGATGCCAGACCACCTAGGTCGAATAGTGGACTATTAAAGCCAGCGTAGTCCCAGTCAACTAGCCACAACCGCTTGCCGTCGTCGATGAAATTGGCGGCCAGCAAGTCGTTATGACCGAACCTGAGCCTAACGGGACCGACGCTTTCTTCCAACTGTTCCGCCACCTTCATGAGACGCGGTAATTCTAGCACCATGCGGCTGGAAGCCTCGCGTAGTGTATTGGCATAGTCCCGCAGAACTTGGAATACCCAGAAAACCAACGCTGGACCGCGGAAATGCTTGGGAATTTCATCGTGACAACGCCTAACAAGCGACACGATTCGCTCAAGATTAGCTGGTTGGCGAATATCCGACGGTCGCAGTGTGGTGCCGTCGATAAATCGCATCACCATTGCACCGAACTCGTGGTGAATAACCTCAGGCGATAGGCCGACCTCATAGGCGGCGCGACTGGCAGCCAGCTCATTAAAACGCATAACCCCATGTAGCGGGATATCATCGCCGACGCGCACGAAATATCGCTCGCCGGCATCATCGACAATAAAATTGGCATTGGTAATGCCGCCGGTCAATGGCTGAGGGTCCACCGAGTTCTTCCAACAGCTAAGTTTGGCGGCTGTCTGTTTCGCGTCTGTCATGTGGCTAGGCCCAACTCCTCCTTCTTGCGGTTTGCCCAAGCACTAATTAGGCGGTCGGCAATGATAGCGATAAACGCCACGCACACGCCGGCGACGACACCGCGCCCGGTGTCCGCCTTGGTGAGCGCGATATAGACCTCTTGTCCGAGATCGCGTGTCCCCACCAGCGCCGTAATAACAAGCATGGCCAACGCCATCATTATCGTTTGGTTGACCCCGAGCATGATTTCGGGCAGCGCAATAGGGAGTTGTACCCGCCATAGGATTTGTCTGCGGGTACAACCGAATGCCTGTGCGGCCTCGATGAGCGGTGCCGGTACTTGGCGAATACCATGGTCCGTATAGCGAATAGCGGGTACCAGGGCATAGGCGACGATGGCGATCATGGCTGAGAAATCGCCGACGCGAAACAACATAACCACCGGTATCAAATAGACAAACGAAGGTAATGTCTGCAAAGTATCGATGACAACCTGCATGATTTTATGCGCGCGTTCTCGACGTGCCGCCCAAATGCCGAGCGGCACACCGATGGCTGATGCGATGACCACCGAAATACCACAGAGGTAAACCGAGATCATCGACTTCTCCCAGTTTCCAGTAACCGCCATAAACAATGCCAGGCTAGCGACGAGACATGCCAGCCGTAGCCCGCCAAGTTGATAGCCGGCCAGCGCCACCAGGCCCACAACTGCGCTCCACGGGAGCGCCAACAGAAAACGCTTAAACGGGATAAGGAGATTGAGAAGCAACCACGATTTGGCGGCGTCGAGTTGGTCGAAGAAGTTAATGTTGATCCAGGAAACAAGATCTGTCCAAAATGGCCCGGTTGTGATCATCAGGCTTTCGGGGTAGGCCTGGAACGGTTGCGCCAAAAGCCCAAGCAGTGTCGTACCCACGATCAGGATCATCGCTACCGTGAGGTGTGGGTGGCGACGCACGAAGTTGCGCGGTACTTCTTGGTGTTCCGGTGGCGGACGGTTGACAAAGGCCTGGCTTAGCCTATCGAGTGCAATCGCCAGCAGGGTAATTGCCAGTCCGGCCTCAATGCCGGCGCCGATGTTCAGGCGCTTGAGCGATGACAAGACGTCAAAACCCAAACCGCCAGCGCCTATCATGGAGGCAATGATGACCATATTTAGGGAAAGCATGATCACCTGATTGACGCCGACCATGAGGGTCGGGCGCGCCGAAGGTATTTGCACTCGCCACAAGAGCTGTCTACGCGTACAACCAGCCATACGACCGAAATCGACGAGCTCGGCCGGTACCAGCCCCAAAGACAACATGGTGCAGCGGACCATGGGCGGTGTGGCGTAAATGATGGTAGCGATCATCGCTGCCACTGGTCCGAAGCCGAACAAGAACAATACCGGTACCAGGTAGGCGAATACCGGGACGGTCTGCATCAAATCGAGAATCGGTATGATAATGGCCGCGGCCCGGCGGCTGCGGAAGCCTATGATGCCAACGAATAGCCCAAGCGCCACACCGATGGGTACCGCGATAATTATCGACGATAGCGTAACCATCGCACTGTCCCACTGACCGAACACCGCGAGGTACAAGAAACACATACCAACCAATAGGGCCAGCCCCCAACTTCTTGCGTAGTGACCAAGGATTGCTACCAACGCTACCACTGCTATCCACGACAAGCGCGGAATCTCGACGGTTGCCTGTTCACCAAACACGAGCCTAAAGCCGGAAGATAAAAGTGCTTGCGCAGTTGCCAATGGCCAATTTAAAAGCCAGGAGATAGATCGGGTGAATTCCTTGAACGTGAACAGCCCCAGATCAAAGTCGTTGATCAACCATTTCATGAAATCGCTGATCCAAAAACGCAGTGGTATGTACCACTCGCGCGGATAGTGCCATGCGGCTGGCCAGATATCCTTGAGCAGGTAAAGAACCAGGGTAAGGGCTAACGCTGCGCTCCAAGCAAGCAGCCAAGGGCTATACCGTAGGCCGACACGAAACCCTCGAAGCGCAATCGCGGTGTTCATGAGTCGTTATTCTTGCCGACCAGTACATCGATCACCGACTGTCGGCTCAGGTGTCCAATGGTACTGCCATCTTCGTCGGTCACCGCCACACCCGTTTGGCTATGCACCAATTGCGCGGCTAGATCCTCTACTTTGGTATTGGCCGGCACACTGTTAGTAGGTGTTTCACCATCCTTGGGTGGTGTCATGATGGCGCGGGCAGAAAGTACTTTGGCGCGCGGGATGTCTTTGGTGAACTCAGCCACATATGCGGTGGCGGGTTGAATCACCAAGTCCTCGGGCGAGCCGATTTGAATGATGTCGCCATCTTTCATAATGGCGATACGATCGGCGACGCGTATGGCCTCGTCAAAGTCGTGCGTAATGAACACAATCGTCTTTTGCAACATGTTCTGTAGACGCAGAAACTCGTCTTGCATCTCGCGACGAATTAGTGGATCGAGAGCAGAGAACGGCTCATCTAGAAACCAGATTTCGGGTTCTACCGCCAGACTACGAGCGATGCCGACACGCTGTTGTTGACCGCCAGAAAGTTCGCGTGGATAGTAATTCTCGCGCCCCTTGAGGCCGACGATCTCGATCATTTCTTCGGCCCGCCGTTCACATGTAGCGCGATCGACACCTTGTATCTCGAGCGGAAAGGCGACATTGCCGAGCACCGTCAGATGCGGCAACAACGCAAAATGCTGAAATACCATGCCCATCTTGTGTCGCCGGATTTCGATAAGCTCCTTTTCCGATGCCTGCGACAGATCGTGCTTGTCGAATATCACCCGGCCTGCCGTGGGATCGATCAATCTTGACATACAGCGCACTAACGTCGATTTACCGGAACCCGATAATCCCATGATGACAAAGATCTCGCCCTTGACGACAGCGAGATTGGCGTTGCGCACCGCGGCGATCAGCCCGGCGTCGGCAAGTTGTTCGTCGGTGGGAGTGAAATTGTGTGCAGCCAGAAAGTCCTCAGCATTACTACCGAACACCTTCCATACGCCTTCGCAGGATATCTTTGATTCCGACGTCGTTGAATCAATACCTGTAGGATCCCGCGGTGAGGATTTGTCGATCGACACCATCGGTCTTCAGTGCATGAATAGGTTGCGACGCCGGGCGGTCCTGCGCCCGGCGTCTAGATAGATAGGATCAACTACACTGAGTCCACTTCTTCCAAGCGCTCTTGTTCGTCTTGATCCAATTTTCGACCACGGCGTCGACCTTCTGGCCCTCGAGGTCGACTTTGCCGATCATTTCACCCATGGATTGGTTGTCGATCTTGAAATTGCGCACCGCTTGATAGGCGCACGGCCACTTGTCATTGCCCGCTTTCCAACCGACCTTCTTGATCCAACCACGTGGCTTACCGCAGTCGTAGGCCATTTTTTTGTTCATACCCCATTCGGGCTTGTTGTAACAGTCATCGGAATAACGCGGGAAGTTTACCCACTCACCCTTGAACTTAATGGGCGCCCAATGCGGCGTATAGATCCAAGCCAAGATCGGTGCTTTGCGTTCATATGCCGATTTGACTTCGGCGAAAAGCGCGGCATCGGTGCCGGCATGAACCACTTCAAAATCGAGCCCTAATGCTTCGGCACGCTCGTCATCAAATCCGGCCCAAGTAACAGGGCCGCCGAGATAACGTCCCTTGGGGTGGGTCTCTGCCGTCGAGAACGCCTTGGCGCACTTATTAAGTGCTTTCCAGTCCGGCAGGCCCGGGCATTTCTGCTTCATGTACAGCGGGTACCACCATTCTTCGATGGCAAGCATGCCAGTTTCGCCGAGATCAGCGGTCTTGCCCGTTTTGAGGCTCTCTTCCATGGCCTGTTTGCCGGTGGTTTCCCACATCTCCATAGCGACGTGGAGGTCACCCGATTCCAGGCCGGCGAACTGGGCGATGTAGTCGGCCTGCTGGTATTTCACGTTATAACCCATCTGTTCCAGCACCCTGCCCATGATATGGGTGGTGATGTATTGGCCGGTCCAATCGTGGATAGTCAAAATGATGGGATCTTTCGACTCTGGCGCTCCGCTCATCGCGGACGTCGAAAACATGATGGTGGCGGCGATGATGCCGACAGCCAGTCGTTTGATTTTTCTGCGCATTTTTAGCTCCTCGTCCTCTTCTTGGTTATCGCCATAAACGGCACCCGGCAATGGCCGTAGAGGGAAAACTTAGGGGTATCGGCCGTGCTTGACGCCTACGCATAATTACCGCAATCCCCGGTAATGTCAAACTGCCCGGCGGCAACGGTTTTTTGCAATAACAATGTATTACAGTCGGTATACGATCAACCACACGTCTGCCTGCGCGGCGGGGGTGACCGGACTGCGATCATTGTTGTGCAGTACCACGCGCAGTTGATGTGAGCCATCGGTGATCGCATCGGGGACTTTGACTTTGACGGTGTCCGCACCACTGTCGGCGAGGAAATTGTCACCGGAGGCGTCGTCTAGGTAGACACGGTAATGCCCGACGTTGGCTTCGTTGGGCGTGCCAATCTTCGATGCGTCCAGGGTAAATTTGTTTACGGTGACCGTTAAAGTAATCTCATCCCCAGGTTGTACGGCGTGTGTCTTATCAGCGCTGACGCTCACCTCAGGCCCATCCGCCACACCGGTAAATGTCGTCTCAGGAGATTTTTCCTCGGCCTGATTGTCAGCGGCCTTCTCTCCGCTGCACGCACTCGCTAGCACAAGCATGGTGGCGAGTAGCACCAAATGACGTATGATCTTTAATCCTTTGCCGAGAAGTTTCACGTCTATATCCTTAGATTCAGAATGCTACTGAGGCAATGCCTAGACTACGAAGACTGGCGTCATGTGGCAAGCATTGTCAACGTTAGCGTCCCCCTGATACGGGTATCACTGCGCCTGTGATATAGGCCGGCGATTCGATCATAAGCCAAAGTATCGTCTCGGCTACTTCGTCGGCCGTGGCCGCTCGTTTCACCGGCACTTGCGATACGTAGCGCTCAAGTTGCTCGGGGGCACCGGCTCGCGCATGCAGTTCGGTATTGGTTAGGCCTGGTGCTACCGCGTTCACACGAATCTGGTCAGCCGCCACCTCGCGCGCTAAACCCTCGGTGAACACATCGATTGCCCCCTTGGAGGCGGCATAATCCACCCAGTCGTTGGGACTGCCCATGCGGGTTGCGGTCGATGACACATTGATAATGTTGCCGCCCTGACCACCGTAACGGGTCGACATGCGGCGTATAGCCTCGCGCGCGCAAAGCATAGGCGCGATCACGTTGGTATTAAATATATTGTGCAGGGTTTGGGCGTCCACATTTTCTATGCGACGGCCGGACGGTCCTGTAAAGCCGGCGTTGTTGATTAATGCGGTCACCCGGCCGAGTTCATGGTCGGTGGTTTCGAACAGTCGCACCACGTCTTGCTCACGCGACACATCGGCCTGTATGACAATACTACGTCCACCCATGGTTGTAATACTGTCGGCAATATCTTGTGCCTGTGGGGCGCTCTCGCGGTGGTTGATACAAACGGCAAAGCCTTTGCGGGCAGCGAGCTTTGCGGTGGCGGCGCCTATGCCACGGCTAGCGCCGGTAATGATTGCAACGCCAGACATTCACATACGCCTTACAGCGAGTAGCGTTCAAACGCGCGTTTGAACGCAGGTTCATCTAAACGAAACGAGTCACAATCGACACCACGTACAGCTGCAAGGTGTGCCGCCAGTAGCTGTCCGGGCACTGCTTGTACGATGGGTGCCAGTGATTCCCCTACGTCTATTACCTCAAGGTTCACTACGCCGCTTGGCCCCTCGGCCGGCGCTGTCCATGCAACGGGTATCCCAATGTCGAGGCCGAACTGCGCCACCGCCTGAGTACGTTCTAGCCCGGCACCGGCGCAGCCAAATACGACCAGCCCGTCATCCGTCTGCATTTGTGCTTGTGGCCCGTGCAGAAACTGTTCTATCGAGTAGCCGTGCGACCGCATGCGTGGCCCTTCGTTGATCTTGATAGCGATTTCCAATGCGCTGATCTCATGCGGACCACCACCGACGGCGACGATGGCGCCGAGGTCGCGCCACTGGCTGGCGAGGTCGCGGACAACTGGTTCTGTCGACAATGCAGTATTGACTGCGTCCGGTACCGCTGCAAGATCACCTAAGCTGCCGGGTTTGAGATGGTCGATAACACGAGCCGTGAGCAACATGGCGGCGGTGTGTGACACCGTAAACATGGATGAGGTTTCGCGCGCTACCGTCCGCAGGATAACGTCGGCTGGGTTGTCCGCATCCGGGTTCTGGCCCGCAACCCAAATGCCAGCGGCGCCGGCTACGCGTACCCGCTCCAATGACCGCTGCGAGTACTGCTTGCGGCCACTGTGGCTGTATACAATGGCGGCGTCGGCGGGCGTGAGGGTTGGCCCGTAGACAGCAAAGTCGTAGGCGGTCCAGGGTGATGCCTCAACCCCGATGACGTGTAAGCAGTGAGCCGCGAACAGCGTAGCGTTGTATGATGTCCCGGTGCCAACGACAAACACACGCTCGGCGTTGGCGAGTTTGTCGGCGGCGGCAGCGACCGGTTCAGACGCCGTTATAATTCGTTGCAATTCGCTGGGTTGGCTCTTTATCTGGGCATAGGCCTTGTAACTGGAAGCATCGAGTGTCATTGGCATCCTTTAATCATTATCAGCCTGGTGAATGGTAATTGAGCACCTCGATTAAGGTGTCGTCGAAGCGGTCAAGGAAGGCGTCACACACAGCTTTGTCGTGAGCGATAGAAAGATACAATTTGGTGCCCATGGGATTCAAGAATACCCCACGTTTGAACAGACCCAGCATGGTTGCGCGGGCTAGTTTCTTATTTGCACGCTGGGTGGAGCGATAGTTTCGAACTTGTTCGTCCGAGAACACCACCTGCGCCAGCGGGCCATCGCCGATTATCTGTGATTCTACTTGGCGCCGGCCTAATACGCGCCGTAGACCATCGCGCAGGTAT
>JAOTYM010000009.1 GCA_029861845.1 Gammaproteobacteria bacterium | reverse complement strand
GAGCACGCTGGCGCACGTGCTAGCTGGTCGTGACAACTATGAAGTCACCGGTGGCCAGGTCACCTACAACGGCAAGAATCTCCTGGAGTTACCGCCGGAACAGCGCGCTCGCGAGGGCATCTTCCTGGCGTTTCAATATCCGGTAGAAATCCCCGGCGTAAACAATATTTACCTGCTCAAGGCCGCCATTAACGCGGTGCGCACAGAGCAAGGTTTGGCGGAGCTCGATGCTATCGATTTTCTCGCTCTCGTAAAGGAAAAGTTGAAGCTGGTCCACATGAAAGAAGAGCTTATGTACCGTTCCGTAAACGAAGGATTCTCAGGTGGCGAAAAGAAACGCAACGAGATTCTACAAATGGCGGTGCTGGAGCCGAAGCTCGCTATTTTGGATGAAACCGACTCTGGCCTAGACATCGATGCCCTCAAGGCCGTGGCCGACGGTGTCAATGCACTGCGCGATCCGAGTCGCGCCATGATTCTGGTCACCCACTATCAACGCCTCCTCAACTATATCGTCCCCGATCATATTCACGTGCTGGCTGAGGGTCGCATTGTAAAATCCGGTGATAAGACACTAGCGCACGAACTTGAGCGGCTTGGTTACAGCTGGCTCAAGGAGCAACCCGGCGCCCACCCCGCTTAGGTTCCACAGGCGCACTCCCATGAGCGATATCGCCCAAACCAACGCCTATGTCGATATGTTTGCGCATGCGAGCAAAGACCTCCCGGGGAGTGGCGAGGCTTGGATCCACCAGGCGCGGGAGAAAGCGCTAGCTCGTTTCGCGGAACAAGGTTTCCCTACGCGTCGTGATGAGGATTGGAAATATACGAATGTCGCACCGATCCAAAAGAGTGTATTCAAGTTGCCCGGCAAAGGGCTCAACGGTGTCGCACACGAACAGTTGGATGACTTTCTGTTCCGTGATCTGTTATGTCATAGACTGGTCTTCGTCAACGGACATTACTCGCAAGCGCTTACATCTTTAGGTGCATTACCAGATGGCGTCAGCGTCGACAGCTTAGCGCAGACCTTAACAAATCGCCCGGAGGTACTAAGGCCTTATCTAGGACAGTACGCAACCACTGAAAAGTATGGATTTGCGGCACTGAACACGGCTTTCCTCAGTGACGGCGCCTATGTGCACGTGCCCGCAGACATCATTGTACCGGCGCCTATTCATGTCTTGTTTGTATCCGCCGGAAATGGTGAGGAAACATTGGTGCAGCCTCGCAATCTGATCGTGGCGGAAAAGAATAGCCAGTTAACCATCATCGAAAGTTACATCTCGTTGACAGAGACGCGCTACCTCACCAATGCGGTGACCGAGGTAGTCGCAGATGAGAATTGTGCCATCGAACATTGTAAGCTGGGACAAGAGAGTTCGAAGGCCTTTCATATTGGCGGCCTTTATGTCCAGCAACAGGCGAATAGTCGTTTCGCCTCGCATAATATTACGCTTGGCGGTGCGCTGGTGCGTAACGACATCCAGGTATCCTTTGCAGCCGAAGGCGGAGAGTGTGTCCTCAACGGTCTTTACTTGGTAACCGGTCGTCAACACGTCGATAATCACACCGACATCGACCATGCGCAGCCGCGTTGTACGAGTCGTGAATTTTATAGAGGGGTGTTGGACGGGCGCGCCCGGGCCGTTTTTAATGGTCGTATCGTCGTTCGCCAAGACGCCCAACACACCGACGCGCAGCAGGAAAACAAAAATCTACTCCTGTCGCGTGACGCCGAAATTGACACCAAGCCACAGCTAGAGATCTATGCCGATGATGTGAAGTGTGCCCATGGGGCCACCGTCGGCCAGCTCGACGAAAATGCTGTCTATTATCTGCGGTCGCGAGGTATCGACGAACAAGACGCGCGCAGTGTCCTCACGTATGCGTTCGCAGACGACGTGCTGCGCCGAATTGGTATCAACCCAGTTAGAACCTACGTGGAAGAAAAGTTGGCTACACGCTTGTTGCGCGGCCGGCACTTTGAGGAACTCATATGAGTACCGTAAAACAAAGGATAACAACCACTAGCGGATTTGACGTGGAGAAGGCGCGACAGGATTTCCCGGCACTACATCAGCAGGTGCGAGGCAAACCGCTCGTCTACCTCGACAATGGCGCATCCGCGCAGAAGCCGAAAATAGTCATCGATACGATAAGCCAGCTGTACGCGCACGATTACTCAAACGTCCACCGCGGCGTGCACGCATTGGCTGAACGATCGACGAAGGCATTCGAAGGGGCGCGCGAAAAGGTACGACAGTTCATTAATGCTGCAAGTACTCGAGAGATCATATTCGTCCGCGGCACAACCGAAGCTATTAATTTGGTCGCACAGAGCTATGCCAGGAACAATGTCCAGAAGCACGATGAAATCATCATTACGCACATGGAGCACCACTCCAATATCGTGCCGTGGCAGCTGGTTTGCGAACAAACCGGCGCGCTCTTACGTGTAGTCCCGATCAACGACAGCGGTGAGCTTATTCTCGAGGAATTCGAAAAGTTGCTGGGCCCACGTACCAAATTAGTAGCACTTGTACATGTTTCCAACGCGCTTGGCACCATAAACCCGGTGCGACAGATCATAAAACTCGCACACGCACAAAATGTCCCGGTGCTATTGGACAGCGCCCAAACAGCGCCCCACCTAAAGGTCGACGTTCAGCAGCTCGACTGTGATTTTTGTGCCTTCTCAGGTCATAAGATGTATGGACCCAGTGGTATCGGTGTGCTCTATGGCAAGGAGGCCTTGCTCGATGCAATGCCGCCATACCACGGTGGTGGCGAGATGATCAAGTATGTCACCTTCGAGAAGACCGAATACAACGAATTGCCCCATAAGTTTGAAGCGGGGACACCCAACATCGCGGGAACCATAGGCCTCGGGGCCGCGATAGATTACCTCACCGGTCTTGATCTCGATGCCATCGCCGCCTATGAGCATGATCTTCTGGGCTATGCGGCAAAAGCAGCGAGCGAGGTCCCCGGCCTCAGAATCATTGGTACTGCCCGAGAAAAAGCCAGTATTCTGTCGTTCCTACTCGAAGGTGTGCACGCACACGACATCGGAACAATCCTCGATCACGAAGGCATCGCGGTTCGCGCTGGCCATCATTGTACAATGCCGTTGATGCGCCGTTTTGGGGTTGCTGCTACTGCGCGGGCGTCATTCGGTTTATACAATACCCGGGAAGAGGTCGACGCACTGATCGCCGGCCTTCACAAGGTGAAAGAGGTAATTTGTTGATGTCCGATCTGCGCGATCTGTACGAGGAGGTAATTCTCGACCACAATCGCAACCCGCGAAATTTCCTCAATAAACCCGATGGTACAAACCGAAAGGCCCATGGGTTTAACCCACTGTGTGGTGATGAATTTGCGCTTCACCTCGTGGTTGAAGACGGGATCATTAAGGATGTCGGTTTTGAGGGCACGGGCTGTGCAATTTCTACTGCCTCGGCATCGTTGATGACGGAGGCGATAAAAGGAAAGACCGAAGAAGAGGCCTACGCGCTTTTTGACAAAATCCACAAACTACTTCTGCAAGAGGACCGTTCGGCTGACGTTGGCAAACTGGCCGTGCTCGCCGGCGTACACGCCTACCCGACACGCGTAAAATGTGCCACTCTCGCGTGGCATACCTTGCATGCTGCGCTTGAAAGTGAGAACAAGACCGTTACAACCGAGTAAGCGATGAGCACTGAACAGAAACCTGACAGCACAGAAGACGGCGACAAGAGCCTACAGCAGCATTTGCTGGAGGAACAGATTATCGAGGCCTTACGCGGTGTGTACGACCCGGAGATTCCAGTCAATATCTACGATCTTGGACTCGTCTACAAGCTTGATGTAGATCGGACCGGGATGGTCAAGTTGGAGATGACACTGACGGCGCCGGGTTGCCCATTTGCACAAACGTTTCCAGGCACGGTCGAATGTGCCGTAAAGTGTGTGCCCGGCGTCACCGATGTCCACGTCGAATTGGTCTGGGATCCACCGTGGAGCAAGGATCGCATGTCGGAAGCAGCCATGTTGCAGCTTGGCCTACTCTGACCTACTTACTCAGCCTCACGTCTTACTCATAACAGCTACTCAATAACAGCTACTCAGAGCGAAACCTGTGTCAGATTGGGTTGACGTCACCACAGCGGCAGAACTATCCCCTGGCGCTTCGTGCGTGGTTGAAGTCGATGGCGTCATGATTGCCGTCTTCAATCTGGACGGCGAATACTACGCCATCGAAGACATATGCACCCACGACGCCGGCGAATTGGCCAGTGGTGAATTGGCCGGTGAAGAGATCGTTTGTCCGCGCCATGGTGCCCGCTTTAACATCAAGACTGGCGAGGTCACCGCCCCACCCGCCTATGAGGACGTGCCTACATTCCCGGTGCGGGTGCACGAAGGAAAGATCCAAGTCAGAGATGATCGCTGGGACTAACGTGCCGCTGGTGCCGTAACCCCTAGTCCTTTTTGTTAAGACTCCACAGAGGAGCGACGACAATATTCAGACAGGCATGCGCCTCCCGTAATGCGGCCTCTGCCTGGGCCGGCGTCGGCGCGCGAGCGAAGATAAATCCCAGATAGCTTGATCCTTCTGGCCACGGCACGAGTTCATAGCCCTCGCGTACTTGAATGCTGACCTCATCCACGAACGGCACGCGTTGAGCGGCGGTTAACCCTTCGACCCGTCGCAGGATGCCCGCCTTAGGGGTCGGGATCATCAGCACACCCGCCCCACCCCTGCTATCGGAAGTGGGTGCCAGCGGACGACCCATGCCATGTGACAACACCAACTCCTCCAAGCTACGACCCGTCCCGAGATCAAGCAACCGACCGCAAAGCCCGCCGATCGTACGGGCCGCTACTTCTAGTATCCATACCCCATCATCGTTTATGCGGCATTCTGCGTGTATCGCGCCATCGCGCAAGCCGTAGGCGCGGCAGGCGTCACCGACGACTTCTCGAACTAGCGCCTGCGTTGCCGCATCGAGACGCGACGGCGTAACGTAATAGGTCTCCTCGAAGTAAGGGCCATCCAAGGGGTCAGGCTTGTCGAAAATCGATAGTACCGTTAATTCACTTTGAGTTAGCATCCCCTCCAACGCCACTTCGACGCCAGGAATAAAGTCCTCCGCCAGCAACTGGTAGGGTACTGATACGCCCTCGGTTTCCAGCAATCGCTGAATGCGTGCACAGGCACGCAGTAATTCTCCTAGGTCATTAGCGCGGATCACACCGCGGCTGGCGGATAACGTCAACGGCTTTAGCACACAAGGAAAATGCAGATGCTCTGCCTGCGCCGCCAACGGCTGTCGCAAATCAATACGACAATGTTTCGGCACCGGTATACCCTGGTCGGCAAGAATGCCGCGCGCGAGGTCTTTACGGCTGGCCGTTCTTACCGCGCCTGGCGGATTATGTGGCAATCCTAGCTTGTGTGCGACGCGGGCCGCGAGCTCGATGGTCAGATCGTCAGTACCTATTACACCGGCGAACGGTCGTTCACTGGCATCGTTAAGGATTGTCTGCAGTGCGCCTTCCACATCATTGAGGTCAATATGCACACCAGCGGCATAGGCAGCGACTACCGAGTGCTTACCCTCAGACGCTATCACAACCTCGATATCGAGCCTTTCGCCGGCATCGAGGAACGCCCGCGTCCGGTAACTACTGTGTGGGGCAATGACCAACACTCGCTTGCGATCCGAGCGCTGTAGCGGGTTCGCAGAATGCTTAGATTGATGCGCCGCTGAGTGACGCAAGGGGAACTGATCTCTCTATAAAACGATTCGGGCGGTGTGAAACGCTAGAAGCCTGCACCACCGCCGCAGCCACCGCACATGCCGCTACCGCCAACGGCTTTAAAAACATTGTTAAATAGGAAGCTGTCCTGGGCAAAATCGATCTCGCAGCCGCTTAAGAAATTCAACGCAACCGCATCAACAATAATCTTGTAACCATCCCCTTCGAGGGCACTATCGTACTCGGTGACTTCCTCAGCGTAGGTCATGCCATACGTCATGCCACCACAACCACCACCCGAAACAAACACCCGAATTCCGGCGATGTCGGATTCGGCATTCGCTAACAGCTCGGCCATCTTGACTTCGGCGGCTGGGCTCAGTCTTAGCTCGCCGTCCGCAACCGGTGTCACATTGGAACTGGGTTCTGCCTCAGACATGTTTTCACTCCTCTACTAGTCCAGCTATGATACGCTTGTTCACGCATCTAAAGAAACGCCAATCCCATAGAGAGGGTAAGTGAATGGCGCGCACGGTATTTTGTCAGGTGTTGAAACGGGAGGCTGAGGGCCTAGAAAGACCCCCGCACCCGGGCTCTCTGGGCCAACGGGTTTACCAGAGTGTCTCCCAGGAAGGCTGGCAGCAATGGCTAGAACGACTGACAACAATTATGAACGAAAACCGTCTGAGCACGGCAGACCCTACGAGCATCGAACTGATCGAGCAGCACATGGTTGGCTTTCTCTTCGGTGAGGGGCATTTAGGCAAGCTTCCCCCTGGGTTCTCGCCGGCCGGACAAAAGAAATAATCGCCTAAACACGATCTATAGGCTGGTAGGTGTTCGGCCCCCCCCGAGCCGCGCTACCGTTATATCTCAAAATCACCACCCCGGCGCTAGGCCCTGAACCAGCGCCGACAAGGAAGGCAACAGATGAAGTTCGTTATTGCAATCATTAAGCCTTTTAAGCTCGACGACGTTCGCACGGCGCTGTCTGAGATCGGCGTACAGGGTATGACGGTGACCGAAGTTAAGGGTTTCGGCAGGCAGAAAGGCCATACCGAGCTCTACCGTGGGGCCGAGTACATGGTCGACTTCTTGCCGAAAGTTAAGATCGAAGTGGCAGTTGATGACAGCATCCTCGATCAAGTGATTGAGGCGATCGTAGACTCAGCTAAGACCGGAAAAATAGGAGATGGCAAAATCTTCGTTTACGATCTCAGCCTCGTGACCCGAATTCGCACCGGCGAAACCGGCCCGCAAGCACTGTAGTTCCTCGCCGGTCGACTGGGTGGCCACAAGAATGACATCGCCAACGCCCCCTTCCGCACCTAAAAGAAACAAAACGCTTACCGAACACGGCCGATCTCGCGAAGATCCCTGGTTCTGGCTGCGCGACAAAGATGATCCAGCCGTGATGGAATACCTAACGGCAGAGAACACCTACACCGACGCAGTCATGAAGCCCACCGAGGAACTACAGGCCGCGCTGTACCAGGAAATGCGTGCGCGGATCAAGGAAGATGATAGCAGTGTGCCACAAAAGGAAGGTGCTTACTTCTATTACTCTCGATACGAGAAAGGAGGCCAGTATCCGATAGAGTGTCGCAAGCACGATTCGCTAGACAACCCTGAAGAGATCTTACTCGATGTAAATAAGCTTGCTAAGGAGCAATCTTTCTTACAAATCGGTGTTTGTGAAAACAGTCCAGACCATCGATACCTAGCCTACTCGGTGGACGTTGATGGATCTGAGGAATACACGGTCCACATTAAAGATCTGACCACCGGCGACGTGTTGGAAGACCGTATTGCCCGCACCTACGATTCGCTCGAATGGGCCAATGATAGCCAAACTTTTTTCTATACATTGTTAGACGAGCATCAACGACCTCGACAAGTCTACAAACACCGCGTCGATAGCGATTCACAGCAAGATGAATTGGTGTATGAGGAAAAAGACCCGCGTTTTTTTGTGTCGCTTTCTAAATCGGAAAGCGGACAGTTTATATACATTGCATGCGAAGGCAACAATATGTCCGAGTGGCACTACTTTGATGCAAATAATCCCGACGGAACCCTGAAGTTAATTGAGCCACGCCAAAAGGATCACGAATATGATGTATCTGACCACGATGAGCGGTTCCTTATTCGTACTAACATTGATGGTGCTAAAGACTTCAAAATCGTGGAAACCGCCATTAGCACACCGACCTCAGAGAGATGGAAAGATCTTATCGAGCACAAGCCCGGGCGCCTTATAACGGACTTTCTCGTCTTCAAAGACTATTTGGCGGTCGAAGAAACACATGCTGGCCTACCGCAGATACGTGTGCTTGCTCTCGACACTAACGAGAACCGCTATATCAAGTTCGATGATGAGGTCTACGATGCGGTGCTGGTACCAGGCCGCGAGTTCGATACGAGTACGCTTCGCTTTGCCTACGAGTCGTTGGCAGTACCGACGCAGATCTATGACTACGACATGCCGAGCGGGCAACGTGTCCTGCGCAAAGAGCAAGAAGTCTTGGGAGATTTCCATCGCGGGGATTATATATCACGGCGTCTTTTCGCCAAGTCGAGCGACGGTGTCGATGTTCCGATATCGATTCTCCATCGAAAAGAAACGCCCCGAGATGGCACTGCCCCACTGCTGCTCTATGGTTATGGCTCTTATGGCACCAGTATACCGGCCAGCTTCAGTTCTACCCGCTTCAGTTATGTTAACCGTGGCTTTGTATACGCCATCGCCCATATTCGTGGTGGTATGGAGCTAGGCTACGATTGGTACGAGGGCGGCAAGTTGATGCAGAAGAAGAACACCTTCAACGACTATATCGCCTGCGCAGAAACTCTGATCCAGGAAAATTTCACAGGGAAGAATAATATTCTGGCGGTTGGGGGTAGTGCCGGGGGAATGTTGATGGGGGCGGTAGCCAATATGCGCCCCGACTTATTCAAGGCCATCATCGCCCATGTGCCATTTGTGGACGTGATAAATACCATGCTCGACAACACGTTGCCGTTAACCACCATGGAATATAATGAGTGGGGTAATCCCAAGAATGAGGAATATTTTGGCTACATGTTGTCGTACTCACCTTACGACAACGTGACAGCGCAGGATTATCCACACATCTTGATAGTTTGCGGCCTTAACGACCCTCGGGTCACTTACTGGGAACCTGCAAAATGGGCCGCTAAGCTTCGTTTCATGAAAACCGACGGCAATCTACTCCTCCTGAAGGTGCATATGGACTCCGGCCACGCCGGCGCCTCCGGCCGCTTCGACTTCCTCAAGGAGGTGGCACTTGATGTGGCGTTCGCTCTAAAGGTTTTCAAGAAGTAATTGCTGTTAGCCGCCACGCTCTGCCAGGCGCAGCTGCTCCAGTAAGAAACCATTATCCATCTCGACCAGCGGACATGGTTTGGCAATGGCATATCCCTGTGCATAATCGACGCCGATTTCTCTCAGCTTCCAGAGAATCGCCTCCTTCTCCACAAATTCCGCGACGGTCTCTTTACCCATGACATGGCCCATCTCGTTGATCGATTTCACCATCGCATAGTCAATTGGATCATCGGCAATATCCTTCACGAATATCCCATCAATCTTCAGGTAGTCCACGGGAAGGTTCTTCAAGTATGCAAAAGAGGACATGCCTGAGCCAAAATCATCAAGCGAGAAACGACAGCCCAAATCTCTGAGAATGGACATAAACCGGGTTGCCTTCATCAGGTTGCCGATGGCGGCCGTCTCCGTAACTTCAAAACAGATCTTTTCCAGCGGGACGGGAGATCGATTGAGTTCCTCGATGATAAATTGCATAAAATCTGCGTCACCCATGGAATGCCCGGAAAGATTGATCGTGCACAGCTTCAAGTGACCAAGTTGTTCCGGGTGCGACTGTAGCCACTGAAGAGCGGTTCGCGTTACCCAGCGGTCTAGACCCAACATTAAATTGTAGCGCTCGGCCGCATGCAGGAACGCTCGTGGCGCAATAATGTTATCGTCACCGTCGTCCATGCGAAGTAGGAACTCAAAATGTATGCCCTCTTCCTCCCCGCTAACCGGGACGATGAGTTGATAGTAAAGATGAAAGTGGCCCCCCTGGATCGCTTCCGTGATACGAGACACCCACTGCATTTCGCCGTATCGTCTAACGAGTGTGCTGTCATCGTCATGATAGACATGAATGCGATTTCGCCCTGCATCCTTAGCAGCATAACAAGCTGCATCGGCAGTACTCAGAACCTTCGACAAGCTTCCACTATACTCGGTGATGGGTACCAGGCCGACGCTGGCTCCTAGCGTAAAACTCTTCCCTTCCCAGACAAATCGGAAGTCCTGTATGGTTTCCAGCAATTCGTTAGCGATCCGGGCTGCCTGTTCGGGCGGACAGTGTTCAAGCAATACGCCAAATTCATCTCCCCCTAGGCGGGCCAATGTATCATGCTTGCGTACTTTTCTATGCAGCTCGGCACCGAGTTGTCGAAGAAATTCATCGCCCGCGGTATGACCGCATGTGTCGTTCACAACCTTAAACTGGTCTAAATCCATGTAAAGTAATGCGTGTTCGGAAAGCTCGCTTCGAGTGACGTTGAGCACAACCTCCAACCG
This sequence comes from Gammaproteobacteria bacterium, assembly GCA_029861845.1. Classification (GTDB taxonomy): domain Bacteria; phylum Pseudomonadota; class Gammaproteobacteria; order Acidiferrobacterales; family SPGG2; genus SPGG2. Next base: position 51,245 of record JAOTYM010000009.1, on the reverse strand, counting down.
TCGTTCGAACTCACGTCGATTGACAAGCCCCGTTAGTGGATCGTGGGTAGCCTGAAAGGATAGATCAGACTGATAACGCTGAATCGCATCCCGCATCGACGTAAACGTGCTGACTAATGCGCCCATTTCATCGGCGCCAGGCTCTGGTAATGGTGTTTCGAAGTTGCCCTTCGCAAGTCGCGCCGATGCCGTAGAAAGCGCTTTGATCGGCCGTCTAATGACCAACTCGAAAATGACCGCAATAGTCACCGTTAGTATTAATAACATTACTAGAAACACCCAGATGGAATATTGCTGCAACTCGTGAACAGCACGAAGTCGCTCGGTCGTGTCCACGGTAACGAGAAGCGCACCTAACAGCTTGCCGGCATGCGTCACCGGTTGTCGTAATGTGTATACAGCGTCGCTCTGCGGCAGTCTTTTTGTTTTCGTTTCCCTTCGATATAATTGCTTACCGTTTGTATCGACCAATCGAACTCCGCGCCACTCGGAATTGTCAAGCAACAACTTACCCAAGCGATCATACACACTTCGTCGTTCGCCTTTGGCAAGCAATGATGCCATGTTCCGCCCGATAGCATCTATGCGCTCGATGAGCTGCTGTTTGTGCCTCGCTTCAGCAAAGTCGGTGAATTGCGGCAACCAACTTATGTTGACATAAGTGATTATCAGCATACTGATGACGATTAGCGGTAGAAACAGTTTGACTCGCAAGCTCATATCAATTGCTCGACCTCTTTTTTGGAACCGCCTCGATGTACTCATTCAGTGGGGTCGGCTCTGTGATTTCAAACCCTTGCGCATAATCCACACCAAGTTCCTTCAGCTTCACGAGAACACTCTTCTGCTCTACCGACTCGGCAATCGTTAGGATATTCATGACATGGCCAATCTGATTGATTATCTCGACCATCGCGTAATCAATAGGCTCGTTGGTGGTGTCCTTAATAAAACTACCGTCAATTTTCAGGAAATCGACCTGTAAGCTCTTGAGGTAGGCAAATGAGCTAACTCCACTACCAAAATCGTCAAGCGCGAAAAGGCAGCCTATGTCCCTTAGCGCAGAAATAAACCGCATGGCGCGAGTCAGATTGGCGATCGCTGCCCTCTCGGAAATCTCAAAGCAAATATTCTCCGGCGCGATCGAATTTTGGCGAAGCTGGTCAACCACGAAATCTAGAAAGCGTTCGTCCGAGAGCGACTGACCAGAGAGATTGATGGCATAGAGACCTGCGTCGGTCCGCGAGATCCCCTGCGTACCTCGCATGAATGTGCAGAAGGTTCGGAGCACCCAGCGATCGATCGTAGACATCAGGTTGTAACGGTGCGCCGCTGGCAGAAACGCCGCCGTTGGTACGGGTTCTGAATTCTTGTCCAGCATGCGGATGAGGATCTCGGCATATTCTCGTCCCTCAGCCTTGCCAGAAAGTGGCATGGCCTTCTGTTGATAAAGCATAAATCGGTTTTCTCCCAAGGCCTCGCCGATACGCGCTACCCACCGTCTTTCGCCATGTCGACGGGCCAGCATCGTGTCATCTGGTTCGTAAACATGAATGCGGTCGCGCCCATGATCTTTGGCCACGTAACAGGCGGAGTCCGCTGCACTCAGTACTTCGGTGAGGCTTCCACTGTCAGATGTAATAGGAACAAGACCGATACTAACCCCCACCTCAAATACTCTCTCTTGCCAAGCGAATCGAAAGTCCCGAACAATCTGACGAAGCCCTTCGGCAATCGTCCTTGCTTTATCCATCGGACAACCTTGCAACAACACCCCAAACTCATCGCCACCTAGGCGCCCAAGGCTGTCAGTCTCGCGTACGCCAGTCTGTAGTTGCGTCGCAAGTTGTCGCAGTAGTTCGTCACCAGCGACATGTCCGCACATGTCATTGACAATCTTGAACTGATCTAAATCTAGGTAGCACATGGCATGTTTACGGTCGTCGTTACGTGCACTTTCCAGTGCATCCGTCAAGCGCAACTCAAACTCGTGTCGATTGATTAGGCCGGTCAAGGCGTCGTGGCTCGCTTGGTATGACATCCTCCTAGCCATACCGCGCATTTCCGTCACATCATGAAACACCAGAACTGTACCTACGCCCTGCAGGTCACGGTCGCGAATAGGCCCCACCGTTATTTCAATGGAAAATTCTCGGTCCTCGTTACGATGTACTAGCAAAGTATGGCCGGGTAGCCGGACATTAGTACCCTCGTTCAGACAGAGGCTAACGGGATCAGGTATAGCTTGGCGCGTAGTCTCATCAATGAGCTTAAGCACCTTAGTCAACGGCTGTCCGCGTGCGTCGGCGTTGAGCCACCCGGTAAGCTGTTCGGCCACCGGATTGAGATACTCAACCATAGCGTCTAAGTGTGTAGTGATAACGCCATCACCGATCGATTCCAATGTTACTTGTGCAAGTTCCTTTTCCCGGTGGAGCGCGATTTGATCTTGTTTGTGTTCCTTTATTTCTGCTTGAAGTTTTACATTAGCCCGCTCAACATCAGTTTTCGCATTAGAGGTCTGATCGATCAACTCCAGATTTTCGAACCTTAGTTGCAATGAGCGGGTAATGGTTGCATGCATTGCCTTAGCGGTGGCCACCATGGCTGATGCAAATACAAGCACCATGATGCCCATAAAAGGATACACGTTACCCCCCTTGACAATGAGCAGCACTGCAAACGGTAGTAATGTCGGAAGCGAGAAGGCGATGTAGGCGCTGATCACCGACGCCAAGTATGGAGCTGCTCCCGCTGCGATCCCCCCCAACAGAAATGTCAAAAACACCTGATGAAATACCGAGTCTTCTGGAAAGAAGACTGTTCCCGCCAATCCCCAAGCAACGCCGGACACGGCGGCACCAACGACGAATAGTGCGCGCCAACGGTTTATATCTTCCACCACACGCGTAGCGCACCGGTACTTTCGAATTAACAGGTAACGGCCGAAGGTGACAAAAGTAATAAACGAGAACCAGCCAAGTAATAATTCGCGTGTGACCACATCCCACAACACAACCACCACCACGATGGAGCACGAGAGTGTCACAAGGAAACCGCTGGTCGCCTGTGAATACAGCAAGCCCACCTGTTCCACAAAAACACTTAGCGCCCGGTCGGCTACGCGATCAGGATCACGAGTCTTTGTTATCGTCGTAGCTGACAATTCAGTTGCTCTCGTCATTCAAGTTATTGCTTGTGGGACCTATCTCAGGCAACAGCCGCCGAAGGCTCGACGACGGCGTGCACCAACGACTTGTAGAGCACGCAACGGTGCCCTGAGCGTCCTGGCTGGGGGATCTCGTCTAGCTCGAGGGGTTGCTGGCGTATCGCAACCTTGGACAGAATAAGTCAATGAATATCAGATACTTATACCAGTATCTGTAATACCAACACGCTTTCACCATCCCGGCAGACCCGTATTTCCCATCGTCCAACTCTAGTATAGTACGCCCCGGCTTCGATGGGGCTGGCGGCCAGGCACGGCCAATTCATCTTCTGGACCCCGGTCGATAGCAGCTCTGAGCGACGGTTTGGGCGGCCCTGTCGGACAAGGGCCTGTGTTATTATGTCAATCAACCGAGGCCGGCGAGGCATTCATGGCGAAAAAGCGCATCTACAGAGTCATCTTCGTTAACCAAGGAACGATCTATGAGATCTATGCGCGAGACGTGCATCAAGAGGGCTTGTACGGATTCGTCGACGTGGAAGGACTGATCTTCGGAGAAAAGTCGTCGGTAGTAATCGACCCGTCCGAGGAACGACTAAAGACCGAGTTCACCGGTGTTCAAAAAACGTTCATTCCCATGCATTCTATAATTCGAATCGATGAAGTGGAAAAGAAAGGTGTGGCCAAAATCACCCCTGTATCGGGAAAAGGCAACAACATTACAGCATTCCCGATGCCGATCTACACACCAACCGATGGGTCCAGTAAGTCCTAAGGTATCAGCGGACTAGGTATTAGACGCTGCACACAGCTGTTCGTAATCTACGTAGCCGGGAAAGGTAACGCCCTCACCACAATAAGAACACTCAGGGTTGGCGTCGAGTTTGAATTCGGTGAACTGTGCGCGTAGCGCATCATAGTACAGCATCCTACCGACCAATGGATCGCCGGTAGCGAGCACAATTTTGATAGTCTCCACCGCCTGCAGCAGTCCAATCACACCCGGCAATATCCCAAGCACACCCGCCTCGGCACAAGAAGGTGCCATTTCAGCTGGCGGCGGTTCAGGGTACAGGCAGCGGTAACAAGGCCCACGTCGTTCCTTCCAGGCTGGCCAAAATACAGACACTTGTCCTTCGAACCGATAAACGGCGCCGTGGACATTGGGGATGTTGAGCTTCACACAGGCATCATTGACGAGATAGCGCGTCGGAAAGTTGTCTGAACCATCTACTACCACGTCGTAGCCGGTGAAAATCTCATCCACGTTACTGCTGTCCAAGCGTGTCTTATACCCGACAACGTTGACCGCCGGATTGAGTGCCTCCAGCGTTTCGCGGGCAGATGCGACCTTCGACCTCCCTACACGTGCCTCTGTATGTAGAATTTGACGCTGCAGATTACTACGATCAACGACGTCATCATCTACGACACCCAAGGTGCCGATCCCGGCTGCCGCTAGATAGAACCCGGCCGGCGATCCCAAGCCACCAGCACCAATCAGAAGTACTTTACTGTCCATCAATTCCAGCTGCCCACGTTCCCCTACCTCGGGCATCAGTAGATGGCGCGAGTATCGTTCGCGTGCACTGGCATCGAGGATTCGAGGGATCTCGAATGGCTGACCATCGTTCTTCCATCGGCTAAAGCCGCCAGACACTGACCGGACGTCCTTGTACCCAAGTCTCATTATCGCCTCCGCCGCAAACAATGATCGTGCCCCACCACCACACATGACCAACACGGTCCGACGCGTATCGGGGATCGCGTCTTCCACACGCAATTCCAGATAGCTGCGACCTAAGCGACATGCCTCGACCGGGCTTCCTTGCGAAATCTCGTCGACCTCACGTACATCGAGCACGACAGCGCCCTGCTGCTGCAGCTTCACCGCTTCTGCTGGCGTCACTTCCGGGATTATGGCTTTGAGCTCAGCCAAGCGATTGTCCTTGGCTGCCCCACCTGCCACCGCTGGCACGATCGACACGACATCATTGTCCGACACAGTAGTCGATAGACCATTGAGCACACGCACATTTTCGCTACCAAGATAGATATTGACGAAGTTACGAAGCTCACCCTGCGGACTGATCACACGTTCTAACAGACCAGCATGCGCTGCCCCCAGCGTCTTCAGAACCTCATCAATCGTTTCGCCTTCGACGCGGACTGCATCGGCACCTCCCGTGAAGGGGCGCAGGGGTGTAGGAATTCGCACCGTTACTGTGGACATGGTTCTATAGATTCTTCAACGAAGTGCCCGCTAACCAGGCGCCAAGAGCGCATATCATGGACACCGTCATGTTTAACCGCCAGTATGAGATATGACCATCCCTCCCACGCAGACTCGCGATCAACTTCCGATGGCCGGGCCGCATGGTCTGGATGTGAATGCCACACACCGACGATCTCCAAGCCGGCCTTCTGCGCTTCGGTGTCGGCCGCGATGAAATCCTGTGGTGCCAACTCATAGCGATCGTGGGCCCGCTCTTTGTTCAGATTCTGCGCCTGCACAACGCCACTGACTCGGATATGATCGTTCGATTGCTGTCCTACAAGCAATCCACAAGTCTCTAACGGGTAATCCGCATGGACCATGCTCTCCAGCTCTCTACGAGCCGATTGTGGCAGATACAGCGTCGTCATACCGCAAAAACTATACTGAAAGGGTGCGAATTATTCCAGAGTAGAAAAGTAGGGTATTAGCCTTTTGAAGCATATTTCCCCGCGAACGCCCCGAGGGCGGCTGTGTCCGATGGCTTGGTTGCTTCAGACACCGCAAGCGGCTAGCTTTCGGTAAAACCTGCGCAAAAGACGATGCCAGCCTTCGTCACAACCTTAATGAAAACAACCTCTGGATAAACAATTATATGACCATAACCGTCCTCGTCACCGGCGGAGCTGGCTACATTGGCTCGCACACCTGCCGCCAACTCATCGATGCGGGCTACCGCGTTGTCGTGCTCGATAACTTCTACTCTGGGCATCGCTGGGCGGTTCCGAAAGAAGCCACTTTGGTTGAAGGCGACGTTGGTAATGCGGCGCTGGTACGCGAGACCCTGACACAATATGGGATAGATGCAGTCGTACACTTTGCCGGTCACATTGTGGTGCCTGAGTCCGTAGAAAACCCACTCAAATACTACCGCAACAACACCATTGCCTCTTGCAATCTTATCCAGGCATGTGTCGACGTCGGCGTCGACAAGTTCATATTCTCCTCAACCGCGGCCGTATATGGTATCCCCGCCGTATTGCCTGTTAGCGAAGATGCCGCCGCGGCCCCAATTAACCCATATGGTATGTCCAAGCTAGCCACCGAGTGGATCCTGCGTGACGTGGCCGCAAGCCTAGACGGGCAACGGGGCAAAGGCGGCTTTCATTATATGGCGCTGCGATATTTTAATGTGGCAGGCGCACGGCTGGATGGAACCCTAGGACAAGCCACCCCCGAAGCCACCCACCTGATTAAAGTGGCGGCCGAAGCTGCTTGTGGCTTGCGGGACAGTATCACGATTTTTGGGACCGACTACCCGACCGAAGATGGCACGTGTGTGCGTGATTATATCCATGTCGATGACTTAGCGATGGCACACCTAGCTGCCCTCACCTATTTGACAGATGGGGGCCAATCACAAACATTAAACTGCGGCTATGGCTTAGGTTTTAGCGTACGCCAAATATTAGACGCAATGCAGGACGTGAGTAACATTAAGCTCAGTATCAAAAAGGGTCCACGGCGTTCTGGCGATCCACCGAGCTTGATTGCCAATGCACAACGTATGCGAGACATCTTAGGCTGGAGGCCGCAACATCAAGACATCAGTGTAATCTGCGGCTCTGCCTACAATTGGGAGAAAAGCTATAACAACATGCCCACCCGACGCTGATAGGGCGTCTGTCACCATGAGCTGTACTCAACACGGTAACTGCTAACAATAACGCGTTTAGGATACTGAGTCTTATGCGTCTTTTCTCCAAGCTCTACGATCGGGCCTTGCGCTGGGCAGCCCATCGCTATGCACCTCACTATCTGGCGGCGCTTAGTTTTGCCGAATCATCGTTTTTCCCTATCCCTCCCGACGTAATGCTAGCCCCCATGTCATTGGCTAAGCCACAGTGTGCCTGGTATTACGCCGCGTTGACGACGGCGGCATCGGTGCTTGGTGGCGTCCTGGGCTACGGAATCGGTCTGTTGGCATTCGACGCCATCCAACCGACACTCGAAATGCTGGGTTATTGGGACGAGTACGAATTGGCAAAGCAATGGTTCGCCGAGTGGGGATTCTGGGTCGTACTCATGGCCGGCTTTTCGCCCATCCCGTACAAGGTCTTCACTATCACCGCCGGCGCAGTTGTGCTCTCGTTCCCGCTGTTCGTCATTGCATCGTTTATTGGTCGCGGTGCCCGCTTCTTTCTGGTCGCGGGCATAATCGCCTGGGGCGGTGAAAGAATGGAGCGCGCGTTACGATCTCATGTTGACACGGCAGGATGGTTGGCGCTGATAGTGCTCGTGGTCGCATACCTTTTGCTGCGGAAATAGCTATCGGGCCGAGATGAACAAAACTGAACACCCAGATCCCATTGTCCTCTTTCGCAGCTGGCTTGAGGAAGCCGAACGAAGCGAACCAGAGGATCCTTCGGCCACCGCACTCGCAACTGCCGATGCCGCCGGCACACCCTCGGTGCGTATGGTGCTATTGCGCGGTTTGAGCGAGCGCGGGTTCGTGTTCTTCACGCACCTCGAGAGTCGCAAATCAAAGGAGCTGTTAGCAAATCCACAGGCGGCGTTGTGCTTTCATTGGAAATCGTTAAACCGCCAGGTACGGGTTGAGGGCTCAGTCGAGTTGGTTAGTGATGAGGAAGCAGATACCTATTTCGCATCACGCGAACGTACCTCGCAGATCGGTGCCTGGGCGTCACGACAGTCGCAAACCCTGTCCGGACGGTTCGAGCTCGAGAAACGTGTTGCGAAGTACACGGCCAAGTTCGGTGTTGGCAAAGTACCGCGCCCCGCTTTCTGGTCTGGTTTCCGGCTGCATCCAAAGCACATCGAATTTTGGCAGAAACGTCAATTCCGTTTACACGAAAGAGTTGTTTACAGTCGCAATGACGATGGTTGGACGACGGAAATATTATTCCCGTAGTCTCGTAAGGCCCGCATTCTCACGCCAAAACCGGCGCAGGTCATGATCCCCGTGTCGCGTTTCATTCTACCGCTGGCATTGATAGTCGCTTTCTTGCCAACAGCCAGCTACGCCGACAAATATGCACCACCCGGACTCTACGACGTGGAGTACCTGACTCTAAACAACGACTTTGGAGTCGTGCTCAAACACCGCCAGCATGCACACAATGTGGCAGTCCGTTTAGTGGTCGATGTCGGGCACCGACATTTTCCATGCAAGAAACGCGAAACTGCACACTTTCTCGAACATTTACTGTTCACCGGCACATCAACCCACACGGAGACGGAACTCGACAGATTGATCGAGGATAACGGGGGTACGTGGAACGCGGTCACCAGCCAATCCAACACCGAGTATCAGATAGACATCTTCGATGAAAACCTAACCCTGGCTATCGATACGCTTTTCGAGATCATCACTGATTCCTTACTTACACCGGAAAAAGTCGAGCGCACACGGCAGATCATACACAAGGAACTCGGTGGCAAGACCTCGACGCTGCGGCGCTGGCTATACAAACGTGGCATCGGCAAGCCGGCAGCTGCCAAGTCACAAGAGTTGTTATTCCCGGGCACAGGAGTCGTCTGCCCAGGGTTAGATACGCCGGAAGGAATCACGGCGGCTGACATCGAACAGGCCTACCAGCGATACTACACCCCGAATCGTATGACTCTGATAGTTGTGGGCAATTTCGATGAAGCTCGCTTGCGCGCGCAGATCGATAATACCTTCGGTCAACTCAAACCCGCACATGCCAACGCCAGTGAGCTACGCAAGCCACCTTATCCGAGCGACACGGCTGAAGTGACAGGCACTTTGGCACCATTGTTAGGCTCCAATGGCAGCGTCAGTCTCGCCTATCGTACTGACGGCAGCAACTCATCGGACATCTACGCCCTATGGGTGTTGAACGTCTTCCTTGATAGAGTGTTGTACGAAAAAATTCGCGTACTCGAGGGGCTGTCATATAGTCCCGAAGCATACTACATCTGGGATGTTGGTTACGGACTGTTTGCTGCAACGGCCGACAGCGAACTCGATAGATTGGATTTGGTAAGGACTATGATCGATGAAGAACTCGCGCAGCTAAGAACTCGATCACCCAATGCAGAAGATATAGAGACGGCCAAGCAGCGGATACTATTGTCGCGGGCTCAAGGTTATGAATCAAACGCTCAAGTCGCGAACTACTATGTCAAGAATCTCCATGAGTTGAAGAGTCTTGGTCAGCTAACAAACCACGAACAAGCAGTAGAAAAACTAACGCCGAAGGATATTCACGAGGTAGTTAACAAATACCTGCGTGCCGACCGACAGGTAACCCTCTGGTCGATACCAACGCTAACCTACACGCAGTTCTTCGCTTTCTTCGCTGCTGCCCTAGTAGTTCTACTAATGGTCGTGGTCTATGCATATTGGCGTATCAGGCGACGGCATACGCCGACCTAGGTAAGGTCATAGCTCTCTCGCTCCTAACTGTCTATAAAGATTAACGGTCGTTTATCGTGCACCTTGTAGTTTCTTGTCCGGAAACTCAGTAATGACCTCGCAATACAGCTTGAACAAAACGGATTCCGCGCCATTTTCCCGGGGGCATAATGCCGGTTCCTGCAAATTAATCGCTTATCCGCGGGGGCGGCGCCAAACAGCATTCATCCGGCAATGGATAATCTTGCCATGGGCGCGCCGCTTTCCCGGCCGATAGTGGATGGCCGCGCGTCAAGCACCCGGCGCTGCCCCCGACATGCGTCGGTGCTCGCCAATGCAGGGAAACGGCTGAAGGCTGGGGCGTGCCTCAGGCGCGCTCGCCGGTCAGGCGAAAACTCTTCACCGCACGCTCGAATATCGATAGGTCTCGTTTGAAATAATGCAGACTCGGCGCCTGATACCTTAGCCGATAAAATCCATCCGCATCGACAAAACCATATACCACGGCTTCGTAGGCTAGACCCTGAGAATTTTTCATCTGCACGTGCAAGCGAAAGCCGGTCGTCCCGGCGATGGTAGCGGGCGCGTTGTTCACTACCTCTAGATCCGATACGCCCGGCTGCGATTTAAGCTGGGCGATGGCCAACTCGGCTAACTCTGTCGGTAGCATGTCCGCCCGGGTCTCCTCCTTTAAATCTGAAAAGGCCTTCTTATGAGTGCGTTTCATAGCCTCGATAAACTGGACCCCGGTACCGTCGCGCGTAACGAGTACACGGTCGGTGGCGAGGCCAGCGCGTATCCAGCCTACCGGTAGCTCCAGCTGGAAGGCCTTGTCGGGACCATCGACCAGCGGTTCATCGATCCGTGCCCAAACGGCACAGCCAGCTGCCAAAACTGCAATCAGCAGCAGGCATGTAAGTTGTATGATTCGATTCATGGTCGCAACGTCTCTAGAGCTATGGCTTATTTAGATAGTGTTCTACGTAGGCACGATCGGCTGCGTTCGGTGCCAGCTGCAGATATTTTTCAAACAGCGGTCGAGACTTGTCTGTTTCCTTTTTTTTCAAATAAAGAAGGCCTAGCGCACGGTAGCTCGGGGCAAAATCGTCCCGAACTTCTATAGCCTTTTTATATGCGGCCTCCGCCCGTTTCGCGTCTCCCTCTTCATCCCTCAGCCGATAGGCCTCGCCTAGGTAGTAATGTCTATGATAGGGCTCATAGCGCTCAACTGACATCTCGTTTTCTAGTACCAGGATCACACTCTTATAGCGATTCATCGACAAGTCAGTCTGCAAGCTCGTGAGCCTGACGTCTCGCATATGCTGCATGTAGACGTCCTTGCCGATACGTCCCTGCGCCTGGCCCGACACTTCGATGAGCGAGTTGAAACTATCGATACGTTCCTTGAGCTTAGGGTGAGATGAAAAGAAGACTGGCTGTTTCACATCCAGGGCCTTGGCTTCGGCGTACAGATGTTCAAACACCTTAACCGACTCTCGAACGTCATAGCCTGCTGCCCGCAGCCGCTCGTAGCCGATGGCGTCTGCCTCCCTTTCTAAATCGCGTGAAAAACCATAGATGGAAGAGATTGCTATCAAGTCCGCCAACGGCACACCGACGATAGCCGTTCCCATTGCAAAAGCAGTCCGAGATTTTATGACCCGACGTTGTTGCAGACCGTGCTTGTTAACAAAATGTGCGCCCTCATGGGCCAGCACGGTAGCGAGCTGCGCCTCGTTATCTGCGCGTGCGAGAAGACCAAGATTAAAGTAGATGCTGCCATTGGGTAGGGCGAAGGCATTTAATATCGGCGAGTCGATAACTCTTACTCGGACCGTACCCTTGAACTCCGGGTAGAGCTGGTCCATGACTTGTTGCACATACTGCTGGACGACCTCATCACGGTAGATCTGGCCACTTTTGCGGATCATCGCATCCACATCGCGTGCCTGGACCCAAAGCCGGGATTCCTCTTCCGAGATCGTCGCGACCTGCTCGGACCCTGCGAAAGGCTTTACCGGTCCCGGGGCGGCACAACCGCCAAGCGTCATTACTATCGATGTGACGGCTAACCACCGCACCACCATCCGGTATCGGTCCAGCGATAATGGATCTAGTCCAGAGCATTGCGGAGATATTTGTTTCATCATCACTGTCGTGCTTTCCGGTTTACGGAGGGTAAGATGTCTTGTGATACACGCTATCCTAACTAGGGCAGATAGTCTTTCATCCTTCACTGGATCGGCGCTTTTTGTAAGCCTCAACACCCGGAAATTCGTCCAATAGACGTTTGACGATGGCGCCGGCGTCTTCGACCTGCTGCATATCCTTACCGCTCGCCCCGGTGGTGTAGTTGAACCAGAGAATATCTCCAGTCTTGAAATCTACCAGCCCTAGCGTCAGAAAGTTCCGGCTAGTTGCGACGTAGGCCCCCGCGAACAGCGCCGCCAACACTGACGCCGCTACCCGCCCGCCAGTCGCAATCTGGTGTCTGCCGAGAACCAGCAGACCGGCATCGGCGTTGGTACGCTCCTTGAGAAAGGCGAGTCCGCTGCCCAACGTATAGTCAAAGTGGTCAACCTTATGTTTCCAGGCCGATCCGCCGGTGGTGGTCATCTGGAAGGCGGTTCCGGCGACAACATCGTACAACGCCAAATGTTCATTAACGATAGCTACTTCGTTCTCGGCGATTTCCGGGAACGCAAAAATCTCCAGGTTGCCTTTCGTCGCCGCGTAGGCATTGATTCCCCGTTTGAGGTTGGCGATGGCCTTCTCGGTCCACGCCGGCACTTCTTCTACCACGCCCCCCGCCGATACTTCACTGACCTCAATGTTTGGCGGCAACAAAACGATCGTCGTGGGCGCCGCGCGGACCGGCTCCTCGTGCAGCGAATAATGCACCCGGTAGGCGGTCGGCGTGCCACCAGTCGCACAGCCACCAACAACCAGCGCCAATAGCGCCAGCGCGACCAGGTCAAAGCGAGAACCAGCGGCATGCATAGTGACCTCCTTTACCACGAGCGTGGCGGGGCTCAGACCATACTTTTGTAGCGCCATCTGATGATATTATCAAGCGTGTGCTTTCTATATGGGCTTTCCCAACTAAAGATCGATGCCCCCGAGTTAGGCCGCGTTTGTTAACGGCCTTGACGGTTGGGTCGCCGAGCAGTGTCTTAGTCCTCGCATGCCTGGCGCTTCGCAAAAACGATCGCCTTTGCGTACTGCGACCATAGTGCATTATATGCGTTTCGACAATATGCTAGGACGCTGACCTCAGGAACAGGCGTCATTTCCGGTTTAGGGCCCGATCCCCAAACTCTGCGAAGGACATGCCAATGAGCCAAGACATTAAGCGACCGATGGTTCCCGTTCTACTACCTTTGGCTGCGTTTGTGGTCATTGTTGCTGGCATGCGTGCAGCGCAACCATTGTTGATACCGTTTTTGTTGGCTGCATTTATCGCCGTCATCAGTGCGCCACCCCTATTTTGGTTACAGCGCAAGCGTGTTCCCACCATATTAGCGATATTAATTGTCTTGCTAGCCGTTATCGTTATCGGTTTTATAATGGCGACCCTCGTTGGCACGTCACTAAACGATTTCTCTCAATCATTGCCAGCTTATGAAACACGCGTGCGAGCGCAAGCGGCGTCGATCCTCGCGTGGCTTACAGGCTTGGGTGTGAAAGTCTCTGAGCAAGAGCTGCTTGAGGCATTCAATCCGGCCGCGGCCATGAATCTAGTCGCTAGTATGTTCAACGGCTTGCGGGGCGTGCTTACTAATTCGTTCCTTATACTGCTCACGGTCATTTTCATCTTGCTGGAGGCATCCAGTTTTCCAGCCAAGTTACATGCCGTCTCTGACAGCGTGCAGGCATCGCTAGCCGGCTTCGATAAGTTCACCGAGAATGTTAAACGCTATATGGCAATCAAGACCGTCGTCAGCCTGGCGACCGGGGTAGCGATCGCCATATGGCTTGCTGTCATTGGGGTCGACTATCCGCTGTTGTGGGGACTGCTGGCATTTCTGTTCAACTACGTCCCTAATGTCGGATCAATTCTCGCCGCATTCCCAGCCATCCTGTTGGCGTCGATCCAGCTCGGGGTAGGCGCGGCCCTATGGTCTGGCCTCGGGTACTTAGTGGTAAACATCGTGATGGGACAAGTGATCGAACCACGCTTTATGGGGCGTGGATTGGGATTGTCCACTTTGGTGGTGTTCGTCTCACTGGTTTTTTGGGGCTGGGTGTTGGGCCCGGTTGGTATGTTCCTGTCAGTACCGTTGACGATGACGGTAAAAATTGCCCTAGAAAGCAGCAATGAAACCCGTTGGATCGCTATTTTATTGGGCCCAGACGCACCGCCCTCGGTGGCGCACAATAATATCGCAGAGGACGCAGGCACCGAGACGTCTACACCTACCGACGAAACGTCATAATCCACGACAAAAGGCTTGTCGCCGGCTTAATATGGTCCTAAGCTCTGTAGTGCCGGATTGGGGGCCTGGCTGGAGAACGTTGGCCAGTGGCATAGAGTGTCTGATTATGCCGGCACCACCAAGAAAAAACTCGAAATAGCCCTATACCCATCGGGGAATCCGACAACAACAGCAGAGCATAATGTCATGGACCGGGAAGGCCGCAAGTCATATCGCGTCCCGCTGGGCGATGAGTACAGCCTCGACGTCGTAGTGAAAACCGCGAGCGGCGAGACGTTCCCCGGCGAACTCCTCGATATCACGGCCGAAGGGGCGGGAACACGATTCAAACGTGAAGTGGGTCCCACCCTGGCCGTCGGTGAGCCCACCACCCTAACCTTTACCTCCGCCCGTTTACGCAACCCCATCAAGGTATGTGCCAAGGTCAGGTCGCGAACGGAGTCGGGCTCCTTCCGTAGCTACCGCTATGGTTTTGAGTTCGACGAGTGGCAGGAATTGCAAAGACGGTTGTCTGGCGAGATTCACCGCCTGTTCAACCAGCGGAGCCTTTACCGAGTAGAACCTGACCCGGCCGAGCCGGTAGACGTCCAGATACGAGTAGTTGCACCGGAATCTTTCCCTGACTTACCACAGCCATTCGAAGTCAATGGCCGCGTCAAGAATATCTCCCCCGTCGGTATCGCTATCCTTGTCGACCACGAAGTCGAGACAAAGCTAGCCGCCATCGACCAAGTCATAACCGCCTTCCAATTGCCGGCCAGCGATCGAATGCTCGAAATCGTAAGCTGGATTCGTAACCGCCGGCTGCAGGACGACCGGGTCTGCTATGGGTTGGAATTTGACGAAGATCGTTCGAAGGATTTCGGTAAGCAGAATAGCGAAATCGTTAAGTACGTCAGACGGCGCCAGCTCGAAGAACCGCCAAGTGAACTTTAGCGTTATTGGCGCACCTACGTCACTAGCTCAACTAGCGATATCTCGCCTCAACGAAACCGGGTTTTCCACATAGCTGTGCATGTGGATCACCGATAGATCTTGGTCCAATAACACGACGTTGTATCCCGGATCACCATCTGAATAAATGATACGTGAGGCCTCGAAATCCATGGCGACTTGATGGTTGGTGCTGACGATGGCTGAGAAGGGAATACCATGCCAACTACCACTTACCGGTCGATGCACGTGGCCAAAAAACAGATGTTTGATATTACTGTAATCGGTGATCAGCTCCGCAAAACTTTCAGGTTCCGTCAGCCTAATAGCATCAAGACCACGTATGCCGATATCGAATGGTGGATGGCGCATGAATAGATAGACAGGTCGCCCGTCCGACTCCTGAACCCGCTACCGTAACCACGCGCGGCGGCGCTCACAATAGAGGCCACTGCGCTTACCCTGATCCAGGGTATCCAGAAAAAGAAATCACCCACCGCGGTACGCCGTGCGTATTGCACAAAACCGCTACTGTCTTGTTCAGATTCGGCAAACACTTCCAAGAATCGACCACGATCATCATGATTGCCAAGCAGAAGATAGAAGGGTATGCGGAGCTGTGCCAGCGCTTCACGTAGTGCCCGATAGGCGTCGATCTCGCCCCGATCGGTCAGGTCACCGGTGATAACACAACACTCGGCATCCGACTGGTTGGCATTGATATCCGCAATACAAGCGCTGCAGCGGATCTAGTTCATAGATTTTCTCGCCGGGCGCGATGATATGAAGGTCGGAGATTTGGATAAGCTTCATTGGCCTTCTCTTCGCAAGACTACGCGGCAGTGTCTGCGAATAGCCGCTTGGCAAAGGCCGGATAAGTGCGGCCGATAACATCGGCGACCGGTCCACGGATCAAATCAAGTGTCTCACGGTCGGGTATAGCAGTCTCACCGATAGTCCCCGACATTTCGAAATCAAAACCGGTTTGTTCCACAATCTCTTGAACCGTGTGGCCTGGGTGAATACTCGACAGCCGAAAACATCGAGAAACCGATTCAAAGGTAAACACGCACCGACTTGTGACCAAAGCATGGGGACCACCGGGTCGATAGACGTTGTGTGCACTTGTACCAGGGGCGCTCACGAAATCAACTTTGGGCACGAGGACACGCGGCGTGTGCTCTTCTCGAAACAAGATCACACGTGGGATCAGAAAGTATAGGTAGGCGGAGCCAAAAGATCCGGGAAAACGCACTCGGCTTTGTGGATAGCCACCAACACCCACCAAGTTGATATTGGCAGCGCCATCGATCTGCCCACCGCCAAGAAAGAACGCGTCGATGCGTCCTTGCGCGGCACAATCGAACAGTTCGCGACCGCCGTCAGTGAAGAAGTTGTCATGCTCACTACCCAGCACGGATACTCGCATTTGCCCACCGGATCGCGTCCGCGCTAAGAGTGCTGCCGCCCCCGGAATAGGTGATGACGCGCCAACCGCAACGTGCCCAAGCCCGTCTAGCATACGGGCGATAGCCGCTATCAGTAACTCTTGCACACGCCAGTGCCGATTCATGCCGTCACTGGCTCGGCCTCAACGTGCGTTCTAAGATAGCCGCGAAACCCGTCTTCGGTAGCCGCCATTTCACAGTACTGCCGCAAGTGGTCTGCATCCGGCGGGTAACAGTTCCGCAAACCGACCGGCCACGCACCATACTTTGCTTCGGCAAGCGCCGATACGTATAGGGCGGGAATTGTCCCGGCCGCGGTCCGATCGTCGGCCAGCAGGTCATTATCGGTGAATGCCTCAACGCTAACTAGGGTAGTGCGTGCAGCGTGGGCCATAAGCATAAGCTCGCGCTGTACTCCAATCCAGACATTGCCATTTCGATCAGCGAGCGTGGCATGAAAAAGTGCAAAGTCGGGACGAATGGCTGGTAGTAACACGATCGGGTCACCATCGCCGTTCACATAGGGGTTGTTGATTACGCGCCAGTCATCTCGGTATACCAGCAGGTCCGAGCCCAGGATACCGCGTAGTGGCATGAATGGTATCCCTTTCTCGGCTGCCTGCAGGCCGGCATGAATCGCAGGACAGGTCGAATCTCTCAGCTCCAACTTCCCCGTTTTCACAGCGGCCGAAAACCGAGGGGCGGGACCGTATTCGCCAAGTGTTACCGCCGCGGCTTCGAGTATCGCCACACAATCCGCGCCCACCAACATATCGCCTTGAAATCCAACCTGCGGCACCCCGATGAGATGCAGATGTTTGATACGACGCCGAATCAACGCACGAATGACGTCCATTGCGCACCCGGAATAATCAGGTGCTACCACCATACTGACACCATCTGGGATTCGCGCCGCGAGCCCTTCTATCGATTCGATATCAATTGAGGTCGATTTCAGCATTTGCAAAGAGTTTGCATGCCGGCTGGGTCTGATGCAACCAATCATTGTGTGTTCCCGGCATAGCGATAGGGACATTCGATTACGATCGACGACCAACATCAGTCCACATGGCATAATCACACAGAGTCGATGCAAGGGTGCCACCATGAAGGTGTTCGCAGGTACCAGCGGGTATAGCTACAAGGAATGGAAAGGGAATTTCTACCCTGAACGTCTTCCGAGCACGAAGATGTTGCAATTCTATGCCGAGCGACTGCCCACGGTGGAAATCAACAACACCTTCTACCGCCTGCCCAAGGTAAACGTTCTGGAATCTTGGCGTAAGCAAGTACCCGATGAATTCCGTTTTGTCCTAAAAGCATCACGGCGCATCACGCACGATAAGCGCCTAAAACAGGCTGATGAACCCACGGAATACTTGCTGCGCACGGTTCAAACACTAGGAACCCAGCTGGGGGTCATTCTCTTCCAGCTCCCCCCTTATCTACGCAAGGATGTATCGCGTCTACATCGCTTCTTGAACTTGCTGCCAGATTCTCCGCTGGCCGCATTCGAATTTCGACACGAGTCATGGTTCGATGAGGAAGTCTTCGAACTGTTACGCGCTCGAAACTTTGCACTATGCGTGGCCGACACGAACGATCAGACACACGCCGCGCTTGTGAACACGGCAGACTGGGGTTATGTGCGACTGCGTCGTGCCGATTATCCCGACCGAGCACTCGCTGATTGGGCTAAACGGCTACAAATGCCAGGCTGGAAGCAGGTATACGTATTCTTTAAACATGAGGACGAAGGTGCAGGGCCAAGGTTTGCAACGCGTTTTCTTGAACTGACATCCCCCTCCCCTCGTGGGAGCGAGTTAGGGGGAGGGGGTGGAGGAGTTTGTTAGCGCTTTGTAACGAGATAGATGCCTAATGGCAGCCGCCTTGTCGCCCATTTTTTCGTACAAGCGCGCTAGATTGTAATGGGCATCGACAAAGTCGGCATCCGCTGCAATCACTTGCTCGTAGGCCGCGATAGCTGCTTCAGGCCTGCTCAGGTCTTCCAGAGCGACGCCTAAGTTAAAGGCGGCAGTGGCGTTGCCTGGGGCCGCCGCTACCGCCTGCCGGTAGTGAAACGCGGCATCACCAACGCTTCCTTCCGCATGAAGTAAGCGACCGAGGTTCACGTGCGCATCGGCATGGTGGGGATCGAGTTGGGTCGCCCGTCGATAGGCCCCCTTTGCATGGTCAAGCGCTGCCACAACTTCGAAGTCAAGACCAAGCCCATACCAGTCATCCGCAGTTTCATTGGCGGTGTCTCGAGTCGCCTTCGCGGCCCTATGTACAACCGGTGCCGCTCTGCCCGTTATTTCAGAAACCGAGAAGTCAAATGTCACCTGGCCGGACTCTGGGTGCCATGAAGTTTTCTGATCGCGCACCACCACATGATCACCGTCTGCAGCTATACGCACCGCTGTCAACGGCTGTCCATTGGGGAGTTGCGCTTTTAGTAAGCGTAGTGCGCGTAATACCTTACGAGGGTGGACACGTGCGTTTACAAGCTCGTTAGCGGTACGTAGCAGTACGACATCTTGGAAGGAAAAACGATATTCGCCGCGAGCCCCACGCTTTGCGGATAGAAAACCAGCTCTTGCAAGTGACCGCACTTTTGCAGCCGGCATGTCGAGCAATTCGGCCACGTCTCTGGTGGTGTACGCGCTCATTGCCGTGAACAGATACTACAAGTCAGATCGAAGATTGCCTATTTTGCGGCTGCCGTCTTCTTGGTGGTTTTTCTTGTCGCGCGCTTGGCAGGCTTGCGCTTGCCATTCTCTCCCCGTTCACCCGCCGCAATACTGGCCTTAAGCGCTTCCATAATGTCAATGATCTTATGTTCGGGTTCGTCGGTCGGTGTTACCGTGATATCTTCACCATCGACCTTTCGCTGGATCATTTCAAGCATACGGTCACGCACCTCGTCCTTATAATTTTCTGGACAAAACTTATCGGAGGCGGCCTGCTCGACGAGCTGAACCGCGAGCTTTAGTTCTTCCTGCTTTATGTTGGCCTCATCAAGGGGCACTTCAGAAAATGGGCGGATCTCATCCGCATAATGTAGCTGTTCCATCGCCAGACCATCCCCCATGGGGCGCACCATTACCAAATATCCTTTCCCGCGCGCCGAGTACTTGGCAAGCGCTGCTCTACCCGTCTCGCGCATTGCGCGGGATAGTAGCTGGTAGGCACGCGCACCCCCCTTGTCGGGGCCGAGATAGTAAACCTTCTCCAGATAAATACGGTCGACCTGGTCAGCCGGCACAAATTCTGCGATATCGATGGTGTGGGTCGCCTTTTCTTCGATGGCCTTTAGCTCTTCCGGTGTAAACAAAACATACTGCCCCTTGGCAAACTCGTAGCCTTTGACAATTTCATCTTTGGAGACTGGCTCACCGTCTTTCGCGCACACCAGTTGTTGTTTGAGGCGTGCGCCGTCTTTCTTATGAATCTGGTTGAATCTGATGGTGCTCGATGACTCAGCGGACGAGTAGAGTTTCACTGGTATGGATACCAGCCCAAAGGACACGGTTGCCGACGCCAATGCTCGCATGGCCATGTTACTGATGATATAACCGAGTCCTAATGGCCGCAACAAAATCTGACCCACTTAGCACCTACCGTGCAAAAAGGTCAGCCGACCGTACGCCCGAACCCTTTGGCGGCATCGGCGCAACAGGCGGCTCGTCATTCGTTGTCCAACACCATGCGGCGCGAAATCTGCATTACGACCTCCGCCTCGAAATGCAGGGAGTGTTGCGGTCTTGGGCAGTCCCTAAAGGCCCCTCTCCCAATCCCAGCGATAAACGGCTAGCGGTGCGGGTAGAAGACCATCCGCTCGAATACGCCGGCTTCGAAGGACACATCCCCGAAAACAATTACGGTGCCGGCGCCGTCATCGTCTGGGATCGCGGCGTATGGATACCGATCGGTGATGCGGAGGAAGGGCTGGAGAAAGGCAAGCTACTGTTCGAACTGAAGGGTTATAAGCTACGTGGTAAATGGACGCTTATAAAGACAAAGCGTGGCCCCAAAGACTGGTTGCTAATCAAAGAAAGAGATAACTGGGTATCTGACAAAGGAACCGACTCGCTGCCCGCGGATTCAATTCTTTCCGGATTGACAGTGCAAGCCCTCAAGGAAGGTTCAACACCCGAAAAATCGATTTTGAACAAACTGAAACGGCTAAAAGCACCAAAAGGACACGTCCAAGCCAACCGCTTACCAGCCATGTTGGCGCAAACGGGTTTGCCATTTTCGAAACCAGGTTGGTTATTTGAAATAAAATATGACGGCTACCGGCTCATAGTTAGTCATGAGCGTGACAAGGCCCAGTTATTTTCTCGCACCGGTAACGATTTGACGTCAATTTTTCCCGAGATCGCCGATGCCGTCCGCGCACTACCATTTCAATACGTCGTCATGGATGGTGAAGCCATTGTGCACGATTCGCAGGGTTTGCCGAGTTTTAGCCAATTACAGAAACGTGGTCGACTTACTCGACGTGCCGACGTTCAGCGCGCCGCTATCGAGCTGCCGGCGACGCTCTATGTGTTTGACTTGATCGCCTTCAATAATCATGACCTACGAGGGCTTCCGTTGCATACGAGAAAAATGCTGCTCAAGGGACTATTGCCATCGGTAGGGCCAGTTCGTTATACGGACCATATCGAAGAACACGGCGAGGCCATGTACACACAGGTGCAAACGCTGGGGCTCGAAGGCATGGTCGCAAAGAAAGCCGATTCGCGCTACCAAGGCGGCCGCTCCTCCGCCTGGATAAAGGTCAGTGTAGAACATACGGACGATTTCGCCGTCGTCGGCTACACCAACCCCAAAGGTTCGCAACCTGGCTTCGGCGCGCTCTTGTTGGCGCAGTGTGTCGATGATGAATTTATCTATGCCGGTCGCGCCGGTAGCGGTTTTAGCAAACAAGATTTGACCGAAATTACTGCACAACTCAGTACCGCCAGCAAGGCCAGCCCACCGCGTAACGCACCCGAAGAAAGCGATACGCATTGGGTTAAACCCGAGCTCGTTGCAGAGATCAAATTCAAGCAGCGGACACGCGATGGCGTGCTTCGACAGCCGGTGTTTTTACGACTGCGGGAAGACAAACCCATCCGTGAATGCGTGTGGCAATCCAAGCAGGTGCTGCCCGAGCCCACGACCATCACGGCACCCGCCACCGCCGACAAGGTGGTCAACTTTACCAACAAGGACAAACTCTTTTGGCCTGACGACGGCTACACCAAGGGCGACCTCATTACATACTACGAGGGCATCTCCGAATGGTTACTGCCCTATCTCAAAGACCGCCCAGTCGTGCTGACACGCTACCCAGACGGCATCGACAGCAAATCCTTCTTCCAGAAGGATGCACCGAGTTTTGTCCCGGGTTGGATTCGCATTGAGCGTATGTGGAGCGAACAGACACAGCGAGAAGTACGTTATTTCGTGGTCGAGGATCTGGAGTCACTACTCTATATCGTCAATATGGGGACCATTCCTCTACATATCTGGTCAAGCCGTACAACCGCACTTGAAAAGCCCGATTGGTGCATTCTAGATCTAGACCCAAAGGGTGCGCCGTTTGGGCACGTGGTTAAAATAGCAAAAAAGATTCGTACACTTTGCGAACAAATCGAACTGCCGTGTTTCGTTAAGACCAGCGGCTCCACCGGGCTGCATGTACTTGTACCCCTTGGGCACCGCTACACCTACGACCAGTCGAGATCTCTAGGTGAATTGCTGGCCCGGGTAGTCGTAGCCAATCTATCAGAAATTGCCACCGTTACGCGGGCGGTGTCAGAGCGTGGCGGGCGTGTGTACATCGATTATCTGCAAAACGGACGTGGTCGCTTACTGGCGTCACCGTTCAGCGTGCGCCCGTTGCCCAAGGCGCCGGTATCCATGCCGCTTAGGTGGTCAGAAGTCACATCGAGACTCGATATTCGCCGCTACACAATAAAGAATGCCGCCAAACGTATGCGGTCCTTGAAAGAAGACCCATTGCGCAAAGTAATGGGTCTGAGCCCAAATCTAACCGCCGCCCTCGAGCGCCTTGGCCAGAAGTGCTTGTGATAAAACGATTGCACCCAAGCTAGGAAGGACGCAGTGATGATCGACACAAGAAAGTATAAGACGCTTTGGTTTTACCTGCTGATCGGCAGTCTGAGCATATTGCCAACGCCCGGGCACGCGAGTCCGGGCCTGACTGGCACCGACTTGTTGGAGTTATGCGTGTCACGATTGACCATCCCAGAAACACAATGCCTCGCATTCATCAGCGGCGTTACGGCGGGACATGCTCTATCGGTCGGCGCCGGCAAAACATTTTATTGCTTTCCCGAAAACGCCGACATCGCACAAGCAAAGCGAATTATCGTGAAATATCTGAAGAAAAATGCGAGTTCGCTAGATAAAGATGCGGCGGAGCTAATATTCCGAGCCCTGGCCGACGCTTGGCCTTGTGGAAACTAATTGCTATACCGACAGGGCCGCCAGGTTTTGTCATATACGGCGTGCTTCAGCGCCAGCACCTTTTTCTGAAATTCGACGCCCTCGGGTACTAAGCAGTGCATGTTGCCGTGTTCGGCCTCCGCTCTTTCCAATCTCCTACGGTGTTGTCGTGCTTGTTCCATCGACATAATTGTCAACGGGAAGATACAGCCAGTACGCTCGTAATCTTGGAATTGACGCCCTGAAAGATGTTTGCCCACTCGTAGCGCCGCTCAGCTAGTGGAATCGCAAGCCGAAGATACTCGCTAGCAAGGCGATGTCAATAAGTTCGCGGTCGACTTAGCCTGTGTACCCCAGCACTGGATCGACACGTGGGGGCGGGGCTGGCTCCGGTCGGTCTTGCACCAATGGGATCGTAACATTGGTACCGGGAACCACCGTACTGAAGTCTAGATCAGGATTGTATTGGCGTAATAGCCAGATCGGAAGATTATAAGTACGCTTCGACAGGATCCACAACGAGTCCCCGCGCTGCACCGTGTGTGCTTGTGTGCCCGCTATTCGAAACTGCGCAAAGAACTCATCCTGCAAAGCGCGATGATAACCGAGACGGCGTTGTTCAAAGGTCTCGATGTGTACGCGAGAAAAGTCGAGCCGTAGCTGCTGGCCGATCACCACCGGTTCCCGGTAGTGCATATCATTGATTACACGCAACCGGCTCGCGCGAATACCTAGCCACTCCGCATAATGACCAAGTGTTTCCGCTGCCTGAACCTCAATGGTCTGGCCGTCCGAAACCGCATAATCACTTGGATCGGCCGCCAGCGTTACCTGCGCTTGCGCCACTAGGAAGGCACCGGTTTCCTCGGCCATGGTAACCTCGGTCGACTCAGACATGATTTGGCTACCAGCGCCAGTCTCTACCTCAGTGGCAACCTCAGTGATAGCCTCAGTGGTAACCTCAGTGATAGCCTCAGTGGTAACCTCAGTGATAGCCTCACTGACAGTCGCGGCTGGTTCCACACTAGCGACTGCGCTCTCGGTCAACCTCAGGACCTGTCCAGGATAGATACGATGTTTGTTACTAAGTTGATTCAAGCGTACCAACTGCTGTTCATCGATCGCGAACCGACCAGCTATCAAGGACAACGTATCGCCCGACTGTACCCTGTAGAGACCATCGGCGGGTGTTGATAAAGCCACCCCGGACGGTGGACGTGCAGACGCTAGTGTGATCTTAGATTTTGTGTCGGGCCCGGGTAAGCGTAGGACCTGCCCTCGCCGGATGCGATGACGATTCCTCAGATTGTTTGCGGCCATCAGATCGTCAACACTGACTCCAAAACGCGCTGCGATACCAGCCAGTGTATTGCCACTGCGCACCTTATAGAAGCGGTCGCGCATCTGAGCCTGATACTGATCGTTTGGCGTGATGGCCGCCAGTGCCGCTTCTGCGGAATCCGGGGTTTGGTTACTCGGAATTCGTAGTTCGTAACCACGGGGAACGTATTTGTTACCGTTCCAAACGGCAGGCCGCAATGCGAGATTGTGCGCCCGTAACGTCGCATGATCGATGCCGAGTATCCGTGATAGCGTAGCCACAGTTACATACGCAGGTACTTTAACGGTTTCACTCTTTACTGGCTGATCGCGTTCGAGTGTGCCGAAATACTTCTCGGCATTGTAATGGACATCGATCGCCGCCAAGAATGCAACATAAAAGTTACGCGAGGCGAAGCCAAAAGTACGGCTCCGGTGACGCCGCACAACCGTAACGATATCGCTGGTACCAAGTCTACGTGCGGCGCGGCGCATCCCGGCAGCGCCGTGATTGTAGGCGGTCATCGCCAACGGCCAACTGCCAGTCACCGCTCGATTGTGCTCGAGTAAGCGCGCGGCGGCGACGGTTGCCTTGAAGGGATCCATGCGCTCGTCGACAGCACTATTAATACGCAGATACCGACGGCCGGTAGAACGCGTGAATTGCCAAAGTCCGGCCGCACCGACGTGTGAGTACGCGGCAGGATTATAGGAAGATTCTACATGTGGGAGCGCTATGATCTCGGCCGGCAGATCAAACTCGGCTAGCGTATTCTCTATGTGATTCGCCCAAACCCCCGATCGAATCAGTCCAGCCCGAAACTTATCTGACTGCCCCAGCTGGAAGCGCAGTCGGTGCGCGGCTGAACGTAAAGTACGTTTATCGACATCCGTTGGCCACAACGCCAGCACCCGTTGTTCTTCTGCGCTTAGATCTTCACTTTCTCCCCGGGCGAGCTTACGAAGAATGTGCCGATAGCGTCGCTTGGCCTCTTTGATAACTTGCTCACGTGCGCGCCGGCTGGCGTTATCTCGAAAGCGAACAACTTCGTAGACCACGTTGAGATGGCGCGCGTCGTGGATTAGACCACCGCCAGTATCGACCTCCGTATAGACGCGGATCCAAAATCGGATGTCTGGTTCCAGTTCGGGTGGACGCGGAAAGGAATTTTGCTGTTCCGCTGCGACATTAGCGGTCGCCGTAACGAACGCGATTACGAACAAAAATACTTGCTTCACTGGCATCATTTGACCGCTTGCCCCCTTTCAGTCTTCACACTGTACCGTGGCAAATACCTCAACGACAGCAACTTTTTTCTTTTGCACAACAAATACATACCGATAACCAATAGGCAATTGTCAGGGCTCAGTCAAGCGATGTCGGCCGGCGCGCCGGCCCCAGAATAAAGGTAAAATGGTGTCAGCCCTGCCGCTGGAGTGTTTTGTGGCCTTTGCCTATTACAAGAGCCTATCTGCCGCCAAGAAACGCGTCTATCGCCGCAGCGATCAAATCCACTTAATCCGATTGCCACAGACAGCTCCGCTTCGCCCGCTTGCCGTCAAACTCGAGAGGGCCCTGAAGATGGAGAACAAACAGCTCACGCGATCATTATGTCAGCGTATCGCCGACGGTATGACCAGCGATCTAAAAGTACCGAAGGTGCGCGTCGACGTGCTTGCGGTACGACCCCACGATCAGGCGAGTGAATTACACGGGCTATACACTCGAGAAGAGGGGCGACAAGCAAACATCCGCCTATGGATACGTACGGCGGAGCGCAAGAAAATCGTTGCCTTCAGAACTTTCCTCCGCACTTTGTTGCACGAGCTCTGCCATCATTTCGACTATGAGCTGCTAAAGTTTCCCGATTCGCTTCATACAGAAGGCTTCTACAAACGACTATCTAGTCTGTTTAATCAACTCGTTCCGCCGAAACATTGAGGGAAGATTCGGCCAGTTGTATATAGTGAAATATAATATGAAAGTCGACGTCCAGAGATGAACGTGATGTCAGACAAGAACCAAACTACGTTCTGTCGTACCCTTATCAACCACCAACGATATCCGATCGACGATCCGAAACGTCTTGAGCGTCGTCGGACTATCGAGGAGTGTCGTAAGGCACTAGCTGGCGACGGCTGCGCCGTGTTAAATGGCTTTATTAGTCCCTATGGTCTCGAGTGCCTGTTGACCGAAGTCGAAGAACGAAAGCCGCTTGCCTATTTCTCTAAGAGCAAAAAGACAAACATCTATTTCTCCAGCGACGACCCCGCCCTACCTCCAGATCATCCCCGGCGTATCTTTTTGGAGCGTACCAACGGTTTCGTCACTAGCGATCACTTTGATGACAATACGGCCGCCAGGCGACTCTGTTACTGGCCGCCGCTCAGCCGATTTATCGCTGATTGTCTAGGCAAGGAAACCCTTTACATCTACGATGATCCTGTATCGAACATGATCGTGAACGTAGGCAAGCCTGGTACCTGTTTCAACTGGCACTTCGACACCAACGAGTTCACGATCACGCTGCTCCTCAAGCCCGCTGCCTCGGGGGGTCATTTCGAGTACGTACCCAATCTTCGTTCGGCTGAGGATGAAAACTATGAGACGGTTAGACGTGTATTGAAGGGAGATCGCCGCCGCGTCGTCAGGCTCGATCTCAAACCTGGAGACCTGCGACTGTTTCTCGGCCGTTTTTCACTGCATCGGGTCACGCAAAATACCGGCGACACTGACCGCCTGCTCTTGGTTATGTCATTTGCCGAAAGACCGGGCATGATTGGTAGTCAGCACCGTATCCAGGAACTCTACGGTAGAGTGACTGATGCGCATATCGAAGCCGAGCGCGATCGCGTTCGCAACGATGGGTTGATGGATTGAGGTAAGATGCCCGAGTTGTTTGCTATTCTCGCCCAAGCTTGACGGCACGCCCAAGCCGGCCCGGCCCTTTCAGGGCACA
This sequence comes from Gammaproteobacteria bacterium, assembly GCA_029861845.1. GTDB lineage: Bacteria > Pseudomonadota > Gammaproteobacteria > Acidiferrobacterales > SPGG2 > SPGG2. The sequence goes on along the minus strand of JAOTYM010000009.1, from coordinate 23,900 downwards.
ATCGTGGGTGGCGATGATCGCACCACTGAACGCTCCACATTGGCAGTGCAGATCTGCCGTCAAATCACAAACTTCTTGTTTATCCAATTCGCCAAATGCCTAAGCTGCGGGCTCTAAATCGAGTAGCTTGCAATTTAATTCAATAATTTGAAAAACACAAAAATAAATCGCCCATCTAATTGCCCAAGCTTGAACACTCCGTATACTTAGCAAGACACAAGAAACAATGTTACAGCACTCTTGAAGAGCATATCTCGCTACCTAAACGAGGCGAAACGCCAACGCAGTCTCGCCACCGATGCTGCGCTCAGCCAAGAGCTTGGCGTTCCACCGAATCATATCTTCAATTGGTATAACGATGTTAGTCATCTCAATGATGAGGCAGCGATTAAACTTGCACGCGTACTAAAAATAGACCCTTTGGAACTAATCGCATGTGCCAACTATCATAAGGTCGCGAAATCCACCAAGCGCAGACAAAATCCGCAGAAAAACGCGGCCCAAAGGAAATTTTGGCGTCAGGTCTACAATAAGGCGGCTCGGAAAAAATGAGGAGCGCAGAACATAAACCTAACCCTTTACGCAGACCAGCCGACACAGCGCGTGCACAACCTCGACCAGATCACGCTGTGCTTGCATGACTAGATCGATAGATTTGTAGGCCGCTGGCGTCTCATCGATCACTTCCGCATCCTTGCGATACTTCACCCCTTGGATTACCGCAATATGGCCATCCCCGGTAGACCGGCGGCGCGCCTCGGTGCGTGACATCGCGTGGCCAACCCGCAGTAAATCGGCTTTCAGATTACAGACGGGAGCGGCTAATTGGTAGTGGGTGGGCCTATGCCGGTCCGAAAGTGTCTTCCCAATCCGGAAAGGCGGCCTCCAATAATTGCAGCATGTCGCGCTGTCCGGATTCTAGCCTTTTACTTCATTTGGCATTTGATAGATCCACTTGGCCGCAAGATAGCGGGCTTCGGCAACGAGTAACCATCATGGCCGGTGACGCCCTCAGTCCAATTGCTGATCGGGTACGGAGTCACGGCGCGCCCATCACGCCATTTGATTAGGTCTGTTGTTACAGCCCAGGGTAGAAGCATGAGTTCAAGCTCCGGTTCAGCCCATTTAGCACTCGCTCTTGTGCTCGATCTAAATGAGCGCCGGGCGGTGATTGACGAAACTAACAGAAACAGAGAGTATCGGCGGTCGGGCGTTGATTCGGTTAGCCTGAACAGAGATAGGGTTTGGCGCTTGCGCTCTCGACGCAAGCAGGAGGATAGAATGACAACCATCGTAACCGATAATTGTAAACGCTGCCGTTTCACCGACTGTGTCATGGTCTGCCCGGTCGCCTGTTTTCATGGCGATGACGAGATGCTCTATATCGACCCTGAAGTGTGTATTGATTGCAGTGCTTGCATACCTACGTGCCCGGTGGAGGCAATTTACGAAGACCCGATCCCGGAGGACAAGCAGCAATGGATTCAAATCAACGAAGAACGCGCACCCGAGCTGCCACTGGTAACTGAGAAAGAAGACGCCTATCCAGGTGCGGAAGAGAGACAAAAGGAATTGGGTTTTTAGAAAGAAGGGCTCCCCTTTGACTTCGCATTCCCTTTGCTTCCCGGATACAAGAAACGGAGCAGCGTGAGCGACCTCGGTACAGAGCAGAGCCCGCTGCGAGCAGCTATCGTTGGCAGTGGGCCAAGCGGCTTCTACGCCGCCGAGGCGTTGCTCAAATCGAAGCCGGTAGTCTTAGTCGACATGTTTGAAAGGCTTCCCTCGCCTTTTGGACTCGTACGCAGTGGCGTTGCACCGGACCACCCGAAGCTCAAGGAACCCATTCTCGTCTATCAGCGGATTGCCGAGTCTCCACAATTTCAACTACTGGGCAATGTCATGGTTGGCCATGACATCAGTGTGGAGGAACTGAAGAATTTCTACCACGCGGTTGTGTTTACGTGCGGTGCGGAAACGGACCGATCGCTAGCGATTCCGGGGGAGAATCTTTTGGGTAGTCATACGGCTACCGAGTTCGTCGGCTGGTACAACGGCCACCCCGACTATCGCGATCAAGTGTTCGATCTGTCGCATGACACCGCGGTGATTATCGGCCAAGGGAATGTAGCTGTCGATGTCTGCCGAATCCTCGCCAAGACAGTGGATGAACTAAAACATACGGATATCGCCAAGCACGCGTTGGAGGTTTTGGCTCAGAGCAAGATTCGCGACATTCACATGATCGGACGCCGCGGTCCGGCGCAAGCGAAGTTCACTCATTCAGAGCTGAGAGAGCTTGGTGAATTGGCGGACTGCGACCCAGTCGTGGATCCGAACGATCTGGAGTTGGGCTCGGCGAGCCGCGAGGAGTTTGCGGACAGACGCAATCGCGCGAATATGAAAAGTTATGAAGTGATGCAGGGCTTCGCTTCGCGACCGTCACCGACACGACACCGCCGCTGCCACTTGCGGTTCCTCAGAAGCCCGGTAGAGCTCAAGGGCGAGGAAAGGCTCGAGCGCGTCGTGCTGATGAAAAATCGCTTAGAGGGCGAACCGTCGCAACAGGTGGCGCGGGCGACTGGTGAGCTGGAGGAACTCGCATGCGGTGTGTTGTTTCGCAGCATCGGCTATCGCGGTGTCGCAATTGCCGGTGTGCCTTTCGACGAGCGCGGCGGCGTTTTCCCTAACCAGGAAGGACGCATTATCGATGGGGAAAACGTCGTTCCGGGTTTGTATGTGGCAGGCTGGATCAAGCGTGGCCCGACCGGAATCATTGGCACCAATCGCGCCGACAGTGTGGCCACAGTGAAATTGCTGCTAGAAGACCTGCCAAATCTTGACGCTGGTAGCAAGCCGGGCGCAGATGAAGTGAGGAAGCTATTGAAAGATCGCGACATTCGTGTGGTCAGCTACGCAGACTGGCAGCGGATCGACGCGGCGGAGATGCAACGCGGCGAAACTGCCGGAAAACCGAGGGAAAAGTTCGCTCGCGTCGAAGAGATGTTGGCGATGCTCGACGCCTCCGGCTAGGCAGGCTGTCGATCGGCGGCTATTCAGGCCCCAAGGCAGCGCCGAAAACCAGAGGTTGATCTGATGTTACGTGACGCATCACGTTCTTGCAGGGTCGCCAGTGGTTGCCTGTAATGCGTTAAGGTTGGTATGCTCGGCCGCTCACAGGGTGTATACAAGATACCAACAGGAGGCATGGGCTATGAGTACCGGTTCTGTAGAGGTCGTGTACCGCGGCATTTTTCAAAAGACTCTAGCCAAGAACATCTGCCGGGGAATTGTCTTTGCCGCCAAAAACGAAGGCAAGATCGGCATCGCGTTCGGACGCTACAGTGACTCACCTGAACGTAACGGTATCCCCGCCAAGCAGTTCGCCGTAGTGGCTGACACCGAAGAGGAGATGGAAGAGCACCTGTCGCGGTACGAGCCCGACAATAATGATGTGACCATTGCTGCCGACGACACCTTGTGTAAGGGTGTCGAGTCCTGGGCCTGGTATGGTCTGCAACCGATCAACAAGCTGCTCACGGAGGGCGGCACGCTGTTGGTTGCCTCGACCCGCTCGGCCGATAAACTGATCGGGGAGATCCATCGCAAGGGCAAGCCTTACAATCTTGCCACCGTCAAAGGTACAGCGAGTTTCTCGGGGCTATGGGTGTACAAGGACGACCACACCGACGTACGCCTGCTCGGGGCGCTGGCCAAGGTCGCCCCACACCTAGTGAGCCTGGACTCCATCGTGGCGACGATCAGCGATCCCCTGAAGGTGACTTCTGCCAAGAAGGCCTACGACTTGGTCGAGTCGGTTTCGGTTAACACCGATCAGGGCAACGATGAGGTGCCCTTCGAGTTCGAAATGCCGGGCTGGACCAAGATGGAAGAGGGTCTGGTGATTCGTGGCATGGCCGGACAGCAAGAGGTTCCCGGCCGCGATGGCGGCTACGTCCCCACACGCAACCCCACTTTCAAGAAGTTCTCGACGCGCACCATGCGGCCGGTGGTCAACTTCGACACCTGTACCCAGTGCAAGATCTGTTGGCTACAGTGCCCGGACTCTTGCTTCGACATCACGCCCGACGGCTTCTACGACGCCAACATGGAAGCTTGCTGTGGTTGTGGCGTGTGCGAGGCCGTCTGCCCGGTAAGCCAGTGTATCACCATGGTCAACGAGGAAGCCTTCACCGATAACGCGGGCCAGTGGGAAATGTGGACCAAGGACAAGGAAAGTTACTCGGGGTGGCTGTCCGAGAAGATTTCGCAACCACCCGCCCGTACGCACGGATTTCACCACCTGGGCCAATACGCCGAGGAGATAGCTAATGACCCCTCCTAAGACAGCTACTGCTAAGAAAGTTGATATCGCAACCGCCCGCGCACCGCGCGCTGGATCGGAGGAGTTGATCAGCGGCAGCGAAGCAGTCGCGCATGCGGTCCGACTCGCCGACGTCGACGTGATCACGGCGTACCCGATCCGACCCTACGACACGGTCATGCAATACGTATCGCAACTGATCGCCAACGGGGAATTCGACTGCGAATATATCGTTGCCGAGAGCGAGCACTCACAGTTCGAGATCGTCAAGCACGCTTCGGCGGTGGGGGCCCGCGTTTTTTGTGGCTCTAGTGGTGTCGGTTGGCTCTACGCCTTCGAGGCGCTGGCGGTCACCGCCGGCTTACGTTTGCCGATGGTTGCCATGGTTGGCAATAGGGCGCTCGACGATCCCGGCGCCTTCGGGGTTGAACACAACGATGCGCTCGCGGTGCGAGACTTAGGCTGGATGCTCGCCTGGGTGGCAACGGCGCAGGAGGCGTTGGACACGGCGCTGATCGCCTACCGCGTGGCCGAAGACAAACGTGTCTTCCTTCCCTGTGCGATCAGCTGTGACGGTGCTTTTCTCACTCATTCACAGTCGATCGTCAACGTTCCCACCCAGGACATGGTCAACAGCTTCCTGCCGCCCTATGACCGGGCGGAAAAGCAGTTGCATCCGGACAACCCGATCACCATCGCCCCCCAGGCGAACGAGGATTGGGTGATGGAGATCCGCCGGCAGAGCGACATGGCGGCGCGTCGTGCCCGTGACGTCATTATCGAGGCGTACGACGATTTCAACGCCCAGTTCGGGCGCGGCGGCGAGCCCTTTATAGAGCGTTACATGATGGAGGACGCCGAGGTCGCCCTCGTGGGAATGGGCACCCTAGCGATGCCGGTGAAAGTCGCGGTCCGCAAAATGCGAGAGCGAGGCAAGAAGGTCGGCTTTGTTCGCGTCAGGTGGTTCCGCCCGTTCCCGACCATCGAGCTGCAGGATGCGTTGTCCGGGGTGCAGGCGGTAGGCGTGATCGATCGCGATTATAGTTTCGGCGCCAGCTTCTTCGGCGGCGTGCTGGCCAACGAGCTGCGCTGCGCCCTGTACCCAATGGCGAACCGGCCCGCGATCGTTTCATTCATCGCCGGTCTGGGCGGACGTGAGGTAAGTACCGACAATGTTATCGATATCACCAGCAAGGTGTTGGACGCCGCCAACGGCGGCGACATTGACGATCAAGATACTCACTGGATCGGAGTGAGGGAGTAGCCATCATGCAAGAAACTACCATAGCTTTAAGTGACTTCATTTCAACCCAGGTCCTCGAACCCTGGAAGGGCATCAAGAAAGTCGCCCGCGAGGAGTATTTCACCTCGGGTCACCGCACCTGTCAGGGGTGCGAGTCGGCGCTCGTCATGAAGCTCATGGCCAAGGCGGCCGGCCCACGCTCGATCATCCTCGGCGCCACCGGCTGCATGTACGTGGCCAACACGACGTATTATTCCACCCCGTGGGTGGTGCCCTGGATGCACACGCAGCTCGGGTCCGCGGGCTCCGCTGCCACCGGCACCGTCGCCGCTCTGAGGGCAATGATGCGCAAGGGTAAGATGGAGGAGGAGCCGATCAACGTCATCTCCTTTTGCGGCGATGGCGGCGGCGCCGACATGGGGCTGTCAGCCATTTCGGCCGCACTGCAGCACACCCATTACAATTTGTTGATCTTCATGTACGACAACGAGTCATACGCCAACACCGACATCCAGGTGTCGGGATCATCGCCGTACGGCGCGAACTCCACCTTCAGCCCGCCGGGCAAGGTGCATCGCATCATGCACCGGCGCTGGAAGAAGAACACGGCGGCGATGTTGGCGGCCGGCCATCCCGACTGTAAGTATGTCGCCACCGTTACCGCCGGAAACGCTATCGACACGATGAATAAAGTGCGCCGGGCATTGACCATCGGCGGGCCGACGTTCATCCACTCGCTCGATCCGTGCCCCAAAGGCTGGGATTACGATCCGAAGTACTCCCATGAGCTCGGTGAGCTTGCGACCGAGACCGGCATCTGGCCCCTCTACGAGGTCGAAGAGGGCAAAGTCAAGATGTACGGCAAGAGCAAGCATATCGCTAGCGGAGCGTTCAAGCGTAAGCCGGTTCGCGAATACTTGCTAAGGCAGGGTCGCTTCGCTCACTTTGTCGAAGAAGACATCGACTACTTCCAGGCAAAGGTTGACGAGATGTGGGAGAAGTGGCTCGTACCAGGGGTGATTCCGTTCGCTCAGGCGTAGCCATGTCAGATAGCTAAGTCGCACGCCACGTGTGCGCTTAGCGTCAACGCGACGCACCACAACGCCAATTGCGATGAGTGCTGCTGGAACGTTGAGGTCAGATACCTTCTGTGTTAATCGGAGGTCGAAGTTATAACTCCTTTGAATCGTTATTGCGACGAGATCTTAAACATCTGCGAACCGACCTGATATTGTGTCGATCTCGAACGCTCTTCCTTCAAGGCCTCGGCGATCAAAAACGCAAGCTCCAGTCCCTGAGAAGCGTTGAGGCGCGGATCACACAAAGTATGATAACGATCGCCTAACCGCTCTTCAGTGATAGCATGGGCACCGCCCACACACTCAGTGACGTTCTGACCAGTCATCTCGATATGAATACCACCGGCATGCGTTCCCTCGCTCGCATGAGCGGCGAAAAACTTGTGCACTTCGATAAGGATGCGATCGAAATTCCTAGTTTTATACCCCGCCTTCGATCGCACCGTATTCGCGTGCATGGGGTCGCAGGACCATATTACTGTTCGTCCTTCATGCTGCACCCGGCGGATCAGCGGCGGTAATTCTTGCTCAACGTGATCTGCCCCCATCCTGGTTATGAGTGTAACGCGTCCGGGGTCGTTATCCGGGTTGAGTATGTCGAGCAACTGGATGAGCTCGTCGGGCGCAAGCCTGGGACCGCATTTCACCCCAATCGGGTTGTTAACGCCGCGGGCGAATTCCACATGCGCACCGTCCGGCTGTCGTGTTCGGTCGCCGATCCACAACATATCGGCGGACCCGTCGTACCATTCACCCGATTCTGCATCCATTCGTGTCAGCGACTCTTCATAGGGCAATAGCAGGGCTTCGTGTGAAGTGAAGAACTCTATCTCGCGGATTTGCGGCGTGGTTTCGGACGTGAGGCCACAGGCAGCCATAAATTCCAGCGTGTCTGTGATACGGTCGGCCAATTCACGATAGCGTTGGCTCTGAGGGCTTCCTGCTACGAAGTCTAGATTCCAGCGGTGGACTTGGTGAAGACCTGCAAACCCACCCTGGGCAAACTTGCGTAGCAACGCCAACGTCTCCGACGCCTGACGGTAAGCGGTCAACATGCGTTCAGCCTTCGGTCGTCGTGCCGCCGCATCGAACTCAGACCCGTTGATAATATCCCCGCGGTAACTTTCCAGCTCCTGGCCATCGCGGATTTCAGTTTGCTGCGAGCGAGGCTTAGCGAACTGTCCCGCTAACCGCCCTACCTTAACGACCGGACACGCTGCCCCGAATGTCAAAACCACGGCCATTTGCAGCAATATGCAAAACGTATCGCGTATATTATTGGCACTGAAATCGGCAAAGCTTTCAGCGCAATCACCGCCTTGCAGCAAGAACCCGTAGCCGTTGGCCACACCCGCCAACGCCCGTTTAAGCCGGCGCGCCTGGTCGGCCAATACCAGCGGTGCATAACCGCGTAGCGTAGCCTGCACACGTTCCAGCTCGGCCTTGTCCGAATACTCGGGCAGCTGCGTCGCTGGCAAACTACGCCAACTGGCCGGTGACCATGTGTTTTTCATGACAAAAATAGCTCAATCAAATGGCGGGCCTTATGCGGTAACCGGCGCGCCCGGAGGACTCGAAACCGCGACCACCTGGTTCGAAACCGGCACGTCGAATCAACGTAAGCATTTATATTAACACAACAACTACTGTGACGTTCTGCCCTAGAAACGTCCCAAACATGCTTAAGGCGTGCGAATAATCGAGATGTTTGGATGATACTATGGGAGACATTAGAGATAGGCCTGAAGGGCCCGCTTTCTGGTCTTGGCCCTACTCCGTGGACCACTCAGTTAAGTCCCCGCGGTCTGTGTTATTGATGTCAGACTGGAGCGCTCTCGGCCGATTTAATCCAGCGAGACTCGACCATCTTTAGAATTGCCTTGAGCAGGAGACGGTTGGCGCGATCGGCACGCGAAAAGACGATGCCCGCGCCCTTCGGGCCGAGCTCGGAGCCCGGCCTGATGTAGGTAACGCGACCCTTAGTGTGGAAGGGCTCGAAGTCGTCATACCGCAGCTCGACCTCGAAGCGGTCCTTGGTCGTGATGTTCCGGTCATCGGCCAACTTGATGAAACAACCGCCCATCGAGAGGTTGACGCCCTCACCCGTGACCACATCGCCCGATTCGTTGCGTAGAGTGACCCGAAACGTTGCACCGTAACGGCTGTGTTGTCGTTCCCACCAGCGCAGCGCCGGATTGTGAAACGGGGATCTCACGCTCTTGCGTAAAAAAAACCAGAGGAAAAACAGCAGCAGCAGATTGAACTGGATGAACAACTGATCAAAAAAGTAACCAAACTTTACGGTGAGTACGACATTGATAATGAGCAGCGAGAGAGTATGGCCGATGACGAGGTACCAGCCCCAGCGCCTCACTTTGAAAATGCCATAGGCAGCAACAGGGAAGAGCACAAGAAAGAGCACGTCGTGTGGATAAATGGACCGGCCCTGGCTATAGATCTGGACGATGTTCAGCACCATTACGCCCAGATACCCGGCCGCGACCAGGTTCAGCGTCAGGGGTTTTCTCAAGGGCTTGGTATCCGCGATGGCCATCGTCCCTTAAAAGTAGCACGAATTTTCACTGACGGAGGCCGGCCCAAAAGTGGCGTAGATCGGCGCCTAGCATTATCAAACTACCGGTTAATTCGGGACGTGCGTAGCCTTGGGCGGCGCCGTCTAGCCAACCACTTTTCGATATAAGACACTGAATATTAAAGCTTTTCTCAGAAGACCGGTTGTTACGGCAGCAGTTCGGCATGGTTATTGCCATACCTTCGGTAGAGACATACTAGAGATTGCATTAGGCGGTTTAGTAATGCGTTTTACCAGTAGTACCCACAAATCCAGCGCAGGGTTTACGCTTATCGAATTGATGATCGTGCTCGCTATCGCCGGTATCCTCGCAGCGATTGCGATACCGAGTTATTGGAATTACGTCATCGAGACCCGCCTCACGGGTCACGCCCAATTCCTGGCTGAATCGTTCAAGATCGCGCGCACCGAAGCAGTGACGCGCAGCACCTTAGTGAGTGTGTGCGCTAGCAACGACGGCGTTGCCTGCACTGGCTCGCCTTGGGGGGAGGGGTGGATCATTTTTACTGATGAGGATACACCGGGCGTAGTCGATTTGCTCGATGAAGTGCTGCGTGCCAAGTCGGCCTACGACCATGGGACCACGGTCGAGGTTTCCGGGCAGGGCGATTATGTCCAGTTTGATCCCGCTGTCATTCAGTTCGTGAAGTGTGAGGACTGCTTCGATGTTGGCGGTCCTCATAACCCGCCCAGCTACGCTGGCGCTATTGCGGGTTGGGCAGGTCGCACCGTCTTGGCGGTGTGGGGAATAAACGACGCCATGGCGCAAGGTGGTGGTAACGGTGGTGGTAACGGTGGTGGTAACGGTGGTGGTAACGGTGGTAATGATAATGGCGGTTACCAAAGCGGTTGTTCCAACCAAACCTCATCCAACAGCCCAAATTCCGCGCATTGCAACAAGCCTCTGGCCGTGTTTGAGGTGTGCGCTAGCACCCACCAGGGCGAGCGAGGACGCGCCATCAGGATCATGCGTACGGGCATAACCGAAATAACAAAGATAAGGTGCGACTGACGGCATTTTTCGGTGACCACAAGAAATGGCCTGACGCGCTCAACGTCGTCATCAGCCACCATCCCACCTGGGCCTCACACCAAGACGCTTCCAGTGCACTGAGGGGGACAACCCAAGAAAGCAACCCGCGTACGGAGCCGGCGCCCCGTTAATGCATCGTCGTCGAAGGCGACATCCTACCTGAGACATTGGCGCACCCGGAGAGACCGGAGGATCAACGCGTTGGCCTCGGTGTTCGCATATAGAGATCGCGTGAACAGATTTGCTCACTCCGGGCGCCCTGCCTTACGTAACAGTTCAGCGTGGCGATCTATCCATGAAAGATCTTCGTACGCAGATTTTTTTTCCTTTTGGCCCAGTTCTCAAAGCAGTAATTAGGGTCTTGCTCGTGAAATTTTTCGGCCTCGGCCGGTGCTTCTGCCGCGCGTCCCAATTCCACGTAACTAATGATTATCGAATGTCGGGTGCTCTTGATGGTTCCCAGTCCCGAGACCGACAGGTTACTGCTTGTGACATTCTCCCATGGAAAGTCACGAACATACCTAAAGACTTGCGAACAATCGAGATGTTTGGGTGATCTATGGGAGAAATTGAAGGGCGGGTTTGGGCCGCTGAGTTGAGAAACCGGTCGATGTTCTTAATAGAGATAATGCGCTGAATAGTCATGATGCTGCTTCATCCGCTCCTTATTTCAGACCAAAAGGATTAAATTCACCACCCTTGATGGCAGCGGATAGTTTACGATCTGGTGACCCTCATATGCGACCTATTGTCTCGTCGGGAATTCAAATCCTCCTTTCGCGAACATGCCAAAAGAAAAAGCCCACGCAAGGTGGACTTTATCTTTGGCGCACCCGGAGAAATTCGAACTCTCGACCACCTGGTTTATAGTTAAATCCGCAGGCTCTTGCGTTTTGTTTCCCGTACACCTTAGCGTGGGCCCGGAGGGACTACACCTTATTTTCTTGCAAACGCAAAAAGTGCTCCAGGCGTTACTCTACCTCGGCAGGCGGGGTACAACTCTAGCGCCCTAATTACCCGGCGTCATATCCCAGTTCAGGGGCAACCCTTGGGCGCTCATAATGAAGTGATCCAGGCCATAGAAGAATGCCAAGGTTACCGCCAGCACTAAAATCCAACGGACTGTTGCCTTTCGAGTATCCAAACTCACTCGTCGCCTCCACGCGGTTGCTACTTGTTTCTTTGCCCCTGGCTGGTCCCCACCGTTGCAATCAGCCTGTTAAAGCTTGAGAACAGCGTCCATTTTCGTGGTTTCCCCCGCCTTGATCACCACCTGTTGTTCGGACTCTCCCAATTTTTCATGCCAGATCTTGACCGTATAGGTTCCGGGAGGTACATCCGAAATAGAAAAATTTCCATCCTTGTCAGACAAGACCGTATAGGGGGTTTTGGCCACGATCCAATATCCCCCCATCCAGGAATGGATGTCACATTTCGCGCGGATTTTACCTGATCTTCTGATCTTGTTTTTGGCCACGACCAGCTTAGAGCCGGGCTGGATTTTCTTGTTGATATTATAGATTCCCTTGCTTATCGTGTGGAAGTTGTGTCCCACACTGTCACTGTTCACCACCACCCCTGCCGTCTTTGGTCTGATTAGCAAAATACGCGGAACGAATGTGCACTTCTTTTGATCAAAGGTGAATTCTTCCGCGAAATCCCAATCCTTTCCCGATTTAACGTTCTCAATGCTGAGTACGACATTCTTAATCCCGCCACTTCCGTTAACGACAAGCTGGTTCGAAGGTCGGTCGCCACCGCACGCTTCGACATCTTCGTCGACCTTTAATATCTCAGGAGGACGCGCGGGCCCATCCAAGGTGATCCGACCACTCACCATTCCAGCGTTTTTAACGCCGCCCTCCAGCGCCTTATACTGGGCGGCTGCCAAATTTGCTCCGAAGACAAACAAACAACTCAGAGCAAGAATAATCCATCGCACTTCTTTCATGTCAATTTCTCCACGGTTGTAGTCCTTGCAGATCGTGATCCTGACTGCGATTCGTTTCGATTCTTCGTGGCATCTTGCGCACCGGGAACGGAAACATGTCTTGGTTTAGTCTCTTAAGGATCGGGCATGGCAACCACGTCTCCTGATTAACCGGGCATTCGCACCTACTCTAGGTTATTCTTAACATGCCTCAGTGACACTCCGGTGACACAGGGCGATAAATCAGTCCTGAGTCCGGCGCCCTGCCAGGCTCTTTCGGCGCTGGCCCCGGACCAGCATGAGACCTGCCAGAAAGGCAACAACTGTTGTGCCGACTGGCGCGCCATAGACCAGGGTGTAGTCTGTATCGGGTGGCAGCAACAGCCAAAACCACGGGGTCAAGGTATGCTTGGAGCCCACCTCACCGTTGTTCCCATCCCAATTCGCAAACGACACAGGAATGAACTGTCCTTTGCGGAAGATGAGATCTGGTGCGCCCGTGGCCTCGCCCGCAAGCGACTCTTCCGTGGTATCGGCGCGGATTCCACGTGGGCGTTTCATGAGCACGCGCCAGCGACCGTGCTGCCACTCGCCATGAGCCACAAGGTCATGGCCACTCACGCGCTTGATCAACTCCGCATCGGGACCACTGGCATCGAGCAACGTTAGACGCGGCTCGACGGGAGGCTCAACTGAGCCGGCGTTCCAATACCAGATAATAGTGGGATGGGCCGCATCCCCATGACGGTATAGAGGTTTCTCGACCGGCGCTGTCGAATATGCCCCCTCTTTCGGAAATTGAATCGCGATGGCGTCGGAATACATCGTCTCGTCTTTATCGGGAAGCTGCGAGGCCACCGGTCCACCGGGACGACTGTCGGTGCGGTCGTTCACTTCCAACAAAAAGGCGATCTCGCGGTCATTGTAAAGCGCGCGTACGGTAATTGCGTTGTTGAGCGGCGTGAACAGGCGTTTCTCCTTGACGACATTAGGTACCAGTCTGAAGGTGCTGGCTGGCGCCTTCTCCCACGCCTCATCATCTACCCTGCTCGGTAATTCGTTCGCCACTTCCACCGCCTCGATGACCGTACGTCTACCGGGTGGCGGGGTGTCGGTGCGCAATGAATAAGCGTAGTTGGCGACGTGCCAGCGATCCTCCAGCTTGATCGCATCTTCTTCTCCCACTTCTACCGCTCGATGCGCAGGCATCGGTGTGCCGGGTATGCCGACGGAGAGACGCGTGTAGATGTTACGGATCGTTTCGTCACGGCTCGTCTCGCCGTTTGCGGTTTTACTGCTTTCAGTCGAGGCCTCAGTCACGCGCCAGGTCCAGGGCTTAGTCAGATCACGAGCCCATATGCGGTAGCCCCAGTCGTCCTCCATAAACTCGCCAGAGGTTATATTGCCGCGGCCCTCCTCCCCATGACATTTCTTGCACTCCTCCAGAAAGACCTCTCTACCCCGGGCAATGGATTCAGCCGAGTAAGGGATCTGGCCATCCGCAGGCTCCTGCTCGGTGATTACCCGAAAATCGGTCTTCAGATAGCGGCCTCCATCGTCGAAGTCTTTGTCTTCGGCATCCTCCGGTGCCCAGGTTGCCGAGGTATCGAACTGTTTAATGACTGTGATTAAATCGTTGATTTGTTTGTCAGTAAGCAGGGCCGACCAGCCGGGCATGCTGGTGTCCGTCAGACCGTATTTGATCACCTCGAACAGATCCTCATCCCGCGGTGGCAGATCTGCGTTTGAACTCTTGAATTTCAGTAATCCTTGAGTGAAATCCCGTGGCCTCGGGTAGAGGAACTCCGCCGCCGGTCCGTCGCCCGCTCCGTTCTCACCGTGGCAGGGGGCGCAACGGAACTGGTAGATATCCTCACCGCTCATCTTCGTACGTTGCGAAACAATCTTGTCCTTCATACCGGTGACTGCCTTGGAGATATCTTGGTCCCACATGCGTGGCACTTGCTCAACAATGTCGTAGAGAAAAGTGATCACGTTCCAAACCTCCTCCTCGCTCAGCATCTCGTGCCAAACTGGCATGGCCGATTTCCAGGGCATGCCACTCCTGGGCAATCCGGGGCCACCGGTAACAATACGCCAGAATAGGAAAGACTCCTGCAACTGAGCGATCGTGCCCACATCCCGGAAGTTAGTGGGGAGAGGATCAAGGCCCTTGGCGAAATGACCCTTGCCTCCCACCAGATCGCCATGGCAATAAAAGCAATTGCGGAAGTAGACCAAGCTTCCGGCACGTACCGCCTCTCGGTAAGTCTGCCACGCGGTATCCGGATCGCTCTTCAGTTGCTCTAGTACTTCCGCACGCACCGGATTTTCCAGTGTGGCCAAGTCATAGGTTTTGTCATACGCCTTCAAAACCGCGGGTGGGGCAGGGTGAACCTGACGTAACTCAGAAGGGGTCTCGAGCGAGGGTTTTATCGCATCGTATACCGTATAGCCCAGCAGAAGCGGTATGAAAATCAGTAAGACCCAGCGTAGCGCCCATTTGTTTTCGTCTTGCAATGTCGCAATGATCGGCGCCTTGAATTCTGTCCAACGCTGTTCATCACCGGAAAAGTAAAGCATTACGCCGATGACGGTGATGATCATGTAAGTGATCATCACCGACCGCGGCATAAAAGGCGGAAATGCCCAATTGAATATCAACCAGGCGCCAGCAAGCGCTATGGCTGCTTGCCAGAAAGCTGAAACCCGAAAATTCATGATTGAGTATCGGTCTGCGCGGCCAGGAACCGCACGATCATTTCCAGTTCTGTTATGGTCATTGCGGGAAAATCGGGCATGATGGGCGGGTAACCCTCAGCGATCACGGCTTTTGGGGCGATAATGCTCTGCCGGATCTGGCCTATGCTCAGCCGCTCACCGACGTCATTCAGATTGGGCCCTATGGGCGACTCGGTCTCCAGGATGGAATGACAGGCGGCACAACCGAATTTTACGATGGCATCCTGTGGGCTTTTCGCAAGCACGGGGTTTGCTGGTCTGCGTTCATCTTTGCCCTGAGCCGTTGGCGCGCCCGCTTTTACCGGCAGAGCCACCGTCACCGGATTGCCATCTTTGTTCTGCAAGTAGGCGATAACCGCGCTAATCTCTACATCAGACAGCTGGATCGGAGGTTTATCGATAGCAGGCATGGGAGACTCGGTATCATTGGAGCCCTTCTTGCCAAAACCCTCTACAACGTACATGCTCGGCCGCACCATCGATTCGCGCAGGTAGCCCTCCGCATCCTTGACCTCGCCCTGGTATCGAGAGTCCGCAATTCGCTCCAGTGCGACTTTTGCAACGTCGAACGCAAGCAGGTCGGGCGCCCGGCCCAGCTTGTTGTGGCACAGCGTGCAGGTCCCCTTCCCCCCGTATAACTCTTCACCCATGGCAGTGAAGGAATCCATAGTCAATGCCCCCACGTCCACCTCTTTCTCTTCGGGCGCTTCACCCTTCATCTGGGGGAGAACGTAAGTCACGCCGGCAAATATCAGAATCAGTGCGACACTGAAGGCTAGGATTTTTGTCAATACAATCATGCCGCACTTTCTGCCGGTGCCGGTTTACCATCTGTCGCCAGGGGTACTTGTTTAGTGCCGCTTAGATTAGCAATCCAAAAAATGAAAAGCAGAAAGATCAAAAACAACAGCGTCACCAAGGTGACCATATTGCCGACAGTTTGCAGCGTAGGAATAAAATTATCCGGGGAGTTGTCCTTCATGACCGCGTACACGTGCCAGTGTGTGCGCACGGAGGAGCGGATGTAGCCCATCAGCGCCATCAACCACGTAAAGGCGACGGGCAGGGCAAACAGGGCATATTGCGCACGGTCGGGGACCTTGCCCCAGGAGACTCGTAACGTCTTGGCCCCCTTGAACATTAAAGTGTCGATCACCACGCCGGAGACAATCACAACCGCGGTGGACCCCACCTGTATCACGCTGGAGCCCACCTTATAGACGGTGTTGGTGAAGTAACCGTAGTAGACGCCAGCAAAAATCACATTTGCGCTCGCCACTATGTAAATGGCAATCATCAACGTGTTACCCCAATGTTGCCAAGACACGGTGATGACTTTATCGGCGCGCCGATAGAGCTGAAAGGAGAGAAACGTGAAGATAAGCATTAGAAACACGGCGATATTCTTTGCCGGCATAATGCCCAATGGCCCCAGTACGGGATGATTACCGCCGCCCAGTCTGGCGATCTCGCTAGCACTATAGATCACGTTGTGCGGTGTCACCCACACGAGAAAACCAACCACCAGCACTACCGCGATATATTTGATAAGCCATCGGTAACGCGCGCTGCCCTCAGTGCGCGCCATGCCGGTCCACAGATAATAATTGCCGGCCAGCAGGATGGTACAAATAAGCACTGCCTGGATAACGAACAGCCATGCCAGGATACCGCCCATCGCCAGGATCCCCATCTGCTGAGAGTAAGCGTAGACTTCGGCCATCATCCAGTAACCGGCAAATGGCAGCGGCAGAAAGGCGAGGATCGCAGTAAAGTTCGAGGTATAGCCCATCCAGTCATAGTGGGCCTTTTCAGCCGGTGTCTGTGCGGCGAGGAACTTGAAGGCGGCATACGCCCCTACTACCGCGCCGCCAAAAGCGATATTGGCGAGAAAGCGATGCAGATTCAGCGGGTTCCACAAGGGGCCCTTCATGATCTCCCAGATATTGCCAGTCACGGCACCAGTTGCCGGATCGACGCCAGAAGGTGCCATCATGAATGTCGACCAGGAGTTTGCGACCACCAATAGCGTGGTGCCAACGGCATTGAGGAGCAGGCCCAGTGTCAGGTGGACCCATTTGCGATTACCGTAGCGCAGGGCATTCCATCCATAGTAATAGATATACAGCAGCATGCTCTCGAGGAAGAACAGAACCGCATAGATCAATAACTGTGATTCGAACACGCGCGTCATATAGATCATGAAGTCTGGATAGAGCAAGAACAGGGACAGTGCCAGAGCACCACCAAACAACGCCGTTATGGCGTAGGCGGTAAGACTGACCTTCATAAACTCGTGCGCCATGTCATCGTAACGATCATCGTTAGTCTTAAACCCGATGAGTTCGATAACCAGCACGAAAATCGGAACCGCCAGCACCAAGGCGCCAAAAAACAGGTGCAACTGCGCGATAGCCCATACAACACCACGGCTGCTTACGCCTATACTCGGATAATCCGAGCGTTTTGGTCTCGCTGCAGGACGTAGCGATGTGGACTCATCCGTGACTTCATCGCTGCCAACAGAAGCAATCTGCTGTTCCGCTCCATGGCTAGCAGCCGAAGCATCTGTTACGAACTCACCGGCACTTAGTCCGATCGCTACCACGAGTACGGCGATTAGCGCACGACACCAAGTCGATGGTACGGGACAATAAGCGAGCCAATTCATTGTTCTTGCCTGATCAGGTTAACCGTGATGTCCCGTAACGCCGCCGGAATAGATCAGTAGCCACCAGAAGAACACCAGTACCGCGAACAGAATGGCAAAGAAGAGCTTGGCGCCCCAATTCGAGCGCGCCTGCGTACTAGTTGGACTACG
This sequence comes from Gammaproteobacteria bacterium, assembly GCA_029861845.1. Taxonomy (GTDB): domain Bacteria; phylum Pseudomonadota; class Gammaproteobacteria; order Acidiferrobacterales; family SPGG2; genus SPGG2. The sequence goes on along the minus strand of JAOTYM010000009.1, from coordinate 6,138 downwards.
TTCTCTCACACCGTGTTCAAGTGCCATCGTTGGGCCTCGCTTCATTGCTTCTCAGTTAGCAGCGCCGCTTGTCTTTGTTTGACACCACCCGCTAGCAGTAGACTTTCGTCAGTTGTTCCGTCGTTTGTCTGGTTTCCTCTTTTTGCTTGCGACCGCGCTGCGCTTCGGGATCGCAATTTTTTTTCCTGGGTCCGCCACAAACCCCGGCCCGGATATCCCGCTCACTTGCTCCAGGAACTCGCCTACCTCGGCCAGGTCTTGAAAGTAGATCTCTTCTTGTCCCTGGATGTGTTGGATGTGTCCCCGCCATTTCGGATCCCCATTCGCGCCGCGTTCCAGCCAAATGCGGGCCACGAAAGACTGAATAATTTGTGATCTTTGCACCATTACTGACTCGGTCGAACCTGCTGAATCCCTGTTGCGATTGCTTTAGTTAGCATGCGCCGGTGACACTCTAGTGACATGCGCACAGCACATGGATGTGTAGCAAAAGAATTGAGACGGTAGATCGAGCCGGCTGGGTGCGAGGGGCAGCCTCGCACCGCGCCAGCATTCAGCGATGCGCGACGTCTGTGTAGTTACGGGCAGATAGGGAAGCCTTATGCAGTGAGCGTGCCCCGGCCTTCCTCTCCTCGAGTATTTGCCGATACAAGCGTTGCGTCTCGGGCATGGGTTCGACGCCAAACTCCCGGGCGAGAACGGTCTGACAGTGACGGAACTGGGCCACTGCCCGATCCGGACGGCCGAGACGGGCGAGATACGTCATCAGGGCGCAATGGAAGCTTTCGCGACACGGGTCCTGAACCAGGGCCTTGCGGCACACTTGTACGGCTTCAACGTACTGGCCGAACTCTGCATGACACTCCGCCTTGCGGATCAGCATCTCCAGACAGATTTCGCTCAACCGCTCGCGCTCCTCGGCACACCAGTCGGCAAAAACATCTTGCTCGAGGTAATCTCCCCGGTAAATAAACTGCGCTTCATCGTAGCAACGCAGCGCTTCGTCCCAGCGCCCTTGACTTTGCAGCGCACGACCCTCGGCGACAAGCTTTTCGAAGCTCTCTGCGTCCACCCAAACCGCATCGCGTCTGAGCAGGTAGGCATCTCCGACCGTCTGCACGACATCCTCGCCAACGCCGGTGGCGCGTAACTGGCTCCGCAAGTAGTACATTGTCACTTTGAGCCGGCCCCAGCCACGGTCTTCGTCGACGTCGGGCCATAGGCAACCGAGTATACGCTCGCGGTGTACGGGACGGTCGAGCTGGGTGACGAGGTATTTCAGCAGCGTCACGGCCTGCTTGCGTTTCCATTTTTCGACAGCAACCCCACGCCCGTCTGCCGCGAGACCGAATCTGCCGAACGCGAAGACTTGCAGGGCTCCATGCGGCAGCGCCTGAACATGTCCTGCTTCCTTCTCCCGCAGGAACACGACGGCGACGATGGTAGCGTTACCCGTTGGTTGCGTTTGTCTCGGCATCACCAGCGATGAATAGCTGACCGTAACCCAATTGCCATTCTTGCTGCGGATGCGGCAGGTGGGTACGCCGCGTGGATGGCAGTTCCGATAACACCGGAAGATTTCACAATCGGGCATACATAAGGGCTCGCCGCCGGGCAAAATGGCCTGAAGGACGTCTGCACAGCGCCGACCGATCACCTCGTCCGGTGTATAGCCGAGAAGCTGTTCCGCACCGCGGTTCCAGGCAGCCACTTGGTGCCGATCGTCGATAGCGAGGGCAGCATCGGAGGCAAATTCGACCAACTCCGAGACGGCAGTCATGCCACTCTCGCGTGTTGGCTTTCCATCTATTGGCTGGAACATCATTACTCTCCGTTTGTGGTCGTTCTAGAAGAACAAGTGCAACTCAAGAAAGTATTCATTCGCATTCGATGCATCGTTTTGGGGTATGCCTTTGTTGTCGCGGATACCGGTGCGAAACTGGGTAAACTGGTTCACGAAGGGCTCGTACACCAGGCTGAAGCGCTCGCGCGCATTTTCGGAAATCGAGTCGTCTGGATCGTGATATTCATAGGAAAACTTGAGATTATGCCCCCTGGAAAGCAGGATGTTGGTTTCCAAAATGGAGACACGCTGCTCAACCGTGTCGTCGTCGATGAAATCTGCTTCGGCCAGAATACCGACGCGCCCGAACTGCGCGCCGCCATAAACACCGTAAATTTCAGTTTCGACATCTGCCGCATTCTTATTACTAGAGTAGGAACCTCCAACGCGGAAGGTCTTGTGCACGAAGGCGACTGAGGTTGTAAGCCGCTTGGAGCGGTTGGTTTCCAAGGAAGAGCCGGTGCCGTTGGTCACCGCGATGTGTACGGCCCAGGGACCCGGCTCGAAGCCAAACTCCAGGCCCACGTCCGCGACTCCGTAGGTGAACCCCGTGACGGCGCGCGTGAAGGCAGTATCGTCCTGCAGGCGCAGGCCGTAGGGGAGGAAAAACTCGCCGAACTTGAGGTAAAATGGTTTCCCCTTCAGCTCCCTCTTCAGCAGCCCGAAGATTTCCCGGGCATCGCCGCCATCGGACAGCGTTAGATAGAAGGTTGTGCGATCGGGGATCAGGTTGGCTTCGAGGTAGACGTTCTGCTTCCGCTGGTTGAATTCCTCCTCCGTGGGATTATTGGGCGTCTCGACTTTGTTGGAGAGCCATCGGAAATCGGCGCCGATGGCAATGTAATCGTTCAGCCGACCGGAGAAAAAGCTGCTCCTCGAATCGGTCTTTAACGGGTTTTCCTCGTCCACGTCCTCCTTCGGCTTCGGCAGGACGCGCCTCCAGTTGACGAACTTGTGCGCCAGGCGAGTCTGGACGTATATGTTGCCAAAGTCAGTACGTTTGCCGCCACCGGTCATGTTGACGTGGCATTTGGAACATTTGTAACCCTCCTGGATCGCTAGATAAGGCTCAGCCCTGGCACTCGATGCTCCCCAATGCACCAATCCGACGATGCAGATCACCAAAACAGTGAGCAGATTTCGCGAGCGAGATAACCTCTTTTTTCTTTTTCGCTTCATGACTTCGATTACCGATGCTCATTGATAACGTTATTAGTTTGCGCGCATAAGAAAGGCCTCCCCGGCAAGACGCGCTTCGTTGCGAGAGCGCGTTGCGACATGCTAACAAGCGACGGCTTGACGATTGTCGCCGTTGGCAATCAACAGCCGAGGGCACCATCGGCGATCCAGTCCCGCATGTTCTGGATCGTAGCCGCCGCAAGGGGGGGGTTCTGGGCTGGCATTTGCTCGCCAACGATGGTTTCGCCGTTCGGGCCTGCACCTTCGACTTTCCAGATCACGTAGCTCCCCGCCGTATTACCCGATTCGATCTCCACCAACCCCGGGAGCTCGACGCTGATTCGCCCGACGTTGGCACAGCTATTCGTCTCCGAACTCCAATTCACGCCCAGCGGCGCCCCTGCTCCCGTGTGGCACTGACTACAAACGCCGCCAAAGACGTTGGTCTGAAGCCAGGCCAACGTGGCATCGGGGTTGCCGCTGGCTCCGCCGCCCCCGCCGCCGCTTCCTCCCCCGCCCGGCCCCGTTAACAGATTGCCGTCCGCGTCGAGACCTTGACCGCTACCCTCCCCACAGCCCGCCGACAGCAGAAAGGCGGCCAGACTGGCGAGAAGCAGGGCAAATAGAGTATGAGATGTTTTCGGCGATTGTTTCATCAATCGACTCCTGTGTCAGATGGGCGCGAGTGTCATGCTCCCGACTCGTCGGTCTTCTCCTCGGGGTCGGGGTGTCGCACCTGGTTCGGGTTTTCCTTAAACAGCGAGTAGAACCATCCCTTTTGCTCCAAAGACTTGATGTAATCCACGAGTTGCCAGCGCTGCTCTTCGGTCAGCTCGTCGAAGGCCGGCATTGGCGTGCCATTTAGCGCGGTGGTGAAAACACGAAAGATATCCCGATCCTGTTTGCCGTTCTTGAAGTGGCGCAAGGTCAGGTTGGCCGGTCGGATGGGGACGTCCCAGTCGTCCACCAGCTCGTCGGCCTCCACACCGTCCCCCTCTCCGTTTTCGCCATGACATTTCACGCAGTCCTGGTCGATGAAGAGTCGCCGCCCCGCGGCAATGGATGCCGAGCTCGGTTCGAACGGCCGACTCTCGGGAATTTCCAGGATATCCTCCGGCAGCGGCAGCGAATCCGGGTCTTCGAAAAACGGAGAAAAGGTCTTGACGTATTGCGCCACCGCCTTGATATCGTGCTCCGAAAGCACGTCCTTCCAGCGCGGCATCTCCGTTCCCGGGACGCCCTCGCGGATGGTGCGCTCCAGATCCTTGTCGAGCGGCAGGGCGCCACTGACCGTGGTGCGGAATTTATAGACGCCCCGGCGGAAGTTTCGCGGGGGGGGATCGAAGCCCTTCGCGGCCGGGCCCTCGCCGTCACCCCGGATGCCGTGACAGGGTGAACAGGCCCGGGAGTAAACGGTTCTGCCGCGCTCCAACTGCACCTTGCGGGTCAGACTGTCCACCTTGGCCTGCAGGGCCTCGACGGTCTCCGCTATCGACTCGCCCTGGGAACGCCCGGCCGTCGGCATCAGCAGCACAACGATCAGCCCGGCAAGGACAAGCCGCCAGTAGCCTAAGGTCAAAGCTTTCTTATCCATCCGTTTCATGAATCTCTCTTCACAAATCGGTTGTGCTGGTGTTCGTTGTCGGACCCACTCGCCATTGCAGCTCGCTCTCCCCCATCACGCATCAGCTTTGGCCGGTGGTGCGGCAGTGTAAGGAGGATCGGCACTCCTATAACTGTTGTTCTTTCGAACTGGCATCGGGCCAGCCTTGGCGCCGATAACTCACGGACTTTGACAGGGCGATGCGTCAAAAGCACACGCGCTGCCTGCCGCCACACCACGGTCCTTTGACCTAGGCCGCCCTATGGGCAGACCTCGCCCGCCGGGCAGAACGGGGCGCCATCCATGATCCAGTCACGAATGATGCCCAGTTGCCGCTGGGACAAGGGATCTAAGCCAAACGGCATGCGCTTGTCGGGATCATTTTCGGTGACCCGTTCCCACAGTTTGCTGTTGTCCGGTCGGAACGGCCGCACGATGGAATCGTCCACCACGCCGGTATAGTTGTCCGCGGTGAGCACCACGCCCTTGGGGGGGCATGCGAAGTCGACCCCGCAGCGCGCGCTCGACGGTGTGAGGCTGTGACAGAGCGAGCAGATCTGCAACGCTTCGGTCCACACATACATCCAAGAGCCCACTGGAAAAGTCGGGTCACTTGTGCCGGGATCGCCACCACCGCCGGGATCGCCGCGCGGCGCGCCAGCATCGATCCACGCGGTGATACGGTCAATATCCGCTTGGGCCAGGAACGGAGGTCCTGACGCCGGCATGCGCACACCTACGATGGCTTCCCCGCTGGGCCCCTGGCCGTTGATCTTCCAGACCATGTAACTGGCCGCGCTATTGCCCGGTTCGATGATCCTCATGGGGGGTACCTCGCCGCTTATACGCCCGGCCGTGACCACTATGTCGTACTGATCCGCTTCCCACGAAAGGCCCATTGGCGCATTGGGCGAGTTGTTGTGACAGAGCACACAACGCACCTGGAGAATATCGGCCTGGATCGTCGCCCAGGTATCCGGCGGTGGCGGTGATCCCGGCGGTGGCGGTGGTGGTGGCGGTTCCGGCGGTGGCGGGCCTGTACCGCCGCAACCGGGGGTACCATCGGCGATCCAGTCCCGCATGTTCTGGATCGTAGCCGCCGTCAGCGGGGGGTTAAAGAGTGGCATTTGGCCGTCGACGATGGCTTCGCCGCTTGGGCCCGCGCCCTCGACTTTCCAGATCACGTAGCTCCCCGCCGTATTACCCGATTCGATCTCCATCAACGTAGGTATTTCGCCACTGGCTCGCCCCACGTTGGCACAGGTGCCCGACTCCGAGCTCCAATCTACGCCCATCGGCGCCCCTGCTCCCGTGTGGCACTGACTACAAACGCCGCCAAAGACGTTGGTCTGAAGCCAGGTCAACGTGGCATTGGGGTTGCCGCTGGGCGGTGGCGGTGATCCCGGCGGTGGCGGTGGTGGTGGCGGTTCCGGCGGTGGCGGGCCTGTACCGCCGCAACCGGGGGTACCATCGGCGATCCAGTCCCGCATGTTCTGGATCGTAGCCGCCGTCA
>JAOTYM010000197.1 GCA_029861845.1 Gammaproteobacteria bacterium | reverse complement strand
GTATGCCTCGGCTATTTCGTGCGCACGCTTTTGGCTGTCGCCCGTGCTTGTGCCTGCCAGTCCATGGGCAATCATTGCCTCGATGATTCTGCCGGTGATGGTTCGGCTATCTGCGGTCTGATCTGCCATCGGTTTCTAACCCCCAAAAAAGTAAAAGTTACTCAACAAGCATCCTGTGTCGCCATATAGCACATCGCTGTTCAAGCCGGGCGGCCAGGTTCACGGCATCGCCGTGCACCGTATAGTCAATGCGATCGCCAGCGCCTCGATGTCGCCAGCCCGGCACCAACCGCGAGATACGTAAACCCGGGAAACGGGACAATCGTGTTGGATTTAGTCCGCTGAACTCGAAAAATGGCGTGCAGGATTCTTGCGGGGAGCAGTCATGCCGCGTTGGCTTCTTTCTGCGCTTTTCGCAGGGCCTTTTTCTCTTCCTTGGCCTGTCGCTTCTCCTTTTTTGCCTGCTCGCGCCGACGTTTCGCTTGGGTTTGCGGTCCTGGTCTGGCCATGAGGGCGGGTCCTTTCGTGGAAAATGAGTGGCAAGGTTACCACAAAGCGGCCGCCGGCGCAGAAGAATCCGGTTCTTTGTCCAGATTAAACAATATATACTCCGACCTCCTTTCATATCGCTTTTCGAGTCTGCGGGCATGGTGTCTACATCCTCTTAAGCGGCTGTCAGCCTTTAGGAGGTGTCATGGGCAAGAAACTTTACGTCGGCAATCTGCCGTATTCAGCAACCCAACAAACGCTTCACGAGACATTTAGTCAGTGTGGAACCGTCGATTCCGCCACTATGATCACCGATCGCGACACTGGCCAGAGCAAGGGCTTCGGCTTCGTTGAAATGTCCAGCGACAGCGAGGCTCAGAAAGCGATCCAGGAGCTGAATGGCGCCACGCTGGAAAACCGGCAGATCAAGGTCAATGAAGCCAAGCCAAAGGCACCGCGAGGTGGCGGCGGCTATGGCGGCGGCAGCAATCGCTGGTAGGTCACCCGATGGCCCTGAAAACACCCCGCTCCGGCGGGGTTTTCCATTGAAACCGCTTCTACCAGAAGCTCCAGGTTACCCATGCTGGGTTCAGGAAAGTGGATTCCAGCGTCGAAAACGGATTAGTAACGGTGGTAGCAACTAAGAACGAACGACTCCTTTGGGTGTGCGAATTCAACCGGTCGTTGCAGCGTTACAGCAGTAACTGCCCATACTGCCACTCAGCACGACAAAGCTTGCCATAAGATGGCCGATCTGTCGTTGCGCTTTCCAGATCAGCATTAAGACGAGGTGACGTTACAAGTGCATCCCTAGTTCTAATGATGCTAATGTGATCGGATCGCGTGCGCGCCAGCAAAACGTGCCTTCGAGCCCAGGGCCTCTTCGATACGCAGGGCTTCATTCCACTTGGCAGTACGCTCAGAACGTGTGACCGAACCGACCTTGATCTGGTTTACACCCCAGCCGACCGCGAGGTGGACGATAGTGACGTCTTCGCTTTCTCCTGATCGGGCCGAAATAATAGCATTCCAACCTACATCACGCGCCACACGATAAGCGGCGAGGGTCTCGGTCAGGGTGCCAACCTGGTTGGGTTTGAGTAGCACGGCGTTGCACGCGCGATTGGCAGCAGCATGTTTAACACGATCGCTACTAGTGACCAACAAATCATCACCAATAATCTGTACACGATCACCGATGCTCCTAGTCAATGCGATCCATCCGCGTTCGTCGTCGTCGGCCATCGGATCCTCGATAGACGCAATCGGGTAGCGATCGACCCAATCGACGAGGAGTTCGGCGAGTCCATCACTGTCGAGTTCACGGCCTTCAAGCCCAAGCCGATAACGCCCACCGTGGCCAAACTCAGAGGCCGCTACATCGAGCGCAAGCACAAAATGATCGCCCGGGATGAAACCAGCACGTTCGATCGCGCGCACAACGGTTTGTAATGCCTCTTCGTTAGTCGAGAACGCCGGCCACAGACCACCCTCATCCGCCACGCCATGGCGTTGGCCGCGCTCGGTCATGAGTGCGGCCGCCTGGTGATAGACAGCGGCGGTCCAGGCCAGCGCATCGGAAAAGAAACTTGCCCCGATTGGAAGCACAAGGAAATCTTGGATATCGACTTGCCGATGCGCATGGGCACCGCCACCAAAAACTTGAATCTGTGGCAGCGGCAGTATCGCCTCACCGTCGTTAAGCAGGAACTGCCAAAGGGGCATATCAACCGCAGCCGCCGCCGCGTGGGCGATCGCCATCGATACCGCGACCAGGGCGTTGGCGCCGAGCCGGCTCCTGTCCTCGGTACCATCGAGGTCGATCAAGATCTGGTCAAGGCGTGCTTGACCATTTACGTCCAAGCCTTTGAGGGCCGATGCAATCTCGGTGTTTATATTTTTCAGCGCCCGAGCCACATCGTAGCCGCCAAGGATTTCACCACCATCTCGTAAGTCTATGGCTTCACCTGACCCGGTCGAGGCGCCGGCCGGCGCTATCGCCCGACCGGTTGCACCACCCACCAAGTGCACTTCTGCTTCCACCGTGGGTCGACCACGCGAATCCCATACACGCCGGCCAATGATGTCCTTGATCGTTTGCTTCTTCATAAACCGATCTCGCCGGCCCACTTGTTACAGACAACCTCGAGCCGGTTGGTTGGCTCTAGCAGTAATGTTCGCGCCACTTTTCGGACCCGGTCCTTGTCGCGCTCGTCTGTGAGGTATTCGACCGGTGACTTGCCGTCGACGCGTGCTAGAAACAATCCCGGCAGCAGCCGCGCCGCACGGGTTTCACACTCGCGCCTAGGTTCCCATGAAACCTGAGCGAGATAAGTGTCGGCTAGCACCCTGAAACATGCCAAGAATTGCTTTGCCGCGTCTGGCGTCCATAGGCATTTCAAAAGAAAATGGTTAAGACAAAAGGCCAAATCAAACGCGGGATCGCCGTACCAAGCACATTCTGCATCGAGCAAGACAGGCCCTTGGCGCCCCATCAATATATTCTTCGGGCTAACATCGCCATGCACTAATGCATATTTGGTGGTGGCAGTGGTTTCGACCAATGCACGCAGGATCGCGACCAAATCTGGATGGCGCTCACCGGCAGCGATGAGGTAGGGCTCGAGTCGGATTGCATGAAAGATTGTATCGCTCGCGAAACGTGCCTGAATATCGCCATCGCCCGCGGTGGCGCCGTGTATGGTGGACAAGGCCACACCGACCTGTGCTGTAAAACTGCGATCGGCACGGCCTTCTCGTAACTGAGCCTTCCAGACCGGATATTCACTGGGATCGAGGTAAGCCATCGCGAACAAACCGCTGTTGGGGTCGTGACCCATGAGACGTGGCACGGCTTGCGGATAAAACCGGCTGACGGTGTCGAGCCACGCGTGTTCGTAGCTGTTTCGCTCTACCGGTGCCTGCCATGGTGCGGCCACCTTGAGCTTGGGCAGTGCTTGCTTAACACATATCGGGCCATCGGCAAGATCGACGCGCCAGATGTCTGAAGACACGCCGCCCGCCAGCGCGGTCATTGGCGGGGTTTGGTCGCTAGAGATTAGGCCGAGACGGCCTAATGCACCCAGAATTTCACGGCGTTTTGAATCCACGACTGTCGTATCCGACACAACCCTTGTTTCTGCTTTGAGCCGGCTATTAAAGCGCAGTAAGATGTCTTTTTCGACCATCTATTCTTGCACCACGAGGCTCTGATATGGCGGCTGTTTCCTCAACCATGCTCGAATTGGGTACTGCGGCTCCCGACTTCAGTCTCCCCGATACCACAGGCAATCTAGTGTCGCTGGCCGACTACAAGCAAGCCCCCGCCACACTCGTGGTCTTCATGTGCAACCACTGCCCCTACGTAAAACATATCGCAAATCAATTCGCCGAATTTGCCCATGAATATCAAGCCAAGGGTGTAGCAGTAATCGGGGTCAATGCCAATGACGTCAGTACGCATCCCGACGACAGTCCAGCGAAGATGGCCGAAGAAGCAAAGAAGATAGGTTACACCTTTCCGTATCTTTACGATGAAACTCAGGAAGTAGCTAAGCGTTACCGTGCCGCCTGCACGCCGGATTTCTTCCTGTTCGACAAGGATCACAAGCTGGTCTATCGCGGCCAGTTCGATGGTAGCCGACCGGGGAATAACGTGGCGGTCACGGGCGAGGATCTACGCATGGCGTTAAATGCCGTCCTACAGGACCAACCGGTGCCGACCGAGCAAAAGGCTAGCATGGGCTGTAACATAAAATGGAAAGCTGGCAACGAACCTGACTATTGCTGACAGATTATTGCCAGCATCTTTCGAATAGGAGGGACCATCATGATGAAACCGTTCATGTCATTATTTTTCATCGTTGGACTCGTTGCTTCTCCTGTAGCGGATTCTAACTCTAAATCCGTGACCCTAACCGAGCAAATGGCTATCCACAGCCAGGGTGTCGATTCCGAGTTGGGCAGAGGTGCGCCTCAAGACCTCGCCAAAGCGGCTCGATGGTATCGACGGGCGGCCGAACTCGGTTATGCGGATGCGCAAAACGATCTTGCTAAGCTCTATGAAGATGGTCGCGGGGTACCACAGGACAATGTACAAGCTTATGTCTGGTACAGCCTGGCGGCTGATCATGGAAACTCCCGCGCGGTCCATGACCGCAAGCGTTTGCTGCAACGTATGAATCGAGCCGAGCTCACACAGGCACAGGCGTTGCTACGGGAGCTAAAACCAACGACCAAACTCAAGTAAGGACTTTTCGTCGGGGATTCATTTGACTCG
>JAOTYM010000085.1 GCA_029861845.1 Gammaproteobacteria bacterium | reverse complement strand
TTTTCACGGTTTTTTCGGTAATCAGTCGTCCCTTGGCCCGGTAGTGCTTTGGCCGGCGATACTCGTCGCAATTGGCGTAGCCGCTCTAGCCCTTTGGAGCCTCGGCGCGACACTAATTTTCTCTGAGCGTGTTGCCAACTGGGTATCTTGGGGGGCGTGGTTTGCTTTTGCTATTTACGTTTTACTTATATTGTTTTCTAGCCGGGCGTTTTGGATAGCGATCATTAACTATATCCCCGCCTCCATGTTTCTGCTCGTCGCCTTCATAGTCGTGTACGCGCGCACTGGCATGAGCTATTTGTTGGTTGGTGTCGGCGGTATTGTTTTGACGTTCATTGCGGCCACGGTCCAGCATACGGGCATATCGATCCATCCCCGATACTTTAATCACAACGCGCTCTACCATTTGATCCAGGCGGTGGCGCTGTTTCTGATCTACTGGACCGCACGCGTGCTCGTTCGGTAGCAGAGTTTGCCGGGAGGTTAACCGTGTTAGGGCGCCGGAGATTCTTGAGGTTGATGGCAAGAGGAAGCGCTGGACTGGCTCTGTTGCCCTTTGCATGCACTCGTTTTCCTGAAAGTCGCTCGGGTGTTCTGGTCAACGACATTCACTCCCAACTAAACCGTACGCGGGTCCATTACGTTTCACGATTCGATCGCAGCACTGCGGATCGACGACAAGTCGAAAGGTGCGATCCACAGATGGCAGACTTTATTAAGCTCAAAAAGAAATATGACCCACATGAAACGTTCCAGAGTGACTGGTATCGCCACTACTGCCATATGTTCGCGCGTGCTGGTTAAAGCTGTTAACAACCTTAAGGTCTTAATAAATCAAACAAAACCGAACGAGATTTCTCGCATCCTGATTCTGTGGGAGAATAACTGACCTGCCTCGGGGTGGACGCGACCTAGTCCTAGGTGATGGAAGGGCGTCTAAACGAGATCAGCGAAAAGCCAATTGCACATGGAGTAGGGGACGATGACTAACTGGATTCTTCTGTTAATCGCCGTTGTTGCTGCCGCTGTGTGGGTGGTGTGGTTTCTGTCGGAACCAAGGGCGCGCACCCAAACGAAGCCAGTGGCCCGCGGTAAAACGGCTGGCGGTGCCAGCGTGTTCCACGCCGTGTCTATCCGGCCCGGGCTTGACCCTTGCGACGCGGCGAAAAGGCTTAAAAGTAAGCGATTGCTCTCTCGGGCGGCGCCGTCTTTGCCGCTCCCCGAGTGCGGGGCAGCCGATTGCCAGTGCTGGTATGAGCATTTCGCAGACCGACGCATGGATGATCGTAGGTCCTACCGGCCCGCGGACCACACAGGTCACGAACGTCGGACTGGCAACGACCGACGGCATCCTGAAACAATGCGGGTCAACTAGGCATCCACTGTCTCCTCTAAGTTCCTTGTAGCGTTTATGGCGCTGACGGACGCAAATGTGGGCCGTCGACGGCGACCCGTTAGGGCGAGGACCAGGGACGGTCCGAGTCAAAGTACCTCGCCCACCCGCGCCCGACCGGGCAAGGACTGTTCCCAACAATCGTTTTGCATTTCCACGCCCCTGGTGGCCAGATGTCGCAAGTTACGACTCGAAGGAAGGAGGACGACTGCAGGGATGCAGGAGGTAGCGCAACGCAAGGAGCGGTTGCCGTAGCAATTGCCGGGATGCGTAGGGGCGGCCGGCACAATTCTACGTCCTTAACCGTAGTAAAATATTCCTATGCGTATCGTCGCGATCGTCGAGTACGAGGGCTCCCGCTATTCTGGGTGGCAACTTCAGGATGGCGACAGGACCGTACAGGGTTGTGTGGAAGAGGCGCTTGCCAAGGTTGCCAACGAGGCGCTACGGGTGACGGTGGCTGGTCGTACCGATGCAGGTGTGCATGCCTGCGGTCAGGTGATTCATTTCGATTCTAACGCTACGCGTCGTGACTACGAGTGGCTACGTGGCGCCAACAGTAATTTGCCGGATGACGTAGCCATACTGTGGACCGGGCAGGTGGACTCGTCTTTTCATGCACGATTTTCCGCCACCGGGAGGCACTATCGATACATCATCCTGAATCGGTCGGTGCGACCGACCTATCTCGCCAAGCGTGTGACCTGGGAATATCGGCCACTAGATATTGTACCGATGCAACGGGCGGCAAAGACCTTAATAGGCAGACACGACTTTACGTCTTTCCGCGCTGTGCAATGTCAGGCAAAAGATCCAGTAAAGCATTTGCGGCGCCTGGAGATATCGCGCAACGGCGAGTTCGTAACAATTGATGCCCACGCAGACGCCTTCCTTCACCATATGGTGCGCAATATTGCCGGTGTGTTGATGAGTATCGGCGCCGGCGAAAAACCTAGTGAATGGGGGCGCGATGTGTTGGCGGCACGCGATCGCACCGTCGCTGGCGTGACAGCACCGGCCCATGGACTTTACCTAACCGCACTTGAATATCCGGAACACTTCGGGATTCCGCGGCTTTCGTCTGGCCCCGGTCTTTGGTAAGCTGTTGAATTTTAAATGTTTGTTTTTGCAATGCAAACCCGAATAAAGATTTGTGGTATTACCCGTATCGAGGACGGACTGGCCGCAGCACGACTGGGGGCAGATGCAATCGGGATGGTGTTCTATGAGGCCACCCCACGATGCGTCACCGTCGACCAAGCGCGTGCAATCGCGCAGGCATTGCCGCCATTCGTAACCCGCGTTGGTTTGTTCGTTGATGTAGACGCCGATAGAGTGCGCGCCACGATCAGTGCCGTGGGGCTTGATATCTTGCAATTCCATGGCGAAGAATCGGCAGAAACCTATCGTGCGTTCGGCCGACCTTATATAAAGGCCGTGCGTATGCAGGATCATGTTGACCTGCACGCGCAGCAGCGAGCCTATCCAGATGCAGTAGGTTTGTTGCTAGACAGCTATGTGAAGCATGCACCGGGTGGCTCAGGCGAAACGTTTGACTGGCGTCTTGTACCACAAGACCTAGAAAAACCGATTATTCTAGCGGGTGGTCTCACGGCTGATAACGTGAAAGACGCCATTAAAGCAGTACAGCCATTTGCGGTTGATGTCAGTAGCGGCGTAGAGGAGGCCAAGGGCATCAAAGATCCAAGAAAGATTTCTGCATTCATTGAGAAAGTGAGAGAAGACCAATGAAAGCGAGCAGTACAAAATCGGCGGCGGCTGGACGACAAGCCTATTCGTTGCCAGATGAGCGCGGCCATTTCGGTGAATACGGCGGCATTTTTGTTGCTGAAACGCTTATGCAACCGTTGGTCGAATTACGCGAAGCCTATGAGCGTTATCGCAATGACCCAGATTTCGTCAGGGAGATTGATAGCGATGCGGCTACATTCGTGGGTCGTCCATCGCCGTTGTATTTGGCAAAACGCTGGAGCGAGAGGCTTGGTGGTGCGCGCATTTATCTAAAGCGCGAAGACTTAAACCACACCGGCGCGCATAAGATCAACAACACAGTTGGTCAGGCGCTGTTGGCTCGACGCATGGGTAAGACTCGAATTATCGCCGAGACTGGTGCTGGCCAACATGGGGTCGCGACAGCGACCGTGGCAGCGCGTTTCGGTCTGAAATGTATTGTCTACATGGGAAGCGTGGACATCGAGCGCCAAGCAATTAATGTCTTTCGCATGAAGCTGCTGGGGGCAGAGGTAGTGCCGGTGGAGTCGGGTTCGAAGACACTCAAAGACGCACTAAACGAGGCCATGCGCGACTGGGTGACCAATGTTGAGGACACGTTCTACATCATTGGCAGCGTCGCTGGGCCACATCCGTACCCGGCTATGGTAAGAGACTTTCAGTCGGTGATTGGTCGCGAAACCCGCGAGCAAATCATGGTGCAAGAAGGGCGTTTGCCGGATGCGTTGGTCGCATGCGTTGGCGGTGGTTCAAACGCCATGGGCTTGTTCTATCCTTTCATCGATGATGCGGACGTGGAACTTCATGGGGTCGAAGCGGCGGGCGAAGGTTTGGACAGCGGACATCACGCTGCACCCTTGTGCGCTGGTCAACCCGGTGTGTTACACGGCAGCCGCAGTTATTTGCTAGAGACTGCCGATGGACAGATTATAGAAGCCCACTCGGTCTCTGCCGGCCTCGACTATCCTGGAGTCGGCCCCGAACACTCGTGGCTTAAGGATTCCGGTCGCGCCAAATATGTCGGCATTACCGACGACGAGGCATTGGCTGCGTTCCATGATCTGACCCGTACTGAAGGCATCATGCCGGCACTTGAGTCTGCCCATGCGCTTGCTTACGCGGCCACGCTAGCACCGAAAATGGGCCGCAATGGCATCATCGTGGTCAATCTTTCTGGGCGTGGCGACAAGGACATTCACACGGTAGCAAAGATTGAGGGCATTACTGTTTAAGTCTGGGAGACCGTCGTGTCGCAAATAGCACAGACATTCGAAGTATTGAGGAAGCAGGGTCGTAAGGCGCTTGTACCTTTTATTACGGCCGGCGATCCGCAACCAGACATCACAGTGCCGCTAATGCACGCGTTAGTGGAAGCGGGCGCAGATATCATTGAGCTAGGCGTGCCGTTTTCTGACCCAATGGCTGACGGTCCTGTTATTCAACGTGCAAGTGAACGTGCGCTCAAGAACAACGTTAACCTCCATCAGGTTTTACAGATGGTCAAGGAGTTCCGGACAAACAACACGCATACCCCTGTCGTGCTCATGGGCTATTTGAATCCGGTAGAAATTATGGGTTACGCGACGTTCGCGAAAGCGGCGGGTGCGGCGGGTGTTGACGGTGTGTTGACAGTCGATATTCCACCGGAGGAATCAGCTGAACTATCCCAGGCATTGCGGGATGCGCACATAGACCAGATATTCTTGCTCGCGCCCACCAGTACCACTGAGAGAATTAACTTAATTGCTGACGTGGGTAGTGGGTTTGTGTACTACGTTTCGCTGCGAGGCGTAACTGGTGCGACCCACCTGGATGTGGCAGCAGTAAAAGACCAATTGCAAGCGATACGTACACGGACTACGCTTCCAGTAGGGGTTGGATTTGGTATCAATAGCCCCGAGACGGCGGCAGCAGTGGCATCTGTGGCCGATGCAGTAGTAGTCGGGAGTGCCCTGGTGAACCGTATCGGCGATCTCGCCGAAGAGCGGGAGAAGATAATGACAGAGGTACCTGGATTTCTTGCAACTTTACGCGGTGCCATGGATCAGGTAGGAGCGGCTGCGTGAGTTGGTTTGACAAGCTCATACCACCCAAGGTTAAAGGCAAGGCACAGAGGAAGAGTGTGCCCGAGGGTCTGTGGCGGAAGTGCGCCAACTGTAGTGCGGTCCTCTACAGCGCTGAAATCCGCAATAACCTCGATGTCTGTCCCAAGTGTCAGCATCACATGCGCCTTAGTGCGCGCGGTCGCCTAGATGTTTTTCTTGACCCCAAACTACACCAAGAGATCGGTGCGAATCTGCGGTCGGTCGACGTGCTCAAGTTCAAGGATTCTAAAAGATACAAGGACCGTTTGAGCGAAGCTGAAAAGGCATGCGGCGAAAAAGACGCGCTAGTGATGGTGCAGGGTGAGCTCAAAGGCGCTCCCCTGGTGGCAGGTGCATTTGAATTTGCATTTATGGGTGGCTCCATGGGTTCGGTGGTCGGTGAACGCTTTGTGCGTGGCGTAAACAAATGCGTGGAACAGGACATACCTTTGGTGTGCTTTATGGCCAGTGGCGGTGCCCGCATGCAAGAGGCGCTGTTTTCGCTCATGCAAATGGCAAAGACTAGTTCTGCGCTGACACGTTTGGGGGACCGCGGCATTCCGTTCATCTCGGTGTTGACTGACCCGACCATGGGTGGCGTATCGGCCAGCATTGCGATGCTTGGCGACATCGTGATCGCTGAACCCAAAGCGTTGATCGGTTTTGCGGGCCCGCGGGTCATCGAACAGACGGTACGTGAAACGTTGCCTGAAGGCTTTCAGCGTTCAGAGTTTTTACTTAAACATGGCTCGATAGACATGATCGTCGATCGCCGCGCCATGCGCGATACCATTGCATCGCTACTTGCAATGCTTACCGGTAAGACCTCCAACCCTGGTGACGAGCAAGCCAGTTTGGTTGAAGCGTCATCGTCCTCATCATTAAAGAACTGAGCAGCAAGACTCTCGCCGACTGGCTTTCGTGGATCGAAGCGTTGTATCCACGAAAGATGGAGCTTGGCCTAGAGCGTGTCAATGTTGTCGTTGACCGCATGGGACTAAAGCCACCCTCATTCTTGACAGTAGCGGTATCTGGCACTAATGGCAAAGGATCTAGCGTTGCCATGCTTGAGGCCATACTGCATGAGGCCGGCTACAAGATTGGGGCTTACGGTTCGCCCCATATGTTCGAATATAACGAGCGCATTCGGGTTGGTAAGCAGCCGCAGAGTGATGAGGTGCTCTGTGCCGCCTTTGAACATATCGAATGCACGCGTGGTGACACACCGCTGACCTATTTCGAATTCGGCACCTTGGCGGCGCTGCAGGTGTTCAGTGAGCAGTCAGTTGACGTCGCCTTGCTTGAGGTCGGCCTTGGTGGTCGGCTTGACGCGGTCAATGTGCTTGATGCCGATGTTGCTATCGTGACGTGCATTGGCGTCGATCATGTGCGTTGGTTGGGTGCCGACCGCGAAGCCATTGGCCGGGAAAAAGCCGGTATCTTCCGTCAAGGACGTCCTGCCATTTGCTCCGATATATCGCCGCCGACTGTTATCGAACAGAGCGCTGATGCGGTGGGCGCCCACTTTTACCAAATCGGCCGTGACTACCATATCGAACAAGACGTCCATAGTTGGTGTTGGCGTTCTAAAGACGATATCCGATCGGGACTGCCTTATCCTGCCATGCGCGGTGAACACCAGTTGCGTAACGCGGCCGGTGTATTGATGGCGTTAGCCGCGCTGGCAGAACGCTTGCCGGTGAGCCAAGCGCAGGTTCGCAGTGGCCTACTCGAGGCAGTGCTTCCGGGACGATTTCAGACTCTGCCAGGACTGCCATTGAGGGTGTTCGATGTCGCTCACAACGTCGAGGCCACGGTGGTGCTGACCGCACTGCTACGGCGACAGGCGGTGGCCGGTCGAACCCTTGTAGTTCTCGGCATGCTTGAGGACAAGCCAATCGCCGACGTGATGTCGACGATCAATCCGATTGTTCACCATTGGTATCTGTCGACCCTGGCAGTATCACGCGGTACTACGGCAGAAACCTTGCGCATCAATCTGGAAACCATCGAATCGCCGGCGCCAGCCGATCTCTATGAAGATCCTTTGAGTGCTTATCAGGCCGCGTGTAACGATGCGAGCGAACAGGATCGAATTGTTGTTTTCGGGTCTTTTTTTACCGTTAGTGATATACTGAGCAATCAACAGTGAGGGCGGGTACATGGCACGTGCACACGATGACGGGGGTGAATTCAACCCCAAACACCGTATCGTAGGCGCCGTAATTGTTGTTTCACTTGCAGTAATCGTATTACCCATGATCCTGAGTGATGAGCCGGGCCAACCTGACGCCACGCGGGTCTCAGAAGTTAGTGAGATTCCACAACCCGAGACCAAAGTCCTTCGAGTGCCGACAACGTCTCTGGTAGAGCAGACGGTTACCGACACGCAGGTCACAACAACGACCACAACGGTAGAGACTGGTTCGACCAAGAAGCCCGAGAAATCCAGCACCACGATTACTGCCAAAGCCGCGCAGACCCAACAAACCGAGCCGCAGGAATCCACGAGCGAGACGTCGCCCGCATCGGAGGGCTGGGTTGTCCAGGTTGGAACATTTTCGAACAACGACAATGCACATCGGCTGCGTGACAAGCTTGCGAAACAC
Source organism: Gammaproteobacteria bacterium (assembly GCA_029861845.1). Taxonomy (GTDB): domain Bacteria; phylum Pseudomonadota; class Gammaproteobacteria; order Acidiferrobacterales; family SPGG2; genus SPGG2. The sequence continues at coordinate 9,975 of JAOTYM010000085.1, read as the reverse complement.
GGTTTTCTGGTCAAGTTGGTTGACGTGGAATTGAAGGGCGAGAAGGCGGTACGCGTACGTGTCGGTCCTTATCGACAGAAACAGGTTGCCGAGAAGGCACAGACCCAGATCCAGCAGCAAGTGGGCTTGGAAGGGGTGGTGCTTGCCTATAAGTAAGCCGTGGTAGAGCACGTTCTGCCAGAACTCATTTAGCCAGAACCGTCCATTCTTAGCGGCAGAGACTAAATGAATGCCTTTGATATCGTGCTTTTGCTCGTGCTTTCAGTCTTTGCCGGAATTGGCGTTCTCCGGGGGTTCGTGCGAACGATCCTGTTTCTCGCTAACTGGGTTGTGGCAAGCGTCATAGCGTGGTTTCTTTCTACGCCTGTGTCTGAGGCGCTTGAAAAATCCATAAATGAACCCATGGTACGCATGTTGGTGGCATTTGTAGTGACGTTTCTTGTTGCGTTTCTGATCGGGCTTGTGACCACGAGCTTTTTTCACAAGATTGTCGAATCAATGACGATCCTAAAGTTCTCGAATCGTCTGCTTGGCGGTCTGGCCGGTGCTGTGGTTGGTGTTGCCGTCGTCGTCGTCGTGTTCTTAGTCGCCGGTCTTACGTCCTTGCCTAGCAACGGCTGGTGGCGTCACGCGTATCTGACGCCGTTTTTTGAGTCGATTGCAACCTTCGTCGTTGATTTCTTACCGTCGGATATTGCCCGCCATATCCGCTATAGCTAGACTAAGTTCTTAGTGATCGGAGACATGCCTGCATGTGTGGAATAATCGGTATTCTCGCCAAAAGTCCCGTTAATCAGGCAATCTACGACGGACTTACCGTGTTGCAGCACCGCGGACAAGATGCCGCTGGCATCATTACCAGCGGCAAGACCAACGATGGCCAACGTGTCTATCTCCGTAAGGACAACGGTTTGGTACGTGATGTGTTCCATGAACGACACATGATCGGCCTGCGGGGTAATATGGGCATCGGTCATGTACGATACCCGACCGCTGGTTGTGACTCACCGGCGGAGGCGCAGCCGTTCTATGTGAATTCACCTCATGGGCTCGCGCTGGCCCATAACGGCAATCTGACCAATGCGGATCAGCTCAAGGAGCAACTGTTCCGCGAGGACTTACGTCATCTCAATACCCAATCGGACTCAGAGATTCTGTTAAATGTTTTAGCGCATGAACTCGAGGCGGTAGGGGGGCTGACGCTTACGCCAGATGATATTTTTCGCGCGGTGAGCATGGTCCATCGACGTTGCCGCGGTGGCTATGCCGTGGTGGCCATGATTGTCGGTTTCGGAATCCTCGCTTTTAGAGATCCGTTTGGTATACGCCCGATCGTATACGGTAGGCACGAAACTGATGATGGACCAGGACATATGGTTGCATCGGAGAGTGTGGCGCTCGACATGTTGGGCTATACATTGGTGCGTGATATCGCGCCGGGTGAGGCGTTGTTTATCGACATGAATGGCGAAGTGCATACACACCGCTGCGCCAAGAAGACGTTGCACACGCCATGTCTTTTTGAATATGTCTATTTGGCCAGGCCGGACTCCATGCTCGATGGCATAGCGGTCCACAAGACCCGTCTGCGCATGGGAGAGCGTCTCGCCAGTAAGATTATCCGGGAGTGGGGGGAAGTTGATATCGATGTAGTGATCCCGATCCCTGATACCAGCCGACAGGCGGCGCTACAGGTGGCGCATAAGCTCAATCTCAAGTATCGCGAAGGCTTTATTAAGAATCGATACATCCCACGAACGTTTATTATGCCCGGTCAAGCCGAGCGTAAGCGCTCGGTGCGACAGAAGCTGAACGCGATCGATCTTGAGTTTAGGGGTAAAAATGTATTGTTAGTGGATGATTCCATTGTCCGCGGCACAACATCACAACAGATCGTACAGATGGCGCGGGAGGCCGGAGCACGTAGAGTCTATTTTGCGTCGGCCGCCCCACCGATCCGCTATCCCAATGTTTATGGCATCGATATGCCGTCGGCGACAGAACTTGTAGCTAATGGCAGGGAGGTCGACGAGATCGCCGCAATTACCGGTGCCGATCGACTCATCTACCAGGACCTCCAAGATTTAATCGAAGCGGCGCGAGAGGGCAATCCGAAAATCACGCGGTTTGAGGCTTCGGTGTTTGACGGCATATACATCACTGGTGATGTCAATCAAGATTACCTGGGGCGAATCGAGCAAATGCGAGCTGATGGAGCCAAGCAAAAGATGGCTGCTAACGATTTGGGCTCGACCGAGCTGCAGACCTATTCATTGTAGTTTTAATTTTGTAGTCGTGTGAAGGAGATTAAGAGAGACTGGCGGCAATTCGCTTTTCGTACGCGGGCGGTACGCGCGGGACACGAGCGTACGCCTGAGGGCGAACACGCGGAGCCAATCTTTACGACATCGAGCTTCGTCTTCAAAGACGCGGCGCAAGCGGCGGCGCGGTTCGCCGACGAAGAACCGGGAAACGTCTATTCTCGTTTTACCAATCCCACCGTGCGCATGTTCGAACAGCGACTGGCGGCGCTGGAGGAAGGCGAACGATGTGTTGCAACATCCTCCGGTATGTCATCCATCCTTGCCACCTGCATGGCGTTACTCAAGGCGGGCGATCATATTGTTGCGGCCAGTAGTCTATTCGGTAGCACTATCTCCTTGTTCAACAATGTGCTGACGCGTTTCCAGCTGACGACAACCTTTGTTCCTTTAACCGATCTGGATGCATGGCGGCAAGCCATCACGCCCGATACTCGTATGTTGTTCTTGGAGACGCCGGCCAACCCGCTCACGGAGGTAGCTGATATTGCAGTACTGGCAGAACTCGCTAGGACCCATAATTGTCTGCTAGTCGTCGATAATGTGTACTGTACACCGGCGTTGCAGCGCCCACTTTCATATGGTGCGGACATCGTCGTGCACTCGGCTACAAAATTTCTTGATGGCCAAGGGCGTTGTATCGGTGGGGCGGTGATCGGTAATGAGGCGGTGGGCAACGCATTGTTTGGTTTCTTGAGAACAGCCGGACCGAGCATGAGCCCGTTTAACGCCTGGGTATTTGCCAAGGGATTGGAGACCCTCGATCTGCGTATGCATGCGCACAGTCGTAACGCCCAGCAACTGGCTGAATGGCTGACCACTCAGCGTGGAATAACGCATGTGTACTACCCCGGGCTTACCTCACACCCGCAACACGAACTGGCGACTCGCCAGCAAAAGGCACACGGCGGTTTGCTTTCATTTGAGGTTGATGGCGATAGAAAAGAGGCCTGGGCGTTCATCGATGCGACCGAACTCGTATCAAAGACTGCCAATCTTGGCGACACTAAGAGTACGATTACACATCCGTCGAGTACCACCCACCATCGTTGTGGTCCCGAGGCACGTGCCAAGGCCGGCATCAAAGAGAGCCTGATTCGAATCTCCGTCGGGCTTGAAGATATCGATGACCTAAAGCAAGACCTACAGCGCGGCCTTAATGCCATCCGCTGACATCCACCGACGTAACCTGCTGGCGATTCTGCAAGCGGCACTGGCGCGGGTCAATGGCCGCGGCTGTGTACAACGTTACTTGCAGGCTCACCCGCAGACGACACCGATTTACTTGATTGCTATTGGCAAGGCGGCGGCCGCGATGTCGCGCGGGGCGATAGACGTGTTGGAAGATGGAATTCATGACGGGCTAGTCATTACCAAACACGGCCATGACGAGACCTTGCCCTGGTCCTGTTTGACGGCAGGACACCCTTTGCCAGACGCTACCAGTCTGTCGGCCGGGGATGAGCTATTGCGCTTTATATCGTGTATACCTGTCGACGGTCGGGTGCTGGTGTTGTTGTCTGGTGGCGCGTCAGCATTGGTCGAACGGCTGCCCGACGGCGTCGTCCTGGAGCAACTTCAAGCCCTGAACGATTGGCTCTTGGGGGCGGGGTTCGATATTCACGCTTGCAACGACGTGCGCAAGCGCGTGTCGCTAATCAAAGGTGGTCGATTGGCGTCGCTGTTAGCACCGCGGCCGGTGCTGTGTCTAACGATTTCCGATGCACCTGATAATGATCCTCGAGTCGTGGGTTCCGGACCACTGGTTGCTGACAGTAGATTGAACACGCCATCAAAGTTCGTAGCGAACGCACCGGATTTTGTTCGCGAGCTTATTGACAAAGCACCGCCAGCCCCGGGCGTGAACGACCCGGCATTCGGAGCCATTGAAACCGTCATTGTTGCCACTTTGGATGACGCCAAACGGGCAGCGGCCGAGGGCGCGGCGTCATACGACTATCACTCCATCGTCGAGCCCGAGTTTGTCAGTGGTGATGCGTGTGCGGCTGGTACGAAATTGGCGAGAACACTGTGCAACGGAGAGTCAGGTGTCGTACACGTTTGGGGCGGCGAGACCCAAGTTGTACTTCCACCAGATCCGGGGCGCGGCGGCCGTAATCAAAGCCTCGCGCTGGCGGCGGCAATCGAACTCGCTGGCCATGGCGACATCTTTTTTCTGGCTGCCGGCACAGACGGGACCGATGGGCCCGGCGATGACGCCGGTGCATTGGTGGATGGGGCCACGGTGGTGCGCGGCAAATCAAATACCCTAGATGCCCCGACAGCGTTGCAACGTGCCGACGCCGGGAGTTTCTTACAAGCAAGCGGCGATTTATTGCGCACCGGCCCCACCGGCACGAACGTCATGGACATCATGATGGGGCTCAAGGTTTAATTGCTTATGTTGGTTCGTGGAGAGGAAGTGTTTCGAGTACCCAGCCGTTAGCATCGCACGTAAGTACATTCCCATTTTCGTACCAGTCGCCTAACACCATTCGACGCGCACGTCTTCCATCCAGATCGAATACATGTTCTCCCGGGCGATGCGTGTGGCCATGAATTAGGTCGTGCACCTGATGGGTTCGCATGATTTCGTTAACCGCGTGCGCGTTGACATCCATGATTTCTGGTTTCTTCCTCGCCTTCGCGACCTTACTGCGTTCTCGAAATTCTCGCACTATGGTATGTCGTTCCTCCACCGTCTTCGCAAGATAGTCGCGTTTCCAATCGTCGCTCCGCACACGTTGACGGAAAGTCTGGTACTCGTGATCGTCAGTGCACAAGCTATCGCCATGCATTACCAGCACGCGTTTACCGTATAGGTCAATGACACTGGGGTCTGGCAGCAATCGACATCCGGTACATTTCTCGAATCGATTACCCATCAGGAAATCGCGGTTGCCTGGGATAACGAACGCGGGAGTCCCGTTATCGGTGATTTTCTGTATGGCCGTTACGGTAGAACGATATTCGTCGTGTGTTACTGCCTCATCTCCGATCCAATATTCAAACCAGTCGCCCAGGATGTAAAGCGCTTCTGCCCGAGCTGCGCGTTCGCGAAGGAATGCAAGGAACAGATCAGTAATGGCGGGGCGTTCGGAACAAAGGTGCAGGTCGGATATGAACAGAGTAGTCATCGACTGACAAACGCGGCTTTTATGATGTGGCTCCCTTCATTTTACTATTTCCACTTTTTCAATAAGAATTTCGGTAAGGGGCACATCTTTGAATCCATATCGCGAGCCCGTAGGTACACCATTTATGTCCTCGACGACATGCATGCCATCCTGTACTTGCCCGAATACGCAGTATCCCCAGCCATCTGGTGTCGGTGAGGTGTAATTCAAGAAATCGTTATCGGCGAGATTTATAAAGAACTGACTGGTTGCCGAATGTGGATCTGACGTGCGTGCCAGCGCAACCGTGCCACGCGTATTGCGAAGAGCGTTCTTGGCTTCATTGCGAATCGGTTCGTAGGTGGGTTTTTGTGTCATGCTTGGACCAAATCCGCCTCCCTGGATCACAAAATCAGGGATGACACGGTGGATCAACGTGCCTTCATAGAAGCCCGCGCGTGCGTAGGCCAGGAAGTTCTCCACACTTTTCGGCGCCTTATCGGGGAACAGATTAAGGACGAGTGTACCGAGTGTGGTCTTTAAATTAACCGCGGTCACCAGGTTGAGCCTCCATCGAGGTTGCAGTCCATGGCTTCAGGCAAAATTGTCGCCCGAGTTGGGCTAATGGTGCAACACCCGCCTTGCTTTGGTGTTCGAGGCACGTTTCCGTTACCATCGCCGGCTGATATTCGATGAATTAGGCCATCTTGACCAGGCGCACCACTCATATACCATGCCGCGAGCAGGCTCAGACGGCATCGTGCAGCTGATCCCATGCTACAGATCCACAATAGCCTGACAAAACGCAAACAACCGTTTTCACCCATCGACGAAAACCATGTGCGCATGTATGTGTGCGGCATGACGGTTTACGATTATTGCCATCTAGGTCACGCCCGAATGATGGTGGTGTTCGATATGGTGGTACGATACCTGCGAGCGCGCGGCTATCGTGTGACCTATGTACGAAACATCACTGATATTGACGATAAGATCATCAAGCGCGCCGAAGCGAACAAAGAGAGCTTCGAAGTCTTGACCGAGCGTTTTATCAAGGCCATGTACGAGGACTTTGATGCATTGGGTGTACTGCGTCCAGATATCGAGCCGCGCGCGACCGAGTATGTGCCGCAGATGCAGGCGCTGATTACGGCGCTATTGGAGAAGGGATTTGCCTACCAGGGCAGCGACGGTGATGTCTATTATGATGTTAGTCGTTTCCGCGAGTATGGTGCGCTCTCGGGTCAGCAACTCGGCAAGTTACGCGCCGGGGCGCGGGTAGAGATCGCTGAGGCCAAGGACGATCCGTTGGACTTTGTCCTGTGGAAGGCGGCCAAACCAGGCGAGCCCAGTTGGGACTCGCCCTGGGGTCCCGGCCGACCCGGCTGGCACATCGAGTGCTCGGCTATGTCGAGCCACAATCTCGGTGAGCCCTTCGACATACATGGCGGCGGCATGGACCTAAAGTTTCCGCACCACGACAGCGAAATTGCCCAAAGCGAAGCCGCCACTGGCAAGGAGTTTGTGAGGCTTTGGATGCATAACGGTTTTGTACGCATCGATGATGAAAAGATGTCTAAATCACTAGGCAATTTCTTTACTATCCGTGAAATACTGAAAAAGGGCGATGACCCCGAGAAGATGGCAGAAGTCGTGCGCTATCTGTTGTTGTCCAGTCACTATCGCAGTCCGCTGAATTTTTCCGACGACCTGCTCGATAGTGCCAAGGCCAGCCTCGATGGGCTTTATATCGCGCTTCAAAAGGGGTCCACGCCGAAGGCGAAAGCCGAGCCCAGTGGCGTCTACCGCGAGCAGTTCCATAACGCCATGGACGATGACTTCGGTACGCCTAACGCCTTCAGCGTGCTGCACCGTTTGGCTGGTGACATCAACAAGGCGGTCGATGCCAAGGCTACGGCCCAGGCGGGGATGCTGGCCCGCGAACTGGTTGAACTAGGCGGTATCTTGGGCCTGCTTCAAGAAGATCCGAATGAATTTCTGCAAGGCAGAATCGAGGTTAGTGTTGCCGATCAAGTAGGGGTTACCGAGGAGCTGATATTAAAGCGCGCAGAGGCGAGGCGTAATAAGGATTGGGCGGAAGCGGATCGTATTCGTGATGAACTCAAAGGCTGCGGGATCATCCTCGAAGATGACCCTGATGGTACGACAAGCTGGCGTCGAGCGTAGATCGCGAAAATTCCCCGATTTTTCCGACATTTACTATTGACCCTCAATCCCACTGTGGTAATTTGTCTTCACTGAACCATTGTCGAGCGATGCCCGCGGTTTGGGCTTTTTTTGTTTTTGGAGGCGGTTGTGGGACTGTCGCAGGTGAATGTGGAATTGACGGGGGCGGAAATTGTCTGTCGCTGCCTGCAGGATGAAGGGGTTGAGTACATCTTCGGCTATCCGGGTGGTGCGGCGCTGCACATTTATGACGCTGTTTTCAGACAGGACAAGGTCAAACATATCCTGGTACGCCACGAGCAAGGTGCGGCACATGCTGCCGATGGCTACGCTCGCGCCACTGGCAAACCAGGCGTCGTGCTCGTAACGTCTGGACCGGGTATTACCAATACGGTCACCGGCATCGCCACCGCCCATCTGGACTCTATCCCTATGGTCGTTATCAGCGGTCAAGTGCCGAGCCATCTCATTGGTGACGATGCCTTCCAGGAGGTTGATGCCGTCGGTATTACCCGCCCATGTGTCAAGCACAATTTTCTCGTTCGCGACGTGAAAGACTTGGCCATGACGATTAAGAAGGCCTTTTATATTGCGACCACCGGGCGCCCGGGTCCGGTGCACATCGATATTCCCAAGGATGTGACTGCCAACAAGACGGCCTATGTCTACCCGAAGACGGTCAACCTACGGTCGTATAACCCCGTCACTCGCGGCCACGCCAGACAAGTCAAGAAGGCGGCGGAGCTCATACTTTCTGCCAAACGTCCCATGATTTATACCGGTGGTGGGATCATCTTGTGCAACGCCTCTGAGCCCTTACGGGAGTTTGTACGAACCCTGGGCTATCCGTGCACGAACACATTGATGGGGCTGGGCGCATATCCCGCTACCGATCCGTTATTTGTTGGCATGTTGGGCATGCATGGCACCTATGAAGCAAATATGGCCATGCACGAGTGCGATGTGCTGATTGCTATCGGCGCCCGCTTTGATGATCGTATTACCGGTGATCTGAACAAGTTCTGCCCGTACGCACGCATTATCCACGTAGATATCGACCCATCACAGATCTCTAAGAATGTGTTGACACATCTACCTATCGTCGGCGATGCCGGCAAGGTGATGGTCGAGCTTACGGCGGCGATCAAGGCATCCGATCGCACGCCCGACAAAGACGCCATCAAGGCCTGGTGGAAACAGATCCAGGCCTGGCGGGCGGTCGATTGCCTGGCCTATAACCGCAAAAGCAAGGTCATCAAGCCGCAGCATGTGCTGGAAACGCTCTATGAAGTCACCGATGGCGATGCCTTTGTGACCTCCGACGTCGGTCAGCATCAGATGTGGGCCGCACAGTTCTACAAATTCGATAAGCCCCGTCGCTGGATTAACTCTGGGGGTTTAGGAACCATGGGATTCGGTCTGCCGGCGGCGATGGGCGTACAGTTCGCCTATCCGGATTCCACCGTTGTCTGCGTGACCGGCGAAGCCAGTATTCTTATGTGTATCCAGGAGCTTTCTACCTGCAAGCAATACGATCTGCCGCTCAAGATCATCAACTTAAACAATCGTTACATGGGTATGGTTAGGCAGTGGCAGGAGTTCTTCTATGATCGTCGTTACTCCCATTCTTACATGGATGCGCTGCCCGACTTCAAAAAGCTGGCAGAAGCCTATGGTCATGTGGGGATGACGATCGAAAAGCCGGGTGACGTAGAGGGGGCTTTGCGAGAAAGCATTGGTATGAAGGACAAGCTGGTGTTTATGGACTTTATCACCGATCAGACAGAAAACGTCTACCCGATGATTGCGGCCGGTAGCGGTCACCACGAGATGCACCTGGCACCATCACCAGGAGAGGCCCCGCAAGAACGCGAACTAGCGTAGGGCGGCATGCGGCACATTATCTCGATACTGCTGGAGAACGAGTCGGGGGCGTTGTCGCGGGTGGCGAATATGTTCTCCGCCCGTGGTTTCAATATCGATTCGCTGACGGTGGCGCCTACTGAAGATGACACGCTGTCGCGTATGACGCTGGTCACGCGCGGATCTAACGAGATCATTGAACAAATCACCAAACAGCTACACAAACTCGTGGAAGTGGTCAAACTTAGTGATCTCACCGAGGGCCGGCATATAGAGCGCGAAATGATGCTAATCAAGGTGAGAGCGGTTGGTAACTCGCGCGAGGAGGTTGTGCGGTTGGTGGATATTTTTCGTGGCCATGTGATCGACGTTACCGACACCACCTATGCCATCGAGCTTACCGGCACTGGTGAAAAGCTGGACGCCTTTCTAGAGGCCATTCGTGGGGTGGGGATTATCGAGGTGGCGCGCTCTGGGGTCTCGGGGAT
>JAOTYM010000196.1 GCA_029861845.1 Gammaproteobacteria bacterium | reverse complement strand
GCCCTATTTCCAAATGACCGCTTCTGGCCGCACTGCGTCGGTCGCCCTGGTCGTTGAATGATTTCCGCTTTGGCTGCTAAAGCAGCCGGCCGGGCTTTTCGCGTTATACTTTCCGCCTGTGACCCAAAACGGACATCTAAGTTACCAACCAATTGTTCGAATTTTGGATAGCTCGGAATAAGTAGTATCAGCAATTGCCCGGTTTTATCCGCCGAATAGAATAATTCAGTTATGCAGTGTTGGGCGACTCCGTTCATACGATTCATCGTAATACAACTGACTCTTCTGGGAGTCGGTGGTTGCATCGCCTTTCCCACGAAACTGGCCGAAGATAGGCCTTTCCAAAAAAAGGATATTGCGTTTATCGACATCAATCGAACGACTAAAGACGAAATTCGGACTCATCTTGGCCCACCGCATGGGACGTACGGTGAGGGCGAATGGTGGGTCTACACTGAGTATCAGAGCCTTTCTCAGTGGGGGTTCATTATCGCTGGAGTAGACGCGTATATGGGCGGCATTGAGACCGGCAGCTTCGGTGGTGGGGAAAAGCGCCACCATTTACTACTGAAGTTCACGAAGGATGGTCGCGTTAGCATGGGGGGTGTCGTGTCAGAGAATGCGCAATGCATTTCGGACAACTCTGTGTGCTATACGCCAGGGTCGCTGAAGATTCGTACAGATTCGCAACCTGGTATGGATGCAGCGGTTCGCACACTGGCGCCTGATCATTGCGGGAAGGCCGTATCATATGTACAGCGCGACGGACTGCTTTTCGAAGTCGGCTCCAGCACTCCGTTTACTGGAACGATCACGCAGTGCAGTCCTGACGGTGGCATCGAAACAACAACTGAGTATCGCGAAGGGAAACTGAGTGGGCTGCATACAATTTGGAATGCGGACGGAACGGTCTCAATGCAAACTTGTTACCAGAATGGCTTACCGGCGAACACCGACATAGATACTTGCGTAGAGCCACCGCAGTAGATTTGTCCGAGAATCAGGGGCCATACCAGTTTGCTGCCCTGAAAATCAGGCCACGGTGGGCCGTATGAACGACTGCTCTCGGTGAGAGCAGACATCCGGCTGCAGGTCGCCAAAATCCTTGCTCCAACTGGTCCGCTAAGCGCGCTAATGCCGGCATTGGGCTAAACTTGGTCTAGAGGGCAGTTAGTGAACCCATTGCAGCCGTTCGTCAGAAGTCCAAGTTAATTGGATCCGATGCGCTGCCACGAATTTGACACCCCCATTATGTGATTCCGTTCACAGTCTTTCTCTGCCGTTGCGCCTGCCCGGCACCTCCGGAATAGCCCTGTTTTTGTTGAAATAGGCTCAACGTTTCAACCAGCACGACTATGCAGGGACAGGGTAATGAAAATCAGGAATATCTTCTCAATACTCGCCATCGCAAGCTTCGCCTTCGGCGTGAGCCAGGCGCCATCTCAGAACGCGGATGACGTACTGACTTCGTACATCCTGCAGGGTGAGAACACGGCAGCCGTAGCTGAAGCCGTGCGCTCGGTTGACGGTGAAATCACGCACCAATTCACGATCATCAACGCGGTCGCGGCGACGTTGAATAGCGAGCAGCGCGACGAACTACTGGTGAACCCGGCTGTGTTGGCGATCAACCGCGATGCCGACGTGACGACCGCGGGCGGTACTGCCGGCGGCTCGCCGAACGTGTACGCTAACTTCCCGGCCCTGGTCGGTGCGGATCAGGTCCACGACGACGGCATCACTGGCCGGTCCGTGACGGTGGCGATTCTCGACAGCGGCATGGCCGCCATTGCCGAATTACAGAAGGATACGGATGGCAGGGGTCGCATGCAGGTGCGCTACAACGCCATTAAGGACCAGGAAGGTCGTCATAACGACAACTACGGTCACGGCACACACGTCGCCAGCATCATCTGGAACACCGACTATGCCGACGACGGTTCGATGCGCCGAAACAGCATCGCGCCGGACGTGCGCGCCATCTCCATCAAGGCCTTCAACGGACAGGGCAACGGCACCTATGCCAATGTAATCCGCGGCCTCGACTGGGTACTGGCGAACCATGAGCAGTACAACATCAAGGTGCTGAACCTGTCGTTTAGCGCCCCGGCAGTGTCGCACTACTGGGACGACCCGATCAACCAAGCCGTGATGCGTCTCTGGCAGGAAGGCATCGTCATCGTCGCTTCGGCCGGCAACACGGGCCCCGATGCCATGACGATCGGCGTACCGGGTAACAATCCGTATGTGATCACGGTGGGAGCGATGTCCGACAATTACACGCCTGCAGATGGCTCCGACGATATCCTGGCGTCGTTCTCCTCGGCCGGCCCGACGGTGGAGGGCTTCGTCAAGCCGGAAGTGGTCGCACCGGGTGGTCATATGACGGCACGCAGCCGTGTCACGAGCACGCTGGCGACGCAGCACCCCGAGTTCCACGACTACGACAGCTATTTCACAATGTCCGGTACGTCGCAGGCAGCGGCTGTAATCAGCGGTATCGCGGCTCTGGTCCTGGATGCCAACCCCGGCATGTCGAACGACGACGTCAAGTGCCGCATCATCGCCTCGGCCAAGCCCGCGGTGGATGGCAATGGCAACCTGGCCTACAGCGTGTTTCAGCAGGGCGCCGGCCGAGTGGACGCAGTCGAGGCGGTATACGGCACGGCCAGCGGCTGTGCCAACCGCGGCCTCGACGTGGCGGCCGACCTCGCCGGTGATATCCACTACGGTGGTCGCGCCAACATCGACGAGAACGGCAACTACTACATCATGGGTCTCGAGGGTTACCTGTGGACTGATGGTTATCTCTGGACCGACGGTTACCTCTGGACCGATGGCTATCTCTGGACCGACGGCTACCTGTGGACCGACGGCTACCTGTGGACCGACGGCAGCATCGGCGCCAATGGCTACCTGTGGACCGACGGCTATCTCTGGACCGACGGCTACCTGTGGACAGATGGCTATCTCTGGACGGACGGTTACCTCTGGACCGACTCGCTTACCGAGACCGCCAGCGTCAACCACTGGGTAGAGCAGGAATAGCGAAACCGCAGAACCTCGGTTTGACCCTCAACTTAATAGCGCCCCCGGCAACGGGGGCGCTTCTTGTTCGTATTACTTGCAGGATCCCGGATGTCCCCTTCTGGCCGGAAGCTGACCCGAAAATTGGGCGAATCCAAGCCTTCTAGACGACCGCTGCTGGTGAGAGCGGAAATTCGATTGCTGGGCTTGGGAATCCCCTTCGAGATCGTCCGCCAAGCGCGCAAGAGCAGGCATTGGGCTAAACTGACCCTTAACATCTCCCAGCAAATTGACTACATTCAAGAATCAGTACGCAAGTGCAGCATATTAGAATACTGACACCTTCAATTGCAGCATGCCTCCTCGTAGCGGGCTGCGTAGATCATGGTTCCGATAAACTCGGTCGAAGCTTGCAGCAACAAACAGTTGCAGTGCTTGTGCCCGCGCTTCAAGCTTTCAGCGAAGAACTGGGCAAATATCCTGATTCATTGAGCGAGGTACCAGTAGATCTGTCATGGCTGCAGGAAGACGTAAATTGGTACTACCATCTTCAGGAGGATGGTCACTATGTGTTTCGTATTGATTACAAGTCGTCATGGCGAAGTTTCGGCGGTCGTTCAGTTTGCCAATACAGCTCCATAACATCTGACTGGAGATGCGTCGGTCGCTGGTAGTTTAAACGGCCGCTTCTAGCCGGTGGCCGCTAGCCGCCCCTGGAATGAGGGGAAATCGGTTTTCTTGAGCGACCGCTCTTGGGGAGAGCCGACATTCAACCTGGTCGGATGTCTGCTTTACCCTCGGAAGCGGCCGTTAGGCTAGAATTGGTGACAGGGGCGGCTGTTGAACCCGAAGCGGAAATGTGGATTCCCTTAGATTTACAGTAATTCCATCGGCGTTTTTGGCGGATTTCAGCCTTATTCTGGGCTTGAAGGGACCGAATTACGCGTAGAATCAAGAAAAGCCATGAATCAGTAGCTGCAATGTCGTTCCTGGGGGAAATCAAGCACCGCAAGATATTTCAGGTGGCCGCGGTCTACGTCGTTGTGGCCTGGCTCATCGTGCAAATAATAGTTGCAGTCGAAGCGCCACTGCATCTTCCCGACTGGGTCGACACGCTTGTCATCGTTCTATTGGCAGTCGGCTTTCCGATCACACTTATCGTGAGTTGGGGGTTCAATCTGACGCCCGAAGGGATCGTCAGGGAAGGCGCTGAAGCGCGTGATAGCGGACCGGGCATGAAGATCGAGTATGTCTTGCTCGGCGTTGTCGTAATTGCGCTCATCTGGCTCGTGTATCGCGTCGAGTTCGATAGACCACAGCAGGTAACACAAGTCCCTGCGATGAGTGAACAGGTTATCGAGGAAGCTGGGGGAGAATCGCCCACGGACGTATTGCCGAACTCGATCGCGGTGCTTCCGTTCGAGAATCTCAGTCCTGATCCCGACAACGCGTATTTCGCAGCCGGTATTCACGAATCCACGCTAAATCAGTTGGGCAAGATTCGGGATCTCGCGGTGATCGCTCGTACCTCGGTCATGCAGTACAAACAGGATCCGCTACCGATTCCCGAGATAGCCAAAGCGTTGAACGTTGAGACGGTCATGGAGGGTAGCGTTCGCTATGCCGACGGGAGAGTACTTATTACGGCGCAGCTCATTGACGGTCGTACAGGCAGGCACCTGTGGTCGGACGAGTTCAACCGGGAGCTTGCTGACTTATTTGCCGTGCAGGCGGAAGTTGCGCAGCGGATAGCGACGGCGCTCCAGGTGCAGCTGCTGCCGGAAGAACAAGCTCGCATAGAAACT
>JAOTYM010000084.1 GCA_029861845.1 Gammaproteobacteria bacterium | reverse complement strand
GTTCGAAGGAAGGTACCAGAAACGCAACTTATTGATTCTATTCAAACTGGCGGTGTCGACGCCCATTGCAAATATCACGACTGAGCATAACTGCGCACAACCGAGTCACACAGATCTCACACAGCCAACATTGTCACAACGTTAGCTATCGGGCCAGAAGCAGTCATGCGACCTTTAATCGTGAATGTCCTTCTTACCGTTGATTGGAAACATCAATGCTAGTCTGGCACATCGATGCCGTTGAGGTGAGGAGGAGTCCATCCCATTGCTTTTAAGTGCCGATTCAACTGTTCCGCGAAACGGATAACTTGCTGCGTCCTACATACAGTTCATCTTCAGCGGAATGTGCGGCGTGAACCGCACATCCCATTTGAAGTACGATGTTTCACGGATGATTAGAATACCTCAGGAAACGGCGGAAAGTCCTCTGACAATTCTGTATTGCCCGGTGCTTCTGCGCCTTTTTCGGATATAATCGGACAAAGCACAACGACACCTGGTTTCTGTATGGTAACTAAGCCAGCCGCCTGCGCTGCCAAGATGTCTTCAGCATCATCAAAGAGGGCCTCAGGATAGTGCGCAGACAGAAAAGGGGAAGTGAGAATGTTGTTCAGCGTTACGCCCGACGCAGTGTGGACAACGTTGACATTCCAATGTGGTGAATAGCCTCGCTCGCCGGGAATGAACAGAGCAACATTCGCCTGATACGCACGGTCTCCGCCGATTAGATAGAGCTGGTTATCTCCCCGCTCTGTGATG
Organism: Gammaproteobacteria bacterium; assembly: GCA_029861845.1. Classification (GTDB taxonomy): domain Bacteria; phylum Pseudomonadota; class Gammaproteobacteria; order Acidiferrobacterales; family SPGG2; genus SPGG2. The sequence goes on along the minus strand of JAOTYM010000084.1, from coordinate 17,272 downwards.
CCCTCTTCGACCCCGCCAAGGATATAGTAAATCTCTTCTTCCTCGTACCACCCATTGGCAGTTGTTGCGCCTGCAAAGGCCTGACCCGTTACAATTAAACTAACACACAAAATCATCACTGCTATTTTGGTCTTGTGTAACATATTCATTCTCCTTGATGGCTTGATGAGTTCCAAAACCTACTTCGAAAGGCCCCTCCGACACCATCCTGCGTTTGGATAATTTCTCTACTACTTGTGGAGTAGAAGTGTCCGTCCCAGGTCTGATAACTTGCTACATGAGGTGGTCTCGCACGGCGTTCAAGACCGCTTCGAGGCGGCTGTGGACACGCATCTTGTGAAGTAAATTGCGGACGTGCGTCCTGACGGTCGTAGGGCTGATGAATAGGGAATCGGCGATTTCCCGGGTGCCGGCGCCTGTCGCAAGCATGCGAAGGACGTGCTGCTCACGGGGTGTCAACTGAGCCCGAGCGCTGCAGGACGATGGGAGTTGCAGAGGGCGGTCCGGGACGGAGGTCGTCTCACGGGACTTCCCCCGCGGCGCCTCTTCCTCGGCCTCTTCCAATAGATGGACTATGCTGAAGCGCGAGGCCGAGGGCCCTGGGACAACGAGGATAGCGCAGTGTGCTCTGATCGCGTGCCCGGAGGTGCGTCTCAGGTCCATGTCGAATCGCTTGACGACCCGATTGCGGCGAACCATCTTCATGACATTGCACTCGCGGTCGCAGAAGTCGTTGCCATAGATGTCCGTGCCGGCGATCAGCGCGTAGCACTCTTTGCCGACGGCATCAGCAGCACGGTGGCCGAGTAGCTGCTCCGTAGCACGGTTCCAGGAGATGATGCGGTTGTTCTCATCCGTCGCGTAGACGGGGTTCGGTGCGCGATAGAGGCTCGTGAGGAGGTCGCGTGAAAGGCTGCTCATGAAGAACGATTCTGATCGATTCCGTGTGACAGGGCAGGCCGGAAAACGCGACCCGTAGGGGGAGGCGGAAGGACTGCAGGAATGTATGAAATTGGTGGCGTCGTGTCCTCTGGAAACAACGTCACGGCGAAAGGGGACTGCCTCAGGAGCCTCCACACGGTCGGGGTGAAGGATCCAGCAACAAGCGCGGCCTGCTTGGTCCTGGCTGGTTTGCTCACGACCAGCAGGATCTGGTTACCGTACACGACTAGGAACTCGACGACGATTATTTGAGGGCGCGTGGCATTCGTGGTCGTTGCCGGAACAATCTCGAGCGGCAACTCGAGCCCGGACCGGCAGAGAACTACTAACACTACAATCGCAAACGGCCGTGCAAAGGGCACGGGCATACTCTGGATCATCGTAATCCTGCTTTCACCCTGTTCGGACCTCGAGTGCGGTTCCATGCCCCCCCCTTTGTGAATCCTGCCATGGGTATATCACCAGAGGATCACAACAAGATCACAAGAGGATCACGAGCTGTGGGGTGCGAATTCTTATTCTTTGTATAAATTCGAAAGATTTCCACCCAGCAATCCGTGGTTTACAACAAGCGTCGACCCTTGACGCCAGCTTTCTTTCGCCGCGCGTATTCAGACTGTGCACAATCTCCACCCTACCACCCCGCGAGTCACTGCGGAGCGCGGTTTTTTCTCCGTAGTGACTCGCTGGGGTGCGCCCAATGGTTAAAGCGCTGGTTCGGATCTTCAAAGGTCTGGTGGCGTGACGCTATGGGGGGGCTTGACACTTGCGAAGCAACCGGCCTACAGTGCGAATCGTTGGCCAAGCTTCGTGCAGGATCAGCGGAAAGATTTATCCCGTGGCTACGTCGGTTAACGTAGCACCCTTGCGATCGTCAAGATCGCACCCTTAAAGCGCCTCCTCGGGCCGTGCGACAGGCGCAACGATCATCGAGATCGTCGGTCCATCATCTCAAGCAAGTGTCTAACGCCTCTCTAAGGCGTTGTCGATGCAGTTCAACCTTAGTCTAATCACCGCCGGCTTACTTAGCCTCGTCATCGAGACGGGATAACCGTGCACGACGGTTTGGTTCGGACGAACTAAACCTGCTCCACCCCGGGTCTGGGTGATCCCTAACATCAGGGGATCGCCCAGGTCCTTCCTTCCTCAACCCCGCCGGGGAAAGCCCCCGGTCGGGGCGCTTTCTCTGGACTGATTCAACGAAAGGAGAAAGCCCCATGCTCAAACCCTAACTCGTGAAGTGAAGCAGCCGGTGTGACGGATCCATCTTAGTTTCACACCGCCAAGCCGCTGGACGTGCTCCGTGAGAGACCCCGCGGCGGTCCATTCAGGACCCGGTCGCCTAAGTGTGCGCGATCGTTATCCCGCCGTAGTTCAAGGCGATGTGAGTCGGAAGGCCGCGTCGTGGCGGATCAACACTAACCCAAGGATTCGCACACCCTGAGTCTTGAGTCGTTGACATGGTGACGAACAAAAGGAGGCAACCCGATGCTTGATTTGGAATACCGACTGCTACAACTGACCCGGCGAAACCGCGATGGCGCCTATGCCACCCAACGCGATCGGCGAAAGATCTTATCGCTGGTCGCCCGTCAGCTCTACCACACGCTCAACTATCGACTGCCGAATGAATGCTCGTTAAAGCCCAAGCACGTGGTGGCGTTAGTCAACCATTGGCAAGCCACCGTCTCGGTCGCCGCCCAAAAGAACCGCTTGGCCGTCCTGAGGTGGTGGGCCGAGAAGGTCGGCAAGGGCAATATTATCCCGCGCACCAACGCTCGCCTTGGGATCGGTAGGCGTCGCTATCGGCCCAATGTCTCCAAGGCGGTGACTAACCCAGAGATGGCGATTGCCCGGGTGCAAGACCCCTATGTGGCGATGGGTCTGAGACTGCAGCAGGCGTTTGGCTTGCGCCGCGAAGAGGCGATGAAGCTCAGGCCCCAACAAGCCGATCGCCGTCATTACCTAGAACTGAAGGCCTCCTGGTGCAAAGGCGGGCGCGCACGGGTGATCCCGATTCGCACCCGCGAGCAACGCGCCCTGCTCGATGACGCCAAGGCGTTAGCCAAAGGCGGCTCATTGATCCCCGCCTACAAGTCTTACCGCCAACAGCTGCACACCTGGGAGTATCAGACGACACGCGCGGGGATCTCCAAGACCCACGGACTGCGCCATGCCTATGCGCAGCAACGTTACTTGGAGCTCACCGGTTTCAAGGCACCGGCGGCGGGTGGACTGAGACATTCTGAACTGACCTTGGAACAACAACAACTCGATAGCGCCGCCCGCCAACAGATCACCCAAGAGCTTGGTCACCATCGGCTCGCGATTACCAACCATTACCTCGGACGATAAACTCGTGGCAAGAACAGTAAACAACATTGCTTCTGTCTTACCGCGGTTGCTTAGGCTGCGCGACGCACCGGCGTATCTCGGGATGGACCGTAACCGGTTCAACACGCAAGTGAGACCTTGCTTAACAGAGATTCCAATCGGTGAACAAGGCATTGCGTTTGATCGACTTGATTTGGACGCCTGGGTCGAGCAGTATAAGTCGCGCAACGGGCGTCCCACCGCAAAGGAGATACTATGGGACGCAAATCGAAACGAAGACACCCGCGGCAAGGCATCAAGTGGTGCAACCGCCGCCAAACCTGGGTCATCGACAAGGTATGGAAGAAGCGCCGAATTTACTGCGTCACTTTCACGGATAACCCGGATGAAGCGGAAAGCATCCTGAACGCTGAGCTCGAGAGACTTCGAAAAGCAGCGCTTCACGGTGAACGGCCAACGTATCTTTTCCATCACGGGGTTGAACGTTACGTGGACGAGAGAAGGCATCTAGCCTCGTTTGAGGATCTCAAGGCGACGGCCTTGCGCTTGATGCCGCATCTCGGCGACGTGGCGCTTAGCGATATCCATGATGGCACGTTGAAACCGTACATCGCGTGGCGCAGACGGGAAGGCATCAAGACAAGGAGGCGAAACCCCAAGACAAACGAGTTCTTTTTTGTGCGTCGAGACATCAAGCACTCGACGATCAACCGAGAGCTCGAGGTGGTGCGAACGATCCTGTTGTCCGCGTGGCGACGGTGGCGTTGTGACTTGACGGGCAGGCCCTGGATTGACGCTGCCCCGATCATCACCATGCTGCCAACCAGACCCAGCAAGGGGGAGCCGGCTCAGGAACACAGTGCCCAGGCCTATTCCCTGTCTTGGGAAGAACAGGACAAGCTTCTTTCGCACCTCTCACCGCGATTGCAGGCCATGGCCCTGTTCAAGGTAAACACCGGGACGCGCGAACAGGAGGTTTGCCAGCTCCGGTGGGAGTGGGAGCACGCCGTGCCGCTGCTCGGCACGTCCGTGTTTATCGTGCCCGAGGGTTATGTGAAAAATGGCGAGGCGCGGCTGATTGTACTCAATCGTATCGCCCGCACCGTCATTGCCGAGCAACGACGGCGGTGGGTTGGCAAGAGCGCTTACGTCTTTCCCAATCCCCGCACGGGCAAGCCTTACCGCGCCCTGCATACCAACGGCTGGAAACGGGCGTGGCACGAAGCTGGGCTGCCGACGGGGGCTTGGGTGCGACAGGGCGTGCATAATCTGAAGCACACGTGTGGTAGACGATTGCGCGCGGCCGGCATTGCGCTTGAGACCCGAAAGGTCTGTCTGGGTCATTCAAACGGCGACATCACGACACATTATTCGGCGGCTGAGATAAGTGAACTCCTCCACGCCTTTGAGCTTTTGTGTCAGCGCAAGGAAGGTATTGTAGTTAGGCCGCACCTGCAGGTGGTCGGCGGACGGGATCTCAACGAAGCGCCAGAAAAGTCACACAGATCTCACACAGGATGTGAAGAGAGCGATAAGAGAGTAGTCACTCACGATGAGTAAGCGCTTATCACTGCTAAAGAAAATGTGGCGCGCCCGGAGGGACTCGAACCCCCGACCACCTGGTTCGAAGTCACACTGGCTAAATTAACACTTTAACTGAAACAGTCACTTGCGACGCTTGCCTGATTTACAAACCCGACGTAACTCGTTGATTCTCTGTTCCAGCAAATTTCAATGTGGCACAAATTTGACACACCAATAATTTGCGCATTCTGCTAGATGGGACTCTTGCAACATCGGCGTCCCCAACAGGATTCGTATGTGATGCTAGTGGGTTGGTGATGCCGTTTGAAGTGGAGGCAGCCTAATGAGGGACTAGTCTTGCCGACTCTCGATCAGGGTGATTCGTTAAAGTAAGTCGGGCGCTTTTGTGCGCCTGCCCTAATCGCGTGTTAGTGCACCAGCTCTCAGCCAGCTTGCAGCATCGCGGCACCCCAGGCAACGACGATGGCGGCCATGATCCGACGCCCGCCGAAGGGCTCCTTCAAGGGGGCGTGGCGGAATAACGATCTTGAAGGCGACGGTGGCCGAGGCGCTGCAGCCTGCCCCGACGCACGTGCTTTAATTTGCCGAACCCCAGGCTGGCCAGCGGTACAACAGCGCGATTAGTAGGCTAACGAACCTCATGCTAACTGCCTTGCGCTCGCCAAATCCAAGACGGGCCCAGCAGTGACTTGAGGGCAGTCATAGCGCGTCTGCGTATGACATCGCTCTCCGTGACGCCGTCGAGGTATTTGCGGGGGAAGATCTGCCGCCCAGTGCGGCCGCCCCAAGTGACCGTTAACACATACGCCTGGGCTTGCCGGTTTGCGGGATCGGGTAGCCAAACGACGTCGTCCACGACCAGACCCCGCTCGCGGCCCAAGTCTCTGAGCATGCGTGCAATCAACCGCGCGCCCGCGACGCGCGTGGTGTCTGCCAGCTCAGATACCTTTCCCCTGGAAAAAAGCGCTTTGATTCTACCCATGTACCGGAACCCTTGAGGGCGACAGCAGCCCACCGATGTACTCGGTCGGGTGCCCATCGAAAACGGGGTTAAGCCCCAAGCATGCGAGGCCGAGCAACACCACCACGGCGCCAGAAAGAACTCTTTGCCAATAGAGGATGTGACGTCGAGACTGGAAGATTCGGCTGGCTGTTCCGCCTATCACGGCGTAGGTCGAATTTACGGCAAAACCACACAGCTTCATGGTTACGGCCAATATGAGCAGCTGCAGTGGTACGTTACCCCGCGGATCTACAAACAGTGGCATGATGGCAAGCATAAACACAATGACCTTTGGGTTAAGCAGATTGTTGAGGAATCCTCCCCAAAACGCCTGGCCGGTGTGCTCTAGCTTCCTGTTAAAAAGCTCTAAAGAAATTTGTGCCTGCTGGGCGCTTCTGATCATGCCGTAACCCATGTACAGCAGGTATAACGCCCCGGCCAAGCACAACAAGTCATACAGCACCGCGCTTTCCCGGATAATATTTCCTACACCGAGGACGATAATGGGTATTTGAATCAGCCCGGCCGTCGTGAAGCCGATCGCGCAGAGCAATCCTCGCCGATACCCGGCGTAGATACCGTTCGACACAACAAACACAGTATCCGGGCCCGGCGTGATCTGCATGACTAGCACGCTGGCGATAAACAGCACATAAACTTCGGATGCAATCATATGCCCATTTCAGCCTCAGCCGACACTTCCCCGGCAAGCGAAACTCATTTCCTCGCTAGCCGTGGCCGCTCCCCGCGACCGCCTTAAGCCACTGCCTTTACCGGCAGGTAGTCGACCGGCTCGATGTTGAACATCGCCGGCGGGACAACATTGATAATCTGATAGGGGTCGCCCATGGGCGCAGTCTCACGGGCCAGGTCCACCACCCGCAAGACGGGGTAACGAGTCTTATCCGGTTTCGTCACCAGTGCGACTTGCGGCTTCAAGCGCTGCTCGCAGTTCAACATCCTCACCACCCCGACCTCGGCGGTGTTAAGCACGACGACGCTGCCGATCGGATAAACGCCGATGCATTGGATGAACTCATCCAGGAGCGCCGGATCGAGATCCACGCCTCCCCGCTGGTACATATTCTTGAGCACCTCGCGAGCGGGAATCCCGTCCTTATAGTTCCGGTCACTGGCCAGGGCATCGTAGACATCCACGATCGCACCGATCCGGCCGAACTGGCTGATCTGATCGCCCCCAAGCCCGTCCATGTAACCGTGACCGTCGTACCGCTCATGATGATGGCGCACGACAGCGAGCGCTCGGGGCGGGATGGCACCGGTGCGCTTCAGAATCTCCACGCCCATGGGCACGTGGTTCTTCATGATCTCGTACTCGCGTTCGGTGAGCTTGCCGGGTTTGTTTAAGATGGCATCGGGCACCCGCATCTTGCCGACGTCGTGTAATAGCGCCCCCAGACCGAGGAGATTCAGCTCTTCTTCCCCAAAACCCAGATGACGTCCGAGGGCAAGTGCGAAGATGCAGGCGCGGAGACAATGAAGCGCGGTATAGTGCTCGCGTTTCTTTCGCTGGGCGAAGCAAACCAGGGCGTCTGGATTACGAAACACACTCTTGACCATGGCGGCCACCACCTTCTTCGCGCCCTCGGTGTCGATGCTCTTGCCTTGGTGCACGTCTTCCATGATGGTCTGGATGAGCACCGTGGCCTCGTCATAGGTCTCGCGAATCACTTCGACTTCCTGCTCAACGATGATCTTATCCGGGTGCACCTGCCGTGGCTGCGCCGCGTTGCCGTTCCTGGCGACGGTACGAAGGCGAGATCGTCGCTCCGCCTCCCCCAGCTTCGCCCCGGAGACGCGGGGGGTGATGGCGCTCTCGTGCGCATCGTCGACGTAGACGTACCGGCAGCACCCACTTAACTCGGTCAGCTGCCCGTCGTTGATGATCTCAAAGCCCTCGAACAGAAACGGTGTCTCACGCCACGGGCGGTCCAGCCCACTGACGTACATGCCGTGCCTCAATTCGTCGACCACAACCTTCCTTCTCATTACCGTACCTCCCCGCCTGGCACGGCTGCGTCCCTGGCCCGTGCGGAGCGTGTGCTACATGCGAATGAGGAGGAGGGGCGGGGCCGCGTACGCAGTCTCCTGCGTCACGCCCACGCGTCCGTGTGTGGTAAGGTTTGGTAAAGTCCTACAATCCGGAGAATGCGACCTAACCTGCCGACCCCGCCCAACCGATCCAGGGTCACTCCAACTTCTGCGTCATCACGAAATAGCTTTCGTAATGCGCTCCTTTAAGTGTTGTCGGCGATTTAGGTCCCTACAAGCCATAATAGCTAATTCATTGATTACCACAGCTAATCTCGGCCCCCAGTCCCGCTCTTGGGGCTTCGGCCGGATCGGGCCAGGACGTGCCCTTCACGGAACGGATGGGCGCCGACGGCAAGTGTAGAAAACCTGGCTCGCCGCACCGGCCAAGCCCAACAAGTTAGGCAGTAGCGCGTTTTCTCGGATAATTTGTCCTACCTCAAGAACGATAATGGGTACTTGAATCTGCATCACTAGCACGCTGGCGATAAACAGCACACAAACTTCGGATGCGATTATATGCCCATTTCGGCTCTGACAGACTGGCGAACGCCTCGGCCAAGCGCGTAGTCTAGGCTGGCTGCCATGCCAAAAATCTTGTTCCGCGCCTGCGGCATGATGCGGCTTGCCGGCGAGTCAAGTAAGGCGCCCTCGATTTCTTCCCCGCGATGCGCCGGTAGGTCGTGCATCACGATCGAAGAGGGTTTACCGATGATATCGAGATGGCGCCTGGTTACACGTGCGTGGCCTACGTCATCACGCCAGTTCTGCACCGGTGGGCTCTCACCCATTGACGCCCATCGGCAGGCGTAGAACACATCATAGTGGTCGCCGTCGCGTCCGACATCCTGCATCGTGTCGAAGAGACTCAACGAGGCCGGGCTCGATTGCAACGCACGGACAAGCTCCTGGCGTTCGGCGTCTTCGGTCAACGACGGAGGCGCGCAGATGCTGATCCTGCGGACTCCCACCTTTGCCAGTGCGAGACACAGCGAGCGCGAGGTATTGTTGATTGGACCTGCGTACAGGACCGCCAGGTTTCTGAAAAGGCCGAACTCTTGCTGAATGGTGAGCAGATCAGCTAGGGCTTGGGTGGGGTGTTCCTGCTTGTTGAGGGCGTTTATCACCGGACAATTCTGGTTTTTGCGCCAGCGAGCCAAATAATCCGTGTTCTTGGCATCGCGTATAACCACGCAGTCGTTATATAACGTGATCATCGAGACCATGTCATCAAATGACTCACCGAAGGGTGTTTGGGTCTTGTCAACATCGACGTCGATGACAGAGGCTCCCTTTGAGGCACACGCACGCAGCGTCGACATGCGCGTACGCGTCGACTGGTCAAACATGACCAAGGCAATGCCCAGGCCCTGCAGGGTCTCACCGAGCTGGTGGGATTCCTGCTTGGCCAACGCGAGTAGATCCCAAAGTTGCTCGCTTGACAGCTCTTCTATCGCGACTATGTCCATGCCAATCCTCCTGCTCCTCGCGGTACCCGAACAGATCCAGAACCTCGCCAAACCGCTTTTCGCAAAGGTCGAGGTGCCGCGGAGTGAAGTATTTTCGCCACGATCCAGCCTTGCCCTTGTGAAACGTGAATGCATGCGGATTGTAGACTTTCTCGGCAAGCTCTTCAGGATCGTCGCTGATGTTTAAATGCGTGAGGATCCGTTGAATTGCGTTAACTTGCTGCTCGCGTGACGCACCTCCTTTCGGGCCGATAAGCTCTTCGAAGCGTACTGTGCAGACATACGGGTGTTTGAAAAGCCAATAGAGGTCGCGAAGGTCACCGTGCCCCGGAAAGTTGATATCCTCCAGCGCATAGGTGAGCCTGTCTTCGAAGGAATCGAGCTTGTTCAGTACGCGTGACATCACTTGATAGACGGCAAAATTCCCAAAGCCGCGCCCGGTATGACCGCACAGATAATTCACAAACGACACCATGACGTCCCTTGGGTCGCGCATGTTCAATATGATCTTCGGCCGTTGGGTGTCGCTCCACTCCCGCAGAAACAGCCCGTCGACTGTGTTGACGTCAAACTGGTGATAAACCCAACAGATGTTGGGTGGCGTTTCGGAAAAGCGCATGCGCATCAACTTTGTACTGTGGTAGGCGGATACCATGCTTTGCGCGATATCCGTTCCGTAGCGGTTCTCCACAGGAGCGCCTAGGCGCATCTGCCAGCTACGCGCGACGCGCAGCCAGGCCTCCCAAGCAAGGGCGTCACGCACGTGAGCGGAACTGCGGTCATAACATTCTTGCTCTTGCTCCGACAGCGCGAACTGGCGTAGCGTCGCCCTGTCCTCAGCGGTAAACCTTGGTTGGATGTCGGGGGTGATTCTGGAGTCGCCTGACATGCCGTAGCCCAAGCGCACCATGAGTTCCTGAATTAGGTGCGTGCCCGATTTCTGGGGCGAGACAACGACGACGCGTTCTTGCTTCATGGCTATGCTTTTTCCACCCATGTTCCTAGCCCCTGGCGATGAGATCCCCTGGATGCCCCGCAGCGTCGGCGATGGCCTCCCCCGCCCTTGTGCAACTTGCCCCGCTAGGAACGTTTCCTTCGTTCGTAGCCCTCACCCAGCCCGGGAATCGCGCCGCGGCGGTTTCGGGGTTGCGGCGCGGTGCTTGCCGGACTATGACTTCCTAACAGACTATCACTTCCTGACATAAGCCAGTAGCGTTGCCAATGCATCGGACTTGAATGTGCTGGGTTTTTAAGGGCTCGACAAATCAGCATATTTAATCTATATATTAGTCAGACTAATGCATAGCTCGCTCTCTAAAATCCCACTTTCTGCGCTGCGTACATTTGAGGCCGCTGCCAGACATCTCAGCTTCACCAAGGCGGCGAGGGAGCTGCATCTGACGCAAGGTGCCGTAAGCCAGCAGATGAAACACCTCGAGGAGCGCTTGGAGTTTAAACTGTTTCGACGACACGTCCGCAGGCTCGAACTCACGGACGAGGGGAGGGGGTTATCGGCCGTAGTGCGCAATGCACTGTATGAGATCGATGAGACCATCAGACGGCTCCAGGCTGAGGACAACGAAGGTGTGTTGACCGTCAGTGTCGGATCGGCATTCGCGATGAATTGGTTGATACCGCGGCTCGGACAGTTTCGTGCCCAATACCCGAGCATTGATGTGCGTATCGACGCCATCGATGATGCGCTCGACTTGCGCACCCAGCGGGATATAGACATGATGATCAGATTCAGCCGTAAAAACTACCCCGACCTGCATGTTACCGAGCTAATGAGAGAACAGGTCTTCGTGGTGTGCAGCCCGTCCCTCCTCGATCCCCGTAGGCCGCTACGTAAACCTTCTGATCTGTGCCACTACACCCTGTTGCACAACGAGGTCTCGGAGCGTGAGCCTGACAGCGCAGGCGATTGGAACAACTGGGTGCAGCAGCTTGGTGAACCGGTTTTGCCATGCCTCAAAGAAGGACCGCGCTTTCCCCGCTGCGATACGCTCATTCAGGCAGCCCTGCATGGACAGGGTGTCGCACTGGCCTGGAACACGATGGTGGGGAATGAACTTAGTACGGGCCGGTTGATTAAGCCTTTGCAAGGCCGTTTTGAAACGGCCAACGCATTTTATGCCGTCAGCACCCCAGAGGTCGCGCAAAAGCCCAAAACCCGAAAGTTCAGAGAATGGCTGGTAGCACAGGCCCGATCCGAAGCGGAGCGAACGGACTCACCACGCAGCGAGCCGCGGGCGAATGTACGCTGACAGGCTGCCCCGCAGTCGGCTAAGAAGAAGAAAGCCTCTGCATGACTTCGTCCAACCAATCGATGACCGCTGAAACGCGCGCGGTCTTGCGAAAATCCGGATGGACCCACAGCCACACGTCGCGTTACAAGATCGACGGACCCGCGGAAACTCGCGCCCGGCGATAGAGGTTGCCCGCACGCTACAAACGAATCTCCAATATCGGATTGGCGTAACACAGTGTCATTATTGGACTCGTTAGTATTAGCGGTTTTTGCGGACCCGAGGTGGCTATGGGTTGCCGCAGCAGCCGTCCTCGCTGCGTTGGTGCGCGGCTTCACCGGCTTCGGGGCCGCGATGGTGTTTGTGCCCGTTGCAAGCGCGATCTACGAGCCAAAGGTCGCGGTGGTCGTGTTGTTCATCGTCGACGGTATCATCACATTTCCCCTGGTCTTCAAAGCAATCCGTCAATGTTGGTGGCCGCATGTCAGGTGCCTGACCGTCGGCGCCGCTTTGACCATCCCATTGGGCGTGTACGTGTTGCTGATCACTGATGCCGAACTCCTTAGATGGTTCATTTCGCTCTCGATCCTAGGACTGGTGGCGGTGCTGGCTAGCGGGTGGCGCTACAAGAAGCACCCGCCGCAGATGGTGTGTATCGGGGTCGGTGGCGTCTCGGGCTTCGCGGGAGGGGTCGCGAACCTGTACGGTCCGCCACTCGTGCTCTTTTGGCTGGGCGGTCAATCGGACGCGGCGACCGTGCGCGCAAATATTATTGTCTTCTTCGCCATTACGGCCGTCGTCAGCGGGGCCACATACTGGTGGAACGGTCTTCTTTCGCCACACACTTTGTCTGTGTCGATCGGGTTGATGCCGCTTTACGCAGCCGCCGTCTGGCTTGGGGCCCGAAACTTTCGCCGCGCCTCTGAGGCGTTTTTTAGGTGGTTCGCGCTCGCGCTCATTGCGCTCATCGCCGTCGCCAGTCTCCCGGGCTGGAGATCGTTTTGGCACTGGGTCGGTCAGTGAACGCGCGTCGCTGTCTTCGCCTGATGCAGCGGGTTGAGCGCCAGCTACTCGGACGCGCGGCGGGTTATTAGCAAGTGGTCGAAAAAACTGGCGTCCCCAAGGGGGTTCGAACGTCATGCTAGCCGCCTGGTGGTACCGTTTGAAGTAAAGGTAGCCTAACTGAGTCGCGAATCTAGCGACCACCTGATGAGAGACCAGGTGGTCGCGCAGCGATTCACCCCACCTAACGTCTGCGATAACCGGGTGGCCGCGGTTGATCTTGCATTTGTAAACGCGCTGTCGGCCACTCCGCGTTCATCGCTCTGTTATGTCGCTTGCTCCGCGTTCGCCAGAGCCTCTGCTGCTCTAAAGTCAGATTCAGAAAGTTGTTTGGCATCTTTGATTACGAAAGGCACAAACACGTCGTGCTGCCCACGCGTCGGTTCGCCCACAATGGTGTCCAGTGATAGGTAGATCGGCCGAAGCGCCGTCACCACCTGCCCCGGAGCCATCAAATTAAGGATGTGTTCTCGGTTCTGGTCGTCCGTGAATTGTAGCAGCTTATTGAAGGTATCCTTGTCAGCATCAAAGGATGCCAGATGATCGACGTCACCAATCGGAATGGCAACCGACATGGTGTAGAGATCATCGTGTACGCACATGAGTTGTGGAAACTTGACGAATGGAAACAACCATTGAAAACCCGGTGGTGACCCCATTTTAGCAATTGCCGTACCGAAATCTGGTTGGAAGCGCATCTCGGCGGCAAATGACACGTTTTCGGGTGAAAGGACACTTGCAATGACATCCCAGTCGCGATCAATGTTTTCAAAATCGATCACGAATATCGGAGCGATGCCATAGATGTCGTAAGCGGCCAATTGGTTGCCGTTGCAGAGAGCATAAAATCGTACGCGAACTTCGGGATGTATCGCATAGGAATATGCCTGTTCGGCGTGTTTGGATTTGACAAGATCCTCTTTGGGCCGTTTTGCGTCCAGCACCAGTCCGGGGCGACCATCGCTGTGTAGTAGGTAATCCGGGATGATATGGATTGGGTGCTTTTTAGATCCGATCATCACGAATGGGTGCAGCAGGTTCTTGCTTCGGACGATCTTGTTCGCCCCCGACGCCGAATAACCAAGGCGTTTGATAATCGGCACGACGATCTCTTCGCGAACCGAGTCTTCCTTGAATTCGGGATCGTTCAAAAGCGAAGGATCAAAATCATCAAACATGTGGATTCGTCATTTGCGACATAACGCCCCGCATCAGCGGTCAAAATGAGAGCGTAGCGAACATTTTGACCCGACTGCATGCGCTTGTTATGTTTCTTCGTGGGACTTTTCATTAGGTTCAGCTTCTGATTCTTTGGCAAAATATCTAGCAAACTCTGTATACGAGTGCTCCTTTGCTGTAGTTTGTTGGGTCTGATAAATATCTTCAAGCAAGTACATTGAAACCATCCAAATGTGTTGTTTTGGATTTTCAGATATGAACTGCTTGACCGAAACGCTCTCACCATTAATTTCAATTTGATCAGGGGTACCCATCAAAACAGCCGAGTAGAAATTATTTCGTTTGTCTTTGCTTAAGGAAGATAGATATTTGTCTAGTTTTAATCCCACGTTTCCAATCTTATGAACAAATTCATTACGTATTTCTGAAATCGTTCTGATGAATGTAATAGTTTGCTTATCGATCAGATCGTATTTGTGGGCAAATGCTAGTTTGCCAGTTTTCATGTTACTCAGCTCTAGCCTACTAAAGATGTCCTCAAGTTCCTTGTTATTGGTTGCCTCGACAAGAAGATGAGTGATGGCTGCTTCAATTAGGGCGTGAAGCTTTATTATGAAAGACCAGTCGTCCTGCCTAATAAGATTGAAATAGAAGCCGCCAGGCATTCCAAGGGCCTTCGTGAGTGTGGAAACGCTCTTTACTACGTCAGTCATTGATTGCTCAATTCAAGAAACATAACTAGAAATAGCTGTACCAACATCCATGTTATAACACGGATCGGTGATGCTCCATGTTGGATTGTGATCCCTGAGCAAGAAGTTATGACAGATGTAACCTACTGAGGCGACACAGAGAGCACAAAGGTTATTAACATCGACTACTTGGTTGGGAACCAGGTGGTCTTTAGAGCACCGAGGCGCCTGCCTTCACACGGCAGGGGTCGCTGGTTCAATCCCAGCATCGCCCACCATCATTTCAAGTACTTAGAGAATTATATTCCTTTGCAAAACTCGGCATGTGCTAGAAATTGTGCTCACTCGGGCATCCCGAGGAATAGAGCCCTTTTCGGTTATGACGCCATTCCCGGCCGCAGATATACTGCGATCGAGACGTTCAATACTCGTTGTGCCTATAGACGAAGATGAAAATTAAACGCGTCTTACCTCCAACATATTTATTTATATCCATCGCTACGATGGTGTTACTTAACTTCCTATCGCCAATCTATAATTTTGCACCATACCCTTGGAATTTACTGGGAATAGTTCCTTTAGTAACAGGAATTACCCTTAACCTAATGGCTGACGCAGCATTCAAGAAAGCGCGGACAACTGTCAAACCGTTTGAAATATCGACAGCCTTGATTACAACTGGTGTTTTCCGAATAAGTCGACATCCAATGTATTTGGGCATGGTTCTCATTCTGCTTGGAATTGCCATCCTAATGGGATCTTTGGCACCGTTAATGATTATCCCCATTTTTGCTATCTTGATGGAGTTAGTTTTTGTGAGAACAGAGGAAAAAATGCTAGAAAAGCAGCTTGGTTCAGCGTGGACTACCTACAAGAATAAAGTAAGAAAGTGGGTTTAGAATGGGCATAACGTTGGAAATGTGCCGCGCCTCTGCTCGGAACGAAGTGACAGGTTTGGCGTCGGCACGATTGAGTTGTTATGCTGTTATATATCTTTTCAAGAAAAAATATCCACACCATATTAAACCCCACATGATTATGCTCGATGAAGTTTCCATTGGCGGTACAATATATTTTTTTCCATGCTCATGTTTTGTCTGATCATGGGAATTGCGCCAATAGTTAACAAAGTTATGCAAGATAAGAAAAGTAAAAATCCATGCTAGAAACAAGATTGCGCCAGAATCAACTAACTTTTTAACCTTTTCTTCACCTATTGCCAATAAGAAACCAATAACAGCAAAATAACCAACAATAATTTTATATCGGTTACCAACACAACTTTGAATTGCTGGGTATATTCTCCCTGTTAAAATAGTTTTATCTAGATCAGAAAAATCCGAATCTTCGTTAGGTTTCTCATTGCTCATATTTTCTTCTTCCATGTAACTCTTACTGTTTTAAACAGCATAACGTCGCCGATGACGCGCCGGGCGAGCCACACAGCGGGTTGGCCGGTCGTCGTCCATCGGCTTGTTAGGGCTGAGCCGATTACCCATCCCCATTGGAACCTGACATCAATTGACCCCGATAAAAGTTTCTACCTTGCTACGATTTCCCCACAATTCATTGACCCGTTTGCTCTTCCCGCCGAATGAAAACATCGGGTCTCCTTCGACTTTCTGATCCGCATTCTTCGGGGACGCGACAACGGCCATCAGCAGCCCGTAAATAACGTCGATCGGCAGGCGGAGCTCGCCATCGTTGCCCAGTTGGATAACGGGCTGCTTTGTAAACCGCAAATTGTCTGGAAGTCTAGCTTCGTGAACCGCCGTGCATCGTACGACGTCATAGAGCATTTCCGGCATTGTCCGGACGGCTATTCCAGGCGCTTTTGAATCGAGTCGTCGATAGCTGAAATTGATAGGTTGTGAGACGCCGAACGACACCCAGCCGATCCTGCTGATTATCGGGAGGTTCTTTTCCAAGAACTTGCGGCACGCCGCCTTGTCTCCATCCGTCGGATACTCGAGGCGTGCGGTTGCTGACAGTGCAACGCTAGCGGCAACAACGGCATCTTCGAAGCGGTCCTCCGAGAGCTTTTTCATCGCGTCGGCCACTTGGCTTCCCAGGCTCATAGCATCGTTCCGTCCTCAAGTACTCCGAAAACTGCGGGCGTTGTTGCGCGTAGTTCCATTCCCAATTGCCCTAACTAGATATAGACGTACCAACATCCATGTTATAACACGGATCGGTTGGGCTCTATCACGGACTTGTGCGCTATGAACAGTAGCTTACGCTGGCATCGTACCCTGGTCAGGCGAGTGATAGGCCGACCGGAGTCCGATTCCTCACGGAGGTTGGTATCCACCAGGAGTGACAAAAACATTTGTTTTTGAACCCCCCATTCTACGCTTCCCGAAGTCTACAAAATAAGCACTTTGCGGCTGCTAATTGCGAGAGGTTTTTGAGCACGCCCGGTTGGCAGGACTTGGTCACACTGGCGGTCACAGCGCGCGATACGCTCTTGGCAAACTCACAGATAACTTACTGATTCTGAGCAAAGAGCACAGGGCTATTGATTGACCGACTACCTGATGACAGACCAGGAGGTCGGCCACATCTGTGCAAAAACACTCCGTTTTGGAGTTACTAGAACGTCCGCTTTCGGCCGAGGGCGGTGTTTGTCAACATAGTTGTCGCCTAGATGGTTCATGCTACCTTTCTTTCTTTATGATGCTTCGGGTTTAATTCTACGCATGCTTCGTGTTGCCAGTTACGTGTGGTTGTTGACCATCGTGACGG
>JAOTYM010000083.1 GCA_029861845.1 Gammaproteobacteria bacterium | reverse complement strand
GCACAAAACCATCGCGGTCCTTATCCCATGGACGACTTGCTGCGGTTGGGTCATCGTTGCGGGTGCTAAGTGCTTTGGCATTACCAAAGCCGGCGAGTGAGGTGGGTGTTATCGCCGCTTCGGCGCCACCCGCCACCATAACGTCAGCATCACCATATTCGATTAACCGCGCGGCATCACCAATAGAATGGGTGGCAGTCGAGCAGGCGGTAACCATAGTTAGATTTGGACCCTTGAATCCAAACATAACAGACAGGTCGCCCGACAACATGTTGGCAATACTCATCGGCACATAGAAAGGCGATACGCGGCGTGGGCCTTTCTCCAGCAGAAGTTCGGTTGTCGACTCGATGGTCCCTACCCCACCGATACCCGAGCCAAGGTGTACACCGATACGCGTTGCGTTGGCATCAGTCACTTCGAGGCCTGATGTTTGAATTGCTTCAATGCTTGCCGCCATTCCGAGTTGGATGAATCGATCCATTCGTCGCGCTTCTTTCTGGGGCAGATAATTCGCGACATCGAAGTCCTTGACCTCGCCGGCAATACGGGAGGGAAACGCGGCCGCGTCGAAATGGGTCACCGGCCCGATGCCGCTGTGCCCGGCACAGAGATTGCGCCAGTTTTCTTCAACACCTATGCCAAGCGGTGAAAGGATGCCCAGTCCGGTGATGGCCACACGCCGCTTACTCAAAAGCGGACCCTCGTAGTTGATGCAATGACACCCATGATGACAGGGTTAGAGATAAACCGAAGGGCCGCACCCACGCCTGTGGTCGCGGCCCTGTGGGTAGGAAATTCGGTCAGTTGAGTCGCGAGTTGATGTACTCGACGGCCTGTTGCACGGTGGTGATTTTTTCTGCTTGTTCATCCGGAATCTCAGTTCCGAACTCTTCCTCCAAAGCCATCACCAACTCGACCGTATCTAGAGAATCTGCGCCTAGATCATCAACGAACGACGACCCCGTACTTACTTCGTTCTCATTGACCCCCAGTTGCTCGACAACGATTTTCTTGACGCGTTCTTCAACACTGCTCATATCAGCCTATTCCTCCAAGGCATCCTAGTTTGGCCTTTGCGACGGCGCATAGTTATCATAATTGCACCATTCAGTCTACGATACCGTCTCCAGCAAATAAACCCTTTTTAATTCATATACATGCCACCATTCACGTGCACCGTGGTGCCGGTGATATAGGCCGCCCGTGGCGACGCCAGGAAGGCCACGGCGTGCGCCACCTCTTCCACCAACCCCAGGCGCCCTAGCGGTATTTGCCGCAATAGCGCCTGTGCCTGCTCGGTCGGCAATGCCCGGGTCATGTCAGTATCGATAAACCCGGGTGCTACCGTATTAACCGTGATGTTGCGGCCGCCAAGTTCACGCGCCAGCGCCCGCGTAAAACCGACCACGCCCGCTTTGGCGGCGGCATAGTTTGCTTGCCCGGGATTACCGGTGGCAGCGACAACCGAACTGATATTGATAATTCGCCCGCGACGCGCCTTGATCATGGGCTTGATGCACGTCCGCGATAGCCGAAACACGGATTTGAGATTAGTGTCGACAACAATGTCCCAATCTTCATCTTTCATTCGCATGAGCAGATTGTCACGTGTAATGCCGGCGTTGTTCACAAGAACCGATGCTGGCCCACAGGACTGCGCCATCTTTGCCAACAGTTGTTCGATGGAGTCTGCATCGGTGATATTCAACACCATGCCTTGACCTTCGATGGCATGCTCTTTAAAGCGACTATCAATACTTTCCGCACCACCGGTCGTCGTCGATGTACCGACAACGAATGCACCTTGGCGTCCAAGTTCTAGTGCGATCGCAAGCCCGATACCTCGGCTCGCACCCGTCACCAGCGCGACTTCATGTTCTAAGAGTTTTTCCATTCTGCTTGCACCAAGATTAGGCGTCTTCAGCCACCGCGGATAGCGCGGTCGCAAGACTATCAGAATCAGACACAGCCAATGATCGCGCATCGCGGGCGATGCGCTTGTTCAGGCCAGCCAGCACCTTACCTGGGCCACACTCTACGACCGTATCGACGCCCAACGCCACCATCTTCTGAATGGTTTCCACCCAGCGCACCGGTGACTCAATCTGTTGCACAAGCACGTTTCGAATCGCGCCTGGGTCAGTCTCCATTTCAACATGCGAATTGTGGATCACGGGTATTTGCGGATTGCGAATATCTGTTCTGCGCAAACGCTCTGCCATATGTACGGCCGCTGGGTGCATCAACGCGCTGTGAAACGGTCCGCTTACCGGCAACAATACTGCGCGACGCGCGCCCGCTGATTTCGCTTGATCGACAACGCGTTCTACCGCCGCCGTGTTACCGGCAACGACTACTTGTCCGGGGGCATTGAAATTGACCGGCGCCAAGATGTCGCCAGCGGCAACCTCCTCGCAGACTTGTCGTACGGCATCATCATCGAGGCCCATGATCGCCGCCATTGCACCTTCACCGATCGGCACGGCCTGTTGCATAAATCGCCCGCGATCCGCCACTAATTGTACGGCCTCCTTAAACTCGATAGCCTGGGCGCATACAAGCGCCGTATATTCGCCTAAGCTGTGGCCAGCCACGTAATCTGGCAAGGGTCCGCCGCGAGATTGCCACACACGCCAAACTGCTACACCGGCTACTAGCATCGCTGGTTGGGTATTTGTGGTTTTATTGAGACTGTCCTCGGGCCCGTTCTGCACCAGCTGCCAAAGATCAAAGCCAAGCACTTCTGACGCTTCGGCAAATGTACGCTCGATATCGACGTAATCTGCCGCCATGGTAGCCAGCATGCCAACCGATTGGGATCCCTGTCCAGGAAAAACAAACCCTATCGACATAAATTCAGTCGCAAGTGCGAAGTTGCAAGTAACGAGCGAGAATCCATGCAAGGCTTTAGGGGTTTGGCCTTGTTACTTGCACCTTATCGCTTGAAGTTGGTTTTTAGTAGTTCAGCAGGACCGAACCCCAAGTGAAACCGCCGCCGAACGCTTCCATTAAGACGATATCGCCACGTTTGATGCGCCCATCGCGCACCGCCTCGTCGAACGCCAGCGGTATCGATGCCGCCGACGTGTTGCCATGCCGATCAATGGTGACCACTACGTGGTCCATGGACAAGCCGAGCTTCCTCGCGGTGGCCGCGATAATGCGAATATTTGCCTGGTGCGGTACCAACCAGGTCACATCCGATGTTTTCATATTGTTGGCTTCTAAGGTCTCGTCAACGATGCTGCCAAGCTGTTTGACGGCTACCTTAAACACCTCGGCACCCCCCATAGTCACGTAGGCCTCGCCGTTTATTACTTTGTCGTAGCCCTTGGAAATCCCGGCCGGCACCTCTAGCAGCGCGGTATATTGCCCATCTGCATGTAAATGCGATGATATGATTCCCGGTTTATCGACCGCTTGCAGTAGCACCGCCCCTGCACCATCGCCAAACAGTACGCAAGTGTTTCGATCACTCCAATCTATGATTCGAGAAAAGGTCTCGGCCCCCACCACTAGCGCACAGTCGGCGCTGTTGGTGCGTACGAACTTGTCGGCCACATCTAACGCATAAACGAAACCGGTGCATACTGCCTGCACATCAAAGGCGGGGCAGCCGTGAATGCCCAGGCGTTTTTGCAAAAGACAAGCAGTACTCGGAAAGACTTGGTCCGGCGTAGTTGTTGCTACCACAATCAGATCGATGTCGCGAACGTCGATGTCGGCTGCTTCGATGGCACGGCGGGTTGCATGCTCTGCGAGATCGACGGTGTGCTCTCCTTCTGCCGCGATACGGCGTTCGCGCACGCCGGTGCGCGACAAAATCCACTCATCGGAAGTGTCGACCATCTTTTCCAAGTCGGCATTGGTCAATACCTTCTCCGGTAAGTAACCGCCGCTGCCAATCACACCTGAATAGTTCAAGCTGCTCCCTCTTTCACCAACATCGATTCTAATTTCTCGCTGATCTGTTCCGGGAAATGTTTGTTTGCCTCATTCAATGCTTCCTGAATGGCATATCTGAAGGCCAGAGCATCAGCACCGCCATGACTCTTTATAACGACTCCATTAAGGCCGGCGAGACTGGCTCCATTGTAACGTCGTGGGTCAACCCGCCTATGAAACCTCTTCAAGACGGGCAGTGAGGCTAATCCGACCACCTTAGTAAGGATGTTACGTCGGAACTCCTGGCGCATGAAATGGGTGATCATATTAGCTAGGCCCTCACTAGTTTTCAGCGCCACATTGCCGACAAATCCATCACAGATCACCACGTCCATATCACCAGTATAAATCTCATCGCCCTCAACGTAACCGCAATAATTGACTTTGCTGTTTCGCAATAACTCGGCCGCACGCTTTACCGTCTCACTGCCCTTAATGTCCTCCTCGCCGATATTCAACAAGCCTACCCGTGGGCTCGGATTGTCTTCCACAGAACTAACCAATATTGAACCCATTATCGCGAATTGCAGCAATTGCTCGGCGGTACAGTCGACATTGGCCCCAAGATCCAGCACATGCACATGCCCCTGAATTGTCGGCAAGATGGAAATAATCGCCGGTCGATCGATGCCCGGAAGCGTCTTCAGGACGAAGCGCGCTGTCGCCATCAGTGCACCCGTATTGCCGGCACTGACGCACGCCTGGGCGTCTCCCGTCTTTACGAGGTTGATCGCTACCCGCATAGAAGAGTCCTTTTTCATGCGTAGCGCCTGCGCCGGCGCTTCATCCATGCCAACCAGCTGTGACGCATGATGAATGGAAAGCCGTTCACTCTCCTGCGCGCGCTGGTTTTGAAGCGCTGACACCAGCGCATCGCGCTGGCCGACTAGGATAAGGTTGACCGAGGCGTAATGCCGCAGAGCTGCCAACGCTGCCGGTACCGTAACACCCGGACCATGGTCGCCGCCCATGGCGTCCAAGGCAATGGTAGCCGTCAAAGGTTTGAGACTCTCCTTGGTCGTGTATCGTTAGTCGGCGTCTACGTCGCTCTTAGGGGTCTCAACCACCTTTTGACCACGATAAAATCCATCAGGCGTTACGTGATGGCGACGATGCGTCTCACCGCTAGTCGAATCGATCGACAATGTCGGTTTATCTAAGGCGTCGTGTGAGCGGCGCATTCCGCGCCGCGATGGAGTTTTTCGGCTTTTCTGTACGGCCATGCTAGATCCTCTAAAAGGACACTACAATTAGTCCTTATGTTTTAGTTCGCCCAAAACCGAAAACGGGTTGGGTTTCTCCTGGCGGTGTCGATATTCACCAGCTAGACATTTATCGATATCATGCATTGGCACCATCGGCATCGCCAACAACAACTCGTCCTCAACAATATTGCTCAGCAAGATCGGCCCATCTACGACCAGCGAATCAGTATTTCGCGGTGTTAAATCCTCCCGGTCTTGGGCCCTAATCAGTATTACCGATGGTTCTGCCCTGAGGACCAGCGTCATCTTCTCCAGACACCGCTGACATACAACCTGTAGGCTGGCTGCGATAGTACCCTGCATCCGCCCTAGACCGCGATCGCCGCTGCGTTCGAACGACAGACTGATGCTCACGGTGCCGCTCTCATCCACGCATAGCGCCCGCAGACGGCCCATAGCCTTTACCGGCAACTCGCCCGTCAAGCGGGCGCCAGAGTCGGCCAACTTTATGGGGTCCACTGTCGCTGGCAAACTAGCTGCCCGCATCTATCCTAGACCCGCTCGTAACTTGGCCGCGCATCATATAACTGCCCGTAATTTATGTCAAAAATGGCAGTTTAAGGGCGCACGTTTGTTGCAACTGAGCGCTCGCTACTTGATACTTTCGCGAATGCCTCAGCCAAAGATTGTTCTTGCTTCGTCGTCACCTTATCGCAAAAAGCTACTCGAGCGTCTACACCTCGCGTTTGAGGTCGTTGCCCCCGAGGTAGACGAATCACCCACCTCCAATGAGGGTCCGGAGGCACTGGTCAAGCGACTTGCAATAGCCAAGGCGCGCGCGGTGGCCGCTAGCGTCGGCAACGCGCTGATCATCGGTGCCGACCAAGTGGCCGTCAACGCCACCGGCGATATGATCGGCAAGCCCGAGAGTCACGAGCGCGCAATTGAACAGTTGCGTCAAGCGTCGGCAAACTGGACTACTTTGTACACAGGGGTGGCCTTGCTGAATAACCAAAGCGAGCAGATCCAATACGATACGGTGCCGATCAAGGTGTTGTTTCGAGAACTTAGTGAGAACGAGATCGAAAACTACCTTCGCACCGAACAACCCTACGATTGCACTGGTAGCGTGAAAGTAGAAGGCTTGGGGATTGCATTGTTATCTCGACTGGAAGGTGACGATCCCAGCGCCATCATCGGCCTGCCGCTCATATGTCTAACAAGGATGTTAGCGAACGAAGGCGTGGATGTCCTATCTATCGCCTAGGCGTCACCGCAGCTGAGGAATACGGGCCAATAACTCCGTTCCCAGCGTCTGTGCCATCGCCGTGCCGATTCGCTGGGCGAAACGATCGAGCAAGTTCTCCCGATGCGTGAAGTCGACGATCTCATCCGCCCCAACGACCTCGCGAGCGACATAACTGGCGCTTCCGAATTCATCAATCAGACCCATCTGCAACGCCTCATCACCAGTCCAAAACAGACCACTAAAGGTCTCATCGGATTGGGTTAGGGACTCACCACGCCCTTGCTTTACAACATCTATGAATTGCTGGTGAATCCTGTTTAACAGCACCTGCGCGTGCTCGCGATGTTTGGGATGCATCGGCGAGAACGGATCCAGGAAATTCTTGTTATCACCGGCCGTCAATAGTCGCCGTTCGATACCAAGTTTCTTCATGCTGTCGACAAACCCAAATCCATTCATTAGTACCCCAATGGACCCAACAATGCTGGACTCATTGGCAAAGATTTTATCGGTGGCTGCTACCGCGTAATAGCAGCCGGACGCACATATATCACCGATTACGGCGTAAACGGGGGTATCCGGATATTTTTTTCTAAGTCGTTCGATTTCGTGATTGATATAACTCGCTTGTACCGGACTTCCGCCGGGACTGTTCGTCCGCAGAATCACGCCTTTGGCCTTACTTTCGAATGCCGCACGTAACCCTGATACTATGTTGTCGGCACTAGCAATCGTATCAGCCGCAATAACGCCATCGAGGTCAATGAGCGCTGTGTACTTACCACTTACCGAAGGGGTACCGCCAAAGCCACTAGAAAGCGCCATCAGCAAAAGGATTACGAGATAGACCGCAAAAAATGCCTTGAAGAATATGCTCCATCGACGCGCCTTGCGTTGTTCATTCAATGAGGCAAACGCGAGTCGCTCCAAAAGGGTCTGTTCCCAGTCCTGTTTTGCGTGTCCCGCTTCTTGCGATGCCGGTGGTTGGCCGTTCGTTTCAGTCATGCGTTCTGCCCTGGTTAACTATCTTCAAGTCCTGTAATCAAATGTGCCCCATCAACTGCCAAATACACCTGATCGTCGCGCTCTAGTACGCCAAGGGGCATCAGAGGTTGGCCGTCGCAACGCCCACCGGCACAAGCGCCGGTATCGGGATAATAGCGAGCACCATGGGTCGCGCACAGCAGGAAATCACCCGCCACATCGAAAAAGTTCCGCTTGCTCCAGTCGAGCTCCAAAGACTGGTGCGCGCACCGATTAACATAAGCATAGACCTTACCGCGAAAGCGAATAGCGAAAGCAGGCACATTTTTGCCATTCAAGTCTATGACGAAGCGCACGCCCCGGCCCCCGTCTGCCAGCGCTGCACTGGCGCAGATTGGGTCATTGTTACGCCCCGTTGTCATCGCTCGGCGAGGCGCTACCTAAGGAGTCAAGCAACATCGCAAGCTCCCGCGGCAGGGTCGACTCGATGACCAGTCTGCTACCGTTGCGTGGGTGCCTGAAGGTCAAACAATGCGCGTGTAAGAACAGCCGATTTAAGCCCAAGCGTCGCACACTACGATTAAATTCCCGATCACCATACTTGGTGTCACCCGCGATCGGGTGGTTGCTGTGGGCGGCGTGCACCCGCGCCTGGTGGGTGCGGCCAGTTAGGAGTCGTATCTCCACCTGGGTCGAATTGGCATAGAGGCATTTAGGCACGAACTGGCTGACAGCGTCTCGACCTGTCTGTGAAACCTCTACCTGACGCTCACCTGACCGTAGGCGAAACTTCAGCAACGGTGCCTCAACCTGCGTTACATGGTCAGTCCAGCGGCCTCGCACGAGTGCCGTGTAACGTTTGTCTATCTCGGCGTCACGCAACTGCTCATGCAATGCCAGTAACGCCGAACGGCGCTTGGCCACCAGCAGACAGCCGGAAGTGTCACGGTCCAAGCGATGCACCAACTCTAAAAACCGGGCCCTGGGCCGACTAGCCCGCAAGCCTTCGATCAACCCCCAGGCGACGCCACTACCGCCATGCACGGCGAGCCCAGCTGGCTTGTCCACCGCCAGGAGATCATCATCTTCAAACAAGATCGATAGCGCCGGGGGCCGGCTCGGGCCAACGGCACGCCCGTGGTCGGTAGTCGGTAACCGCATGGGCGGGATGCGTACGACATCGCCGGCCTGGAGACGGTAATCCGGCGGGCAACGGCCGCGGTTGATACGCACCTCGCCTTTTCGCAAGATGCGATAGATATGGCTCTTTGGGACACCTTTGAGTTTAGAAATCAGAAAGTTATCGACCCGCTGGCCCGCCGCCTGTGCATCGATTTCACGATATTGGACGGCGCTGGCGTTTGGTTGTTTTCCGGCTCTCATACGGGGCGATAATAACAGATTGCTGCAAGGCGGCCCGGCTGATATATTTTTAGGACAGGTGCAACGAGATTTTCACCTGCAGAATACGGATAAGCACATACTTGTGTAATGGTTTTTGCGGCGGGTTTGTGACCCGCCTACCCCGCGGTAACCCGCCGCCTATAGTGGCCGAGGTGCCCGGGTATTTGAGGAACATGGGTTTCGCGTCGCTCGCCCTTCAGAGTGGCGCACATATTTAGACGCGTCCGAATAAAAGACATGTCCACTATGCCTGGCAGGATGCTGAAAACGCCGAGCAGCGTCTTCATCAGCACCGCCCTACGGGACTCCAGTTCGTGTACGGTACCGGGTGTTACACAACCATCCGGGCCCATGCGATTCGGCAACACTTTACCGTGCAAGCCACAGGTTGTCGATCGCCGGTAGTAATCGTCCCGTTCACTCGTACTGCCTGAGCGTAGTGGTGATCTAGCGCGGATCGGCGATCTAGAATTGTCGCCGTGTGGGTCGGGCGCGTCGGGGATTTGCAATGAAAAGAATGCTGTTTAACGCAACTCACCCCGAGGAGTTGCGTTTAATCGTTGTTGATGGCCAAAAACTACTAGAACTTGACATTGAGTCGACGGCCTACCAGCAAAGAAAGGGTAATATCTACAAGGGTCGCGTAACCCGCGTTGAACCAAGTCTGGAAGCCGCGTTTGTCGATTACGGTACAGAACGTCAAGGCTTTCTACCCCTCAAGGAAATCTCACGCATCTATTTCACTGGTGTCGATGAGAAGACACCGATGGGCCAGGTGCGCATCAAGGACGTTATCAAAGAAGGCCAAGAGCTCGTTGTGCAAGTCGACAAAGAGGAACGTGGCACCAAAGGCGCCGCGCTGACTACTTTCATAAGCCTGGCTGGCCGCTATCTGGTTTTGATGCCCAATAACCCAAAGGGTGGCGGCATATCACGACGCATCGAAGGAGAAGAACGGGCCGAGATGCGCGAGGCGATGGCCCAGCTCAAGATTCCCGATGATTATGCGCTGATCGCACGTACCGCCGGCATCGGCAGAACGGCGGAGGAACTGCAGTGGGATTTAGACTATCTGGTGCATTTGTGGGGCGCCATCAGCGGCGCTGCGCAAGAACGCGCCGCACCGTTCTTAATTTATCAGGAAAGCAATCTCGTGGTGCGCGCAGTACGCGATTATCTGCATAGTGATATCGGTGAAATTCTCGTCGATACGCCCGACATCCACGATCGCGTGAAGAAGTTTATGGAGCAGGTATCGCCGCAGAACCTCCATAAACTAAAACTCTACAAGGACGAGACACCACTTTTTTCTCGCTTCCAAATCGAGCATCAGATTGACTCCGCGTTTTCTCAGGAGGTCGAGCTCGAATCTGGTGGATCGCTGATATTTGCCCGTACCGAGGCACTCGTTACTATCGATGTCAACTCCGCGCGGGCAACTAAGGGCAGCGACATCGAGGACACGGCTCTTAACACCAACTTGGAGGCGGCGGAAGAAACCGCACGCCAGTTGAGGCTACGAGACATAGGTGGGCTTATTGTCATTGATTTCATAGACATGACACCGATACGTAATCAGCGGGCGATAGAAAATCGGTTAATAGAAGCGCTCAAGGTTGATCGGGCGCGTGTACAGGTTGGCCGTATCTCACGCTTCGGGCTACTTGAAATGTCACGGCAAAGATTACGTCCGTCCCTCGGTGAGTCCAGTAGCTTGGTTTGTCCCAGGTGTAGCGGGACCGGCCATATCCGCAGTATTCAATCTTCGGCCCTAAGCGTGCTGCGGATGATCCAAGATCACGCACTTAAGGAAAACACCGCGACCGTACATGTCCATCTGCCGGTAGAAACAGCAACCTACTTGCTCAATGAGAAACGTTTCGAGATTACAGCTTTAGAGTCGCGCCTCGGCACCTCTATCGTAATCATACCGACCCCCGAGTTGGAGACCCCACACTTCCGAATCAAACGGTTGCGCAGCGATGAGCTAGAGGCTGAAGGCAACGTGCCTAGCTATGAGATCCCTACTTCGGAAGAGACTGAAACAGAAACCACCACGACTGTCGCCAAACCCGAAAAGGCGGTAGTCGGTCCGATTGCCCATCTCGTAACACCGCCGGTTCGAAAGCGTTCGCTGTTAGAGCCCCTTAAAAAGCTTTTTGTTCGATCAAAAAAGAAACCTGTCATCGTCGGTGAGGGCGGCGATACAGCCAAGGCTCGTGACACAAAGGGTACGTATGCTCGACGTCAGGGTCGTCCGTCGCGCCCGCGCGCCCCTGCGAGAGCCACAGCACAACGCAGCAAAAGCACCCCCCGGGCTACCCACGCCGCACCGCGTCGCGCCAAAGATGCAACGCCGGCCGAAGCCCCGGCGCCAGAACAGCCGAAAGAAAAAGCCGAGTCGGCACGTAGTTCGCGCAGTCGTCGTCGTGGTCGGCGGGCTAAACCGCAAACCAAACCCGGCCAAAAGTCACGCGCCGCTAAAGACAATGCTGCGAACGACGGCGAAACAGAGCCAGCACCGCTCGCTAACGAGAACGTCAACCAACAACAGCGTCCAGAAGACAACATCAGAGACGAGCAACCGAAGAGTGAGTCAGAGAGGAGTACAGCGGCGGCGTCGAGCGCCCCCGCCGTTGCGCACGACAAAATAGCGCCGAGTCCGCAGACGAACGATCTACGTCAACCGGATACGCAAGCCCCGCCAGCGGGGCCAAGCATGGCCCCGCGAGAGGGCCACCCACCGGTACAGGTTGAAAGCGAGCGCAAGACTGAATTAGTGCAGGTAGAAACGCGCGCCCCCACGGACACCAACAAATAGCTTGCGGTTTAAACGTGGGACCGCCGTTTGCTGCGATAGATCAGTACCGGCGACGAATTTCTGCCACCAAGCCGCCGGCGGCATCTTCGATCATGTCTAGTACACGATCGAACCCGTTAATGCCGCCAAAGTACGGGTCAGGTACTTCGTCGTTCGGATAATCAGGCGCAAATTCCATGAATAGTCGGATCTTGTATGTCAATGCGTGCGGGCATATCGATCGCAGGTATTCGTAATTCTCTCGATCCATCGCCAGAACATAATCAAACTCATGAAAATCTTCCAGCGTCGCTTGGCGTCCCCTTAGCCCACTTAAATCGATCCCGCGCCGTGCCGCTGCCGCCTGCGCACGCGGATCCGGTGGCTGACCAATATGATAGGCGTGCGTTCCCGCCGAATCGACAAAGATTGGCCCACCAAGATTTTCGCTCTCGACCAGCTTACGAAAAACACCTTCCGCCGTTGGTGAACGACAGATGTTTCCTAAACAAACGAACAATACTTTCATCACATTCCTACTGCTACCGAATACCGGGCAACCGCCGGGCACGAAATATAGCTATTGTACGCTGTGAGTTCAAACTTATAGGTTGCTATTTTTTCTCAGTATGTCTCGCACAATTTGCAAGTCTTCCGGTGTGTCAACCCCTGGCCCAGGTGCCTCTGAGGCCTCGCACACCGCAATGCGCATGCCATACCACAGAATTCGTAATTGTTCGAGTGCTTCCACTTGTTCAAGTCGACATGGTGGTAGTGATACGTAATGGTTAACGAGCCCTGCCTCATAAGCGTATAAGCCGATGTGCCTATACCCTAGGCACGAACTTGCGCTGTTGGCCCTGGACTGCATAGAATTTGGAATAGCGGCACGACTGAAAAACAATGCAAATCCTTCGTGATCACATACCACTTTAACCACATTCGGGTCATAAAGGCTTGCCTGATCGGTGATGGGATACATCGCTGTCGCCACCACTGCATTTGGGTGCTGAGCTAGCGTTTCCGCCACCTGTGCGATTAACGCAGCTGGCATGAGTGGTTCGTCGCCTTGCAGATCAACAATAACCTCATTGTCGTCAATTCCCAATACTCTAATGACCTCAGCGATACGCTCAGTACCCGAGCGATGCTCAGTGGAGGTCATGCACACTTGTGCCCCGAATGCCTCCGCCGCTTCCTTGATCCTTACATCATCAGTAGCAATAATCGTGCTGGTAGCACCACTTGCTATCGCACGGTTATAAACTCTCTGTATTAACGTCTGCCCATGCACATCTTGCAGCGGCTTGCCCGGTAATCGTGTCGATGCATAACGAGCGGGGATAATTACGCGCATGGGTTCGTGATCCGCGAACTGTGACCTGTGAGGCGTAAACCGAACAACGACTTACTTCAACCTTTTGACTTCGTCTTCAGTAAGCTGTCGCGCTTCATCTTCCAACATAACGGGTATGTCGTCTCTGATCGGATAGGCCAAGTGATCGACTACACATAAAAGCTCTGAACGTGCCTTGTCGTATTTCAACGGGCTCTTGCAAAGCGGACAGGCAAGGATATCAAGTAGCTTCTTGTCCACGGAATCTCTCCTTCAATAGTTTTAGTACCAGCATGCCCAGCTTCGGATCCGGCTTGGCCGCAACCGCTAGATACCAATGCCGTTGATCCGCTAACTGTTCACATTTTACCGCATCCTTTTCGGTCATGATCACCACCCAATCATCATTAAACTCGATATCCTGGGCTGTGAATTGATAATGATCAGGAAACGGATGTTCTTTCGCTTCAATGCCCAGGTCCCGCAGATGACTGAAAAATCGCTGCGGACAACCGATACCGGCCACAGCATGCACGCGCTGACCTCGAAAGGCACTAGTTTCCAGTTGTGTTTCGGGCGCGGTAACCTGGTGGAATGCCAGCCCTGCCAGCTGCATACCCAATTCACCCGCATGCGGTCGGCCGTTCACTACGCATATGTCCACCGCAAGCAATCGCTTGGGTGATTCACGCAGCGGGCCAGCTGGCAACTGATGTCCGTTACCGAAACGTCGATCGCCATCTATGACGGCGATCTCCACGTCACGCGCCATTGCATAGTGCTGCAACCCATCATCACTCAGAATGACGTTGCAATCGTGGTCGCGCACCAGCATCTGCGCGGCGCGAGCTCGATTTCGAGAAACGAATACTGGACAGGAACTGTTCCTCGCTAACAGTAGTGCTTCGTCGCCAACCACAGCGGGATCCGATCCTGGGCCAGCTATCACGCCTGCGTCAGTCTGGTGGCCACCGTATCCGCGCAACACAATACCGGGTTGAAACCCTTGCTCCGTTAGAAACTTGCTGAGCCATAGGACTAGGGGCGTCTTACCGGTTCCACCGACCGAGATGTTACCGACGACGACGACCGGCGCCGGAACCCGGGTGACCCGCATCAGGCCCACTTTGTAACATCCTCTACGAGAGGCCGCCAGCAAACGATACAACCAGCTCGCTGGGATCAACAA
Source organism: Gammaproteobacteria bacterium (assembly GCA_029861845.1). Taxonomy (GTDB): domain Bacteria; phylum Pseudomonadota; class Gammaproteobacteria; order Acidiferrobacterales; family SPGG2; genus SPGG2. The sequence goes on along the minus strand of JAOTYM010000083.1, from coordinate 3,975 downwards.
AAACCTTAGTGCTGTACGTTTCTCCCAGTGTTTCTGCAACCAATCCACGGTTTGCTAATGGCTAGAGCTGTTTCGGCGTGATTGCCTGGTTTTCTTATGCATCAGTTTCGGTGATCACTAAACTGCATCTGATGTAGATTCGCGTACACGCCTCCAGTACCGATTAATTCTTGATGCGTGCCCTGCTCTACGACACGGCCCTGAGCAAGTACGACGATCCTATCGGCGTTTTCAATGGTTGCCAGTCTATGCGCGATCACCAATGTTGTTCGATTCTCCATCAGAGTTTGCATGGCTGCTTGCACGTGTCGCTCAGATTCGCTATCGAGTGCAGAAGTTGCTTCATCAAGAACGAGTATAGGCGCGTTCTTATAGAGCGCGCGTGCGATAGCGATTCGTTGCCGCTGACCACCTGAAAGCCGCAAACCCTTTTCTCCGACAACCGTGTCCAATCCCTGTGGTAGCTTATTGACAAATTCCAAGACATGCGCCGCTGCTGCCGCCTTAATAATCGCTTCATCGTCGTTGCCGTCGAGTCGACCGTAGGCAATATTGTTTCGAATTGTGTCGTCGAACAATAGCGTTTCCTGACCAACGATGGCGATGTGACTTCGCAAGTTATCCAACTTAAGCTCATCACTATTTACACCATCTACTAAAATGGCCCCCTTAGTCACCGAATAGAAACGAGGCAATAAATTAACGACTGTGGTCTTGCCACTCCCAGATGCCCCCACTAAAGCCAGCGTTTCGCCCGGCTTAACAGAGAAAGATACGTTCAGCAATGCAGGCTGCGCTGATGCTGGATACGTAAATTCAACATCTTTGTACTCCACGCGACCCTTTACGTCAGGGAGCTCCGTTGTTCCGAGGTCCGGTTCAGGAGACTCATCAAGCAAGCTGAACGCACTATGCGCCGCAGCAATTCCTGCCTGTATGGTTTCATTTATCTTGGCCACGCGTTTGATCGGAGCCATCATCCACATCATGGCCAACGTGTAGGAGATAAATTCTCCCGTGGTTGCTTGTCCAGACTTGACGGCCACGAAAAGTACGGCGGCGATGGCGGCGGCGGCAGCCAAAACCATGCAACTTATACCAATAGCAGACACCGCCACGCGACGCATGAACTGGCGACGGTTGCTAGTATTGACCTTAGCGAAACTTTCTACCTCCAATTCTTGCGCGCCGAATGCCTTGACTATTCGTTGGCCCTCAATGGCTTCCTGGGCAACCTGTGAGATACCACCGACTGACTCCTGAATGCGGTGACTGGCTTTGCGCAATCGATGGCTCATAATCCTCACTACCAATACTGCGGGTGGAACGAGCAGGATGAGCACAAGCGTTAGCTTCCAATTGAGATAGGCCATCCAAAGCATCAAGACGATAACGGTAAATCCGTCGCGCACGATAACAAGCACTGCATTAGTTGCGGCTCGCGCCAGCTGTTCCACATCGAAAATCAGCTTAGCGATGAGCGTACCGCTGGCGTTCATATCATAGAACCCGCTAGACAAACGCATGAGATGGGAGAAGAGTGCGTTGCGAATGTCAAAAATAACTTTTCGACCTACCCAGTTTACGGAGTACTCGGCTGTGAAACTCGATAATCCACGAAACGCAAACAAGCCGATCACGCCTATTGGGATTAACTGAATGATGGCAGGGTCCTTGTCGACAAACCCCCCATCGATAATCGGCTTCATGAGGGCCACAAAAGAACCAGAACTCAGCGCAAGCCCCAACATGCCAAGGATCCCGAGCAGGAACACGCCCTTGTAAGGCCATGCATAGCTCAACAAGCGGCGATAGATCTGTACGCTATTGGCTACGGCTAGTTCCGTCACGGAGTTTCGCCGCGCGGCACGGGTTGCTGGGTCGCAAAGGTCAGGTTAGTGTAGCCAAGCCGTCGTGCGGCATCCATGACGCGAACTACGGATTCGTGCGGCGTCTTTGCATCTGCGTGAATAATAATCACGGGGTCTTCTTTACCGCCTGCCGCCAACAGCATCGAATTACGCAGGGCTTCGGGGGTTGTCTTCAAGAGTTGTCTATCGCCAATGTAATAGCGGCCGCGCGCATCGATTGCCACACTCATCGTGTTGGCCTTTACTTTTTTTTGAGTGGTCGCCTCTGGCAGCTTAATCCTTAGGTGTGCCTCCTTGGAAAAGCTTGTGGTCACAACCAAAAAGATCAATGTCATAAGCAAGACATCGATCAATGGTACGAGATTAAGTTCAGGTTCTTCGCTGTGGGGAGGACGAAATTTCATTTACGATCACCCGGTTAGCTCATTCCGGCTCGCGCTCACCGTGTAGTATCTCGATCAGCCTAATTGCTTGCTGTTCCATATCTACCAGTAGCTCGTTTATACGCGCTCGAAAATACCGATAGAACATTACACTCGGGATAGCCACGCCAAGCCCAGCCGCGGTTGTGATTAACGCTTGCGCGATACCACCGGCTACGACGGCAGGATCGCCGACTCCGTGGGCACTGATGCCTGCGAACATCTCTATCATACCCAGTACGGTGCCAAGCAAACCCAAAAACGGAGATATAGAGGCAATCGTGCCCAGACTATTGAGGTATCGATCAAGTTCCGGCACGACGTGCCGACCGGCATCTTCGATCGATTCTTTGATAATCTCACGATCATGATCACGATTGATGAGCCCAGCTGCCAAGACTCTCCCTAGCGGTGAACTCTGCCGTAGAAGGGTAATGCGCGCTTGATCAAGCTGTTTGCGTTCCAACCACTGCTGGATCTGTGTCACCAGATTCGGCGGTGACACATACTTTTTTTGTAGCGACCAGAAACGCTCACCGATAATGGCAAGTGCGGCAATCGAACACGCGATGATTGGCCACATTACCCAACCGCCGGCCTTGACTAACTCAAACATTAACCGTGATTATCCTACAAGAAACCGCGTGTAATCTATCAGAGGCGAGCCCCCTCTAAAAGTGGTCGTTCCAACTACTACCTAAACCAATACCGTTTGGTTAGTTCACGATAAGGAGAAGCTTGCACTCCGGCCACACCAAGCTGGACCTCTATGGCACCGTGCGTGGGGGAATCATACGTTTGCCCCCATATTGCAGGTAGCGCTGTCTCACTCGCGGACGTGAGTGGCGGAACCGATTACGGTACTCGACTGGAGAAAGCACTAATTGAGGCTGGACCGCCTATAAGACCTTCGGTCAAGCAGGTAAAGCTGCGATGATGGGGCGCCACCTCTTTCTAACGATGCGCCCCAATGGCAGTAATCGTCAGCCCCCATCTAAATAAGATCAACGTGTAGGTCACAAACAAAAAAATCCCCGCACAAGGCGGGCTGGATGTATGGCTCCCAAATGAAGTCAGCTTTTTGCTTGAAGGTAGGTTGCATCTTCTTACCTGTGCGCCATTGTGTTATAATTTCAACCACAAAGTTCACACAATACGAACCGTTGCCACGATTGGCTCCGTGTTACACGCTTTGGCATTGATTGGAGATTTAACTGTGGGCGGCCCCTTTGCACTCATCTCTGAAACCGCGGCGGACCATTACCGTGCGGCGTTGGCGTGGGCGGGGTATTCGGAGGCAGATTTTGAGCTGACGGAATGGCTCGATCCACCGCCGAGGAGCACAATCGACCCCTGGGGGTTTGTGATGATTAGCTGCAAGTTGTGCGGTATCGAGCGGCGTTATCGTGCGGGACCTTCACTGAGCTGGACTGATGCATTCGATGCCGATATCAGGCGCGGTGTCTGTCTCGTCGCGAGTGCTGATTTACCGTCCAACGTGGCGGTATTACGCCGGCCCCGCGCTTTCTGAATATTCCTACCCCGAAGACGGCATGGCCGCAGAAGACCGCCTTAAGAAGCAGTAGGCGTGGTAGACCGCTTTCCTTAATCCGCACCGTGGTCAGACGATATTGCTGCTGACATCACGACCCCGACGGCTCGGCCAATTGTCCCTGGCTCCC
>JAOTYM010000082.1 GCA_029861845.1 Gammaproteobacteria bacterium | reverse complement strand
AGCTTCCAGGAGACGGTTCCCTTCTCCTCCTCCCTGCGCACCCGGACGCTGTGGCCCAGGGGGGCGAAGTCGGCATAGCCGCGCACGTCTATCGCATGCTGCGGACACGCCTTCACGCACGAGTAGCACTCCCAACAGAAATTGGGCTCGATGTTGTAAGCCCGCCTGTATGTCGGGTCTATGTGCATGATGTCGGAAGGACAGATATCCACGCACTGTCCGCAGCCGTCACATCGCGTCATGTAAACGAAGGTGGGCATCCGATTACCTCCTAATGTTTTGGACGTCAGCGGGTCTCGGCAGGTCGGATGAACCGTTTGCCTCCTCCACCCTTTTGTGGAAGGCCGCTGCGGGTTTGTAGAACATATGAGCGAACTTGGACCAGGGAACAGAAATAAAGAGCAGCGTCGTGAAGAAGATGTAGAGGCCGAAGGCTACCTGGGTTGCCGTAGGGTTATCCGCCGTCTGCACAACCTCCCATATGAGCGCGAAGGTGACGCTCGTCAGCAGGCTGACAATGAACAGATCCGCACGCACCAGACGGAAAGGCGAATGCCCCTCATAGGCTACGTCTACCCTGATGAAGAAGAAAAACCAATAACCGCCGATGAGAATCATCAGGGCACCGATGTTCCACAGGACCGGCCAGACCGCCGGCGTCGGCGTGGCTGGTGTTGGATAGCCGAAGATCATCACGATGGTCGTGATGAGATACGTCAGGAATCCATAGAACATCAGGAGATGGGAAATCCTTCTCATCGGGTTGCAGAATTCGCCCGACGTCGCGACCTCCTTGAGAATGGTCCCGACCGCAAGTCCGGTGAGATCAAGACCGCTCAACCGCTTCTTTGCCGCAGCCTTCGATTTCGCCCACTCCAGCGCGAAGAATTTGGCGCTGCTTTTATGAAGAACGTCGAATATCGTTCCCGCGGCGACCGCGAATATCATCAGAACGATGTAGATCTGCATGACAAGAGGCGGCAGAAAAACCGTTAAGTCGGCGAACGGGTTGCTGGTGAACATTAGAATACCCTCAAATGTTATCCAGTTTCTTGTGAACGAAGCTAACGACGATATGGCGGCCTCAAGTGGCAGCCACTGACCCAGGTGTCCGAATGAAACAAATCAATCCTCCGAGAATTCTTGCTGCCCCTCGGGCACGAATCACCCTTCTTAACCCCAATCTATTTATCTATTTGAATCGTCGCCGGTCGTACCGGACTGTGTATCTGGCAACTATCGCAACGACCTCCTGTGTTTCACTGGCACGCTAGTGTGTTAAGTCGGTACTAGTTTTGTCATCCGCTGCTATGGCCGACCTCACTTCGACGCGTAAAGGTACCCTCTAATAGGGACAGATTCAAACTAATAGGGACAGATTCAAAGAGACCGTAGGGTGGCTCCCGGTCGCCGCTTGACCAGTAATTCGCCACGGACAACTTCAATAAAATTCCTGAACTGCAAGTCTGTCTCGCCGGAGCCCTCTAGTCATGGCGACTTAATTGCGCTTGCAATGATGAAAATACATAAATATCCTGAATAACAGGGACTTCCGAGATGGATGTGATGGAGTTTGTTAGCTTGGGATTGGCGCTTCTCGCCGTCGGGGTAATCCTTTTGGCTTACATGCGACGCCGACGCCGTGCGAAGGCCGAGTCCGAGAAACGTACTGGCCAAGCCCGTCGCCGTCGGTTCGTAGAGGTCGCGCAGGAAAAACGTGTGGGCCTACCGCGCCGTGACCGTGACTGCCCCCCAGACGGGATAGGCAATATCATCATAGATGATGTCGATCCGCTCGCTTATTTGACCCGCGCTCGCAAGCCTAAACAGTCAGATCCTCTCTAATCTGGAACAGACGTTGGGGCTAGTCCAGCTTCCATTCGCGGCCTGAATAGGAATTCGCCACCGACACGTGCATTATTAAGTCCGTCGATTCAGCGCACTCTAATGAAGGCACTTTGGAAATATCTTCTGGTTCTATTAACAGCACTATTGTTGCTTAGAGTGTTTACTGTGTTCCCAACCCGACTCAAGAAGATGGAAGAATGGTGGCAAAGAAAGCACACGGCCTGGCCAAGGGGCATATGGTTGGCATCGTTCCTGGGGGCGATGTTTGCACTCGCCTGTGTGGTCCCCGCGGAGCAGGTTCCGACCGACAATGTTGTGGCGCGGTCCGCCGGGTTGGCGGAAGCTCTTACTCCGCTACGCAAGCAGGATCTGAGAGTCGAGGATCGTGCAGCGTGGCGGAAAGTCCTCGGCTGGACTGACGACTGCGAACAGGCTTTCGAGATCAGCTACGCCGGTAAGGGTGTCGGGATCGAATTCCACGCGCTGCGTGATGGGATGACTTTGGTCGCCGTTCTCTGCGCGGCTGGGGCTTATCAGCCGTCTTTCATGTACTACCTCTTGGACGAGAGTTCACCAAACGCGGTCGCCTCGCTCCTCAACTTCCCGACCTATGAGTCTCCGGACGGTCGGTTCTTGATACACGCTCGACACGTGGAGCTCTGGGGCGAACCGAGTTTGCTGCACAATGAGCGTGAACTCACCGTCCTGAGCCTCGCACGCCAAACAGGTGATTGTGGAACCTGGGCGCGCTACGGTTTCACCCGTCGTGAGGTGGAGCTTCGGGAGTTCTGGGCCCGACTTCCGTGCCCGGCGGAAATCGAGCCGCCGGCCGATCCGAAGCCTGGGGAACCTCCTGAGGGGTGGAGGCGAGTGGATGACGATTAATAAGCGGAGCGAGGCGGCCGACGTAACCTGGTCCTAGTGGACCGTCGCGAATCGAAGGAGAACCGCCATGAGACTCAACCACACCAAATTCTTTAACGGCTACCGCGATGCGTTCGGCCGCCTGAGACAGGGCATGGTCACCGGCATCGAACTCCTCGGGCGCCACATGGAGGCTGATCGGCAGATCAAGGACCTGCGTTGGGCGGCCTATATGCTGGCGACGGTCAAGCACGAATGCGCCGACACTTGGCGGCCGATCACCGAGCGGGGGAGGAAATCCTACTTCGGCAAGTACGAGCCTGGAACCCGTATCGGCAAACGGCTCGGCAACACCGAACGTGGTGACGGCTGGACGTATCGTGGACGGGGCTACGTGCAGATCACGGGCCGCGCCAACTATGCCAGGCTCAGCAAAGCCCTCAAACTGCCCAGTGACGAGAACCTGATCGACCACCCCGATAACGCACTGATTCCGGCCGTCGCCTACCGCATAATGTCCTTCGGTATGCGCCACGGCGCGTTCACTGGCAAAAAGCTGAGCGATTACATCTCAGGCGACAAGTGCGACTACAAGAATGCGCGAAGGATCATCAACGCCCTCGACCAGTGGCAGCTTATCAAGGGCTACGCAGAGACGTTCGAAAGCATTTTGAGGTTCAGCATGGAATAGGATTCGAGCGGCCGAAGCGTTGTAAGCTTGCTCAGAACCGCCGCCTGCAGCGTATAGTGGCCAGGAAATTGAGTCTCGAGTGCGCGAACGTTTGTAGCTTGCTCTCTAAGTCGAGCGAGTTCCAGAAAAGAACACGGCAAGAAAAAGGAGGCAATATGAGCAAGTTTAAGGGCCATCCTTATGAAGAGCCAAAACAATCACAATGGACTGAGACCTTCGAGCGATTCCCAGAAATCATCGAAGTCATCTCCAGCGATCCCTCCTCCGAGATCGATAACCGATATTCAGTTCGCAAACTTCTTGATCTTCGCCAAGTCGAGGGAGGTCTGAAGAAGTTGTTAGTCGAACCCTATGACAATGGCTACTACAAAAAATCAGACGGTAAATCGACGCCTTTGAGCTTTATGCGTGTGCCACGGTTCTTGCGGATATTAGGATTTCGCAAAGATATCGTTTCTGTCCGTCACGACTACGATTATTACAAGAGTGAACTGCCGCGAAGGGCCGCTGATAAGAATTACCTGACTGGTCAGATCGCTGTGGGACAACACGCATTTTATGCGTGGATCGAATACTTCTTCTTAAGGCTAGCCGGTATTTATGCATGGCACAGACACGGAAAACGCAAAAAGGAAAATGCAGACTACGGAACTGATGAATACATCCCACAATTAGAGGACAAACGAGGTAAATTTAGCAGTTTTTACAGTTGGGGCGTATGGCTGCCGTTAATTGCCTACGGTTTGATGTGGCTGTTTTCCCATACCGAAAACGGTGCGGCATCGATTGAGCGGTTCGAAGATAGACTACCTGCATACATTAGCGGGTTGCTCACGATCTTTGGAGCTTTTTATCTTTATGGTGAAAGGACGCGACGTCAAATAAAACCTCGCACGGTAGTAGCTGTGATTGTGTCAATATTATCGACTTGGTTTTTATATCAAGTAACTGGATAGATGTAACCTGAGATTCAGAAACGCACTAAGTGTTGTCGCGGAGATTCGAGCATGAGAGACATGGACGGCCAGATCGTAATGGCAGCGACGAGCCGTCGGTACTTGAGGTGCCACTCCGCCCCTATCTCTGATCTCTCATTAAGAGTTATCTTATGCTGTACCTCTCGGCCAGCCAATCTAAGTCGTCCAAATCGTACGTTTGTACCCGTTTCACACCTCGCGTTACGTTCCTATTTTCGCCCTTGAATGGTCCTTTTGTGACCAGGGTATTGTGAAGGGAAGCAGCGATAGTGGACCGTGAGTAACGATTAGCAGATGCTTTACGTCCGCAACTTTACTCTCGACAGGCCGAATCAAATCCGAGTAGAGCTTGTGTGCAATGTCTGCAGGAAGGTCCGTGCGCATTAAGCGGATACTCTGCGTGACCGTATTAACGTTCCTTAAGAGACTACTGGGTTCGACATTCAGACGAAACAAACTTATTCCCGCAGTCCTTATTGCAAAGACGAAAGCACGCTTTGATCCGACAATGTAGAGCAGTATGGTTTCGTCATCTGACAGGGCTGTCTGTATATCATTGAACGTCACGGCGCCTGATAGCACAATTGAAGACAGGAATGGAAAGGACTCTTCTAGCTCTATGCGGTTTGCTTGCGAGTCGTTCGACATTTCGCCGATTTGTGTTTGAGTCCGTAGTTTCTTCGAGTTGTATTCAACAAGACTCGACTAGCAGAGGACGCCATCGGTCGAACATCAATCAACTCCACCGCAAGCGCACGTGCCTCAGTCCGCATTCCTCACGGCACGGAGATAGGCGCTAAATGCCAGCGGCTCGGACGCATAGAGGCCATCCCAGAAATAGACGATCCATCGGCGCTCGGGCGATGCCAGATCCGACGTAAAGACGAACGGCGCCGTGCGCCCGAATGCGGGGCTGATGTACATTTCGGCATGCTTCTGGGGCTGCATCAGCGACATGGCCTCCTCCAGTGTCGGGAGGCGCCAGTCATCGAAGCCGGCAAGCCTCATGGCGTTGCTCTCTCGGACATGGGCTTGCGCTCTTTCGAACGGCATTGGAAGCTGGCGGCCGGTCTTCTGCCACATCAACGCGGTGGTGGGGTCTACGATGACCCCCTGACCATTGATAACGCGTTCCTTGTAATCGGAAGCAAGTCCTTCCCCCGCGAGGTTTAGATCGGCATGAAAAAAACCTCTGCGCACGAGCATGATCTTGGCCTCGTTGGCGGAGACGGTAGCGCCTTCACTGCGAAGATCGAGTGGTAGTGTGAAAATTTCCTTGATCGGTTCCAAAGATATGTAGCTCATGATCAAAAGCAGCACCAAGCCGGCAATCCAGACCCAACGAATAGAGTTCCTCCGAAGCGACCCGCCTCCAATAGTCGATGCTATTGTGCTGATGAGAAGATCCACGTCTTCATCGAATCGAGCATCACTGATCTCCAAAGCCTGTCGCTGAGCGAGCCCCTCGAGGACCTCGGGCAGATCTTCAGAGGCCGGCATTTTGGCGTCACCCACCAGCACGGGAATGATGAGAATTTCTCTTGCTAAAGCCTTCTCGATCTCCTGCCGTACAAAATCCGCAGGATCATGGAGGCGTGGCATGTTATCAGCATCGAGCCAGCCTCTACCGATCAATACGATCATCACTGTGCATTGATCGAGCGTCGCGTTGAGTACGTGAGAGAAGTTCTGGCCAGGCCCGATATCGCCGATATCCCTAAATACGTGGCGATGCCCAAACCGCTTGCTCAAGCGATCGTACAGGCGGCCTGCATCCGCTCTTGAGTCTCGTCGCCTGTAATTGATGAAAATATCCGTCATCGGGATTCCCGTTACCAAGTTGTCAAAAGTGGCGGTTGAAAACTTCAAGTATAAACAATAGCGTACGGGTAGTGTCACAGGTAAGTCGCTGATTTATATTGCGGCTTGTCGTGATGTCGGTACAACACCCATAGACTCCTGTCAGCACCGGGTCCCTCGGCGTTGTTTATCTGGGTCACGTTACTGTAAAAACTTCTGCCCCAACGTTAAAGGGGCTGCGGGTCTTCCGGTAGATGATTGTCGAAGTTCGCCTCGTGTGCCCTTAGCCCTGTTCGCCACCTAGTCATGAAGGCAGAACCGAATATTGATATCTTAGCAGTGTTGTCAGTTCTATAATCCGCTGGGAGTACGTGATCGGTGATCGCGCGCAATCACGCCTTTTCTCGGAGGAGGAGATTAGAACGCTCGCGCCGCGATTTGTGTCACTCTTGAAAAGAGTTTTTGGTGGCCAGGGTAATAAGCCCTACGACTTCATTTCGCGGGCTGGGCGCGAGCTCGATCCCTCACAAGTGCACACCGTCTTAAACTTCGTGGATGGTAATGCTTCGCGGGGATTTAAAGCGCCGAAGTCAGACGATTAGCACGATGGGTCGAATTAGCTACAGGACGGACGCGGCGTTCACGCAAGCTTGGGTTACACGAATTGGTAGACTGATTCTTAATTTTGCAGGGCTCGAATTCGAGAGCTATATGTGGCTTCTCCACCTGTCAGAACAACCGCCAGCGCACACTTCCCTGATTGAGTCCTATTAGTGGGGCATTTCTTGACTTCGATCAACGAAAAGTGAGCAATTTCCGTGTATCCAGGTTGTACTTGGCAGGTAACGGACTAGCGGACAGGCCGGTGTTCCCCCCAACAGCCGCCGACCAGTTCATCCAATACACCAATCCTATAGACCTGCCATTAACGGAACTGTAAGCACCACATGCCAGTTTCGTGGGCATTGGACCTTAAGAGGAGGTGAAACCATGTCGTCAGTACAGGAAATCCGCGCCGAACCGGAAATCGCAGACTGGATAAGGACCCACCAGGGTGCAGCCAAACAGGCTAAGCATGCCATCGAGATTTTAGCGGATAAACCCGACGGGGTAGCAGCCGTTAAGAAACTCTTTCCTGCGCTCGCCGACAAGAAGTTGTTCGTCTTTTTTAGTTATAAGAAAAAGGATGAACGCACGGCGAAGGCCGTTGTTAAGGTCTTACGCAGATATGCTGCGGGAAAGCTGCGCATCGCGTACCAGGCGGACTTTACCGAAGAGATTGCGGGCAAACAGTGGCGAGAAAAAATTCGCGACGAAGTTTGTCGTGCGAATTGGTTCATACTGCTGTTGCCGGATCCTTCCGATGACTGGGACTGGTGTCTTTATGAGACAGGCCTGTTTGATCGACAACCGACCTCGGCTGACCGCCTGATTTGCCTACACCACCCCGATACCGAGATTCCGAGTCCGATACAAGACTACCACGCGGTCCCTGCGAATATCACAGATGTCGAAAAGTTTCTGCGGATGGTTTACGTGAATAAGGATCCAGTGCCTGGTATGGAACCGATAAATAAAGACGTTGAACCAGAGCTTCGGACCATTGCAAAGGAAATCGTCGACGCCATTCGCCCGCCTAGAAAAGGTCTTGTCCGTCGAATCTTCGAGCCATGGATGGAGTTGAAAGTGGACAACGCAGCCGGGTTGCAAAATAAAGATGACCTTGATGACGCGCTTATTGTGTCAACTAACGACGCGGTATTGAATTTATTTGAGAGATTCGAGCAACCGGAGACGTGGGGGGAGCTCCGATCAGGCGTGACAGAGAGTGCAGGAGACGGTCGCTGGCGCGATGAATTGTTTCATGTGATTCGGAAAATCGCTGATGGGCGGATGTTTTCTCCGATACAAGCAGTATTTCACACAAAGGACGGTAGGATTTACCGACCCGTAGCCTGCGCTATTGATCGGGTTGGCGAAAAGGGTGCAATCGAAACCTATCACATCACCTTCACGGAGGACGTGGGCGCCGTCGATACCACGGCGATGCCACAAGGTGTATCGACGCTAGCACACATGCTTCGTTTGGCGTTTCGGTTTCGATGGGAGGTCCTTGAAAGATTCAGCAAGGGCGCTCTAACAGAGGATGATGTTGAACGCGTGGATAATGTGCTGAGACGCATCGAACAAGATGCAGAATCTCGGGGCATTCTCGACCAAGACGCTGACATGAGCTTGTTTCCGTCCAAACAGGCAACGCGTATTGCCGAAATGTTCGCTATTTGGTACACACTCAGGAATCCGGAGGAAACGGGCGAGCTTGACGTCGCGATCAAAAAGAAAGACACACAACAAATCTCCGCAATTCTCGCAAAGATGATTCCCCTAAACCAGGAATTTCTCGAGATGGCAGCAACCCGGTTTTCAGAGCTCGTCTACGAAAAATCTTAACGTTTTATCGTGCAGTAACTTGGGATTTTCTTGAAAAAGAAAAGGGGTGGTATCGATTACGGAAGCTGTGGTCCGCAAATAATGATATTGATGCTCACAAAGATTCAAGCGCATAGTCGTGATGCAGTCCACCCAACACCGGCTTAGCGATCACGCGAAAGGGCTTGCCGATTTGATGACGCTCAATCTCAGTAGGCGGGTCCGGGACACCTGGACCCAACGCTGAATGGGGCCTCGACCGGTTGTAATAGGCAACCCAGCCTTTGAGAATTCTTCTGAGATGAGCTTCTGTGAGCGGAATCAGATAATCGAGACATTCTCGCCGCATCGAGTTCGCCCGAGAAGATGCTATCGCGATCATGCATAAGACATCGATAGGGATAATCTAAGGGGATCGCTTCGCGCAACGGTTGACGTGTCCACTCGGCGGTCGGATGCTCGGTGACATTACAATGTAACAGCCGCCGCGAACCGTGTTCGATGACCACCAACACATAAAGCAGACGAAATGTCGCGGTGACCACCACACAGACATCACATGCAACGATCGTAGAAGCATGGTTGGGCAGGAACGTACGCCAAGGCCGATTACCGCGAGGCCCGCCGCCAGGACGTTTCGGCATATACTTGCGTACCGTCCGCGGTAAGACGCGGATTCCCAGTTTGACTAATAGCTCGTTCGCTATCCGTTCCTCACCCCAATATACGTTGTTCAAGGCCAGCGCGCGGATCAGCCGTCTGAGTTCTGACGCAATCGGTGGCCGGCCAGGGCGGGACTTATAGCGCCACACTAGTCGGGAACCGAGCCGATGCCATCGAATCAATGTTCGTGGTTGAACAATGGCGAGTGCTTCCTTCCAATCGAAGCGTTTGCAGAGTAGCGCCAGCGTTAAACACGTAGCTGGGCGGCGAATTATGCCACGGGACTAACGCAACAGCGCGATTTCATTTGTGATATAGATATAATTCTTGCGGACTACAACGGTTACTTTGCTCCTTCTCTTGATAGTGCTCTCCTACATGTAGCTAATTCAGTTTTCCGTTGGATGAAGAGAGAAAATGGAGTCTGAGCCCGTCTAAATTCCGCAAAAAGTGCTAAGCGCTATGATTGAACTGGCCTCTCATCAGGTGGTCATCGAATTACCAACCGCTCAGGCGGTTAAATGCGACTGTCCCGCGAGCGCATCTATGTGTACGTGCGGTACGCTAAGCGCTGTTGATTCGTCGAGAACCGCAAGTCATGGCCTTACCTTCTGGTACCCGTTGTGCTTAAAGCTCGTGTCGCCTCTAAGAACGTTTATGAGTTGCGGTAACGCATCGAGGCCGTACTGGCTGAGTGTCCTGCCTACCCGGGTGTGCTGGCTAGTATCTTGACGATCGTCTTGCGGTTCGGCGCCGTCAAAGGTCGTGCGAAAAGTCAAAAGCGCGAAAGGCTGGCCGTGCTCGCCGATCCTGAACTGGCGGCGAAAGATGGGACCTGGGCTTTCGAGCCGGATAAGCAGTGTGATTAGCACCATGACCGGGAAGATAATCAACAGCAGCGCAGCGCTGACGACAACGTCGAACAGCCGCTTTGTGAACCTCTTCGCCGGAAGCGGCGCATCAGGACGAAAGCCGTAGACCAGCTTATCCATCCCCCCTTAGTGACCAGGAATCCGAATGCGAGGGTTCAGGGCATTTGTATATTTTTGATTCCACGGATTGCTCGTTCATGACCATTCCCCTTCTTGCGCTCGATCGGGTGTGGATTAACGCGATTGCTGTCTCTAGCGAAATAGACCAAACACAAGCATGCAATCGCTAGCAAACTTCGCGCCAAAGGCACATTATCTCACGTGATCGACGTAACTTGTTGATCAATTGGAGTTAAAGGGCGCACGTAATATCTACAAACCGGAGTAGGTAAGACGTAGTTCCCATGATATTTCACGGAACCAAGGCATATCACGGAATTCCCATTTTCGTGTGGCACCTGCGCGCACAATACAAAAGGACAGCTGCGCTATGGCGCAACTAGTAAATGCCGAGGATGGTTGCGGATTCCTGCGCTCCCTCACGGGCCGAGACATATCAAGGGGTAAGTTTCGCGTTCGGTATCTAGGCTAGTGCCGACGAATTCCTAGTTTCTGCATCCGAGAACGCAGCGTACCCGGGTTGAGTCCCAGCACGACCGCGGCGCCGCTTCGCCCCTCTATCCGCCATTTGGTCTGCTCCAGTATCCGTTTGATATAGTCACGTTCAACATTTTCCAGAGTCTGTCCTTCCGTAAGTTCTGAAGCCATCGCCCGGCGTGGATCAAGCGTGTCTTCCACTCGTAACGCAGACCCTTGCGTTATAATCACCGCTCGCTCAATAACGTTCTCGAGCTCTCGGATATTGCCGGGCCAAGAGTAGGACTGAAGGGCCTTCATCGCCAGCTCCGGGATCGTGTTAATCACCTTGCCCAGTTTCTGCCCATACCCGTTAACGAATGACTGTACGAGCATAGGAATATCGTCCCGACGTTCACGAAGCGGTGGCAACGCCAGGGGAAAAACGCTCAACCGATGATAGAGATCTGCACGAAAGCCGCCGTCGCGGATGGCCCCTTCCAGATCGCGATTCGTGGCCGCAATCACGCGGACATCGACCTTGAAGGTGCGCGGATTCCCCAAGCACTCAAACTCGCCTTCTTCCAACACGCGCAGTAGCTTGGCTTGAAGATCGAGCGGCAGTTCACCGACCTCATCCAAAAATATAGTTGCGCCATCGGCAAGTTCAAAACGACCGACCTGCCTTGACACAGCGCCCGTAAAGGCACCTTTTGTATGGCCGAACAATTCGTTCTCAATCAGACTTGGTGGTAATGCCGCACAACTTACTTTCACCAATGGCCGATCCTTGCGTTGGCTCAGTCTGTGAATCGCACGGGCGAACAGCTCTTTGCCGGTGCCGGTCTCACCGAGGATAAGCACTGTGGCATCGGTGGCTGCGACCTGTTTCACCTTGACGAGAAGTTTCTTGAGGTCCTCGCTTTGACCGATGATTTCACCGAAGTGGTGGTCAAGATCGATTTCTTCGCGCAGATAGATGTTCTCCGCCTGCAGTTGGTCTTTCAGTCGTGCTACGTCGGCGAGGGCGCTCTCGAGCTCCCCCTGTGCTCGTTTGCGCTCGGTGATGTCTTGCGTTAGGCCCATCAGCTTGATGACTACGCTATTGTCATCGGTGATCGGCACAAAAGACGATTGATAAGAAACACCATTCACGGCCATGAACTCGTATTCCGATGGCTTGCCCTGATAGGCGAGGGCTAGCAGCTTGCGGATCCGATCGCGGTCGTCATCTGACACGACGTCCAAGTACGGCATTCCCTTGATATCACGCTCATCAGTAACGCCCATCATGCTGAGGCCAGCGGGGTTCATCGAGGAAAACCGGCCTTCGAGATCGATCTCATGGATACAATAAGGCGAGGATTCAATCAGTGTACGGTAGCGCTCTTCGCTCGCCCGTAGTGACTCTTGGCTTTCCTGCAGCGCCTCTTCCGCTCGCTTGCGATCTGTAATATCCAGCGCATGCCCCAACACTCGCGGTGTGCTTCCGGGCTGTTCATAGATCACGTTACGGTAGAACCAAATACGCTCATCACCCTCCTTGGTCACTAGACGCATGAGTCCACTGTCATTTCGGTTCTGCCGAGTACGCTCTAAATAATCATCGAAGAGGTGCCGTACCGATGGAGGAAGAGCACCTCTTATATTGCGGCCCACACAATCTTCTGGGCGGTATCCAAGTGCCTCGGCTGCGGCCGGATTGATAGAGAGGAGATCCCCCCTTAGATCGTGGGTGCACATCAACCCCAAGCTGTTGTCGACCAAGCGGCGATAGTTCGCCTCGCTTTGGAGCAGCGCCTCTTCCGCTCGCTTGCGCTCGGTGATATCCATCCCGATCGCGACGATTCCGATCGCCCGACCCTTGGCGTCGACTAGACGGGAGACGTTCCACGATAAGACGCGTTCAACGCCATCGCGCGTTCGAACCGGGTTTTCAAAGCTTTCCGTATGTTCGCCGGCCAACACTCTCTGCATGTCGGCGGCAACCGTCTCACGTACCTCCTCCGGAAGGAACAGCTCGAGATAGTCTTTTCCCAGGACCTCGTGTCGTTTCCACCCATAGATGCGTGCCGCCGCGGGATTCCATTCCAGGATTTTGTGGTCAGCAGAAAGGTGTATGATGGCGCTCGCCGCAGTCTCGATAACAGAGCGGTAGCGCTCCTCACTGGCCTGCAGCTGCTCCTCGGTGTGCTTGCGCTCGGTGATGTCGGTGACGACGGCCATCGAACGAAGGAAGTTTCCTGCCTGATCTTTCACCGCGATGGCAGATAATAGGGTATCGATCACTTCCCCGCTCTTTTTTACGAGCTGCGCGTGAAAATTGGTAACAAAGCCATCTCGGTAGAATCGGGGCAAGCTCACTTCTTGCGCGTACTGCCGCGACGCTTCCGTCATGAAGTCAGTGAGGGGACGACCAAGGACGTCGTCCCGCGTGTACCCTAACGCCTTGAGCCAATAATCACTGACGGTGACCAGTTTGGCATCGCGGTCGATGGCATGCATCATGACCGGCGCGGTTAACTGTTCCTCGCTTGCGAGGAGCGCTTCCTCTGCCGATTTGAGTTCAGGAATGTCTTGCGTAACCATCAGGCTGCTAACTCGCGAACAAAGCAACGCTCTACTTCAAACAACAGGCCGCAATTATCCGCGTCCGGTGTATGGCAGGCAATAACCTCCAAGAAGTCGGTAATCGAATCACCAAGATTTCCGACAGCGGAGGGGTCGGAAGGTTTTCCGACCCTTAATCTTCGTTTTTGGCGACTATCAGAGAAATTAAAAGCTTAGTGCGCCTCACCTGTCGGCGGATCCCTCCCCCGATGAGCAAACCGTCGCTTTCTCCCCTGGGCGTGTTATAGGTATGCGGCCAAGGTGTGCCGGATTTGTGCCAGTCCATCCTGGCATGCCTTGGAAATACTGCGTATTTAGATAGAGATCGAGAATGGCAAGCGATGCAAGTGATTGATTTGTTTAGCTCCCCTCTTCCACCAAGCCAGCTGTTAACCACCCTGTCGGCGGTTCGAGGCCGCTCTCGCACGTCCTGTGCTCCGCGGCACTTGTCCATCCTGTACATCGTCCGTCCCGGGGAGCCAACATAACAAGCATAAAACTCATCTGCTTTCCCCCCTCAAGTACTACGAGCGTGGGGGTTTTGCGAACTCATCCAAGAACTCTCATTGTTCCATAAGAAGTTCAAGCCCATCGGCACATGCCCGACTTACATCATAAACGGCTTCTTGTTGCCCGGGCATTTTATCCCAGCCTCCTTTTTCGATGGCTTCATGTCTATTCCAGGAACTTACTTTCTCTAATTCAGCAAGTTTCTCTTGATGGTTCGGTTGCTTCACGAATTGGGCGACGCAGATCGCTGCCCGACTCGCCAAGAGCGCCTCATCGGTCATCCTTTGGGTAGTGCCAGCGGTTGTCCAACCGCCCCACGCAAAGCCGATGATGATTGCCGCGACTGCCCCACCCACAGCGCCCCAAATTGCAGGCTTTACTGCCGATTTAATTTCTGGTTTCATTTGATACCCCTCTCATATAAATTTAGAGCTCGCTCATGCCTCACCTCGGGAGCTCGGTTCTTTCAAGAGATCGCTTAGGACCTAGAGCACTCGTCACGCTCTGCCTATGCAGGCTGAGCGGGAGTAACTGCCGACGAAACCTGGAGGAACTTCCGAACTGAGTACAAGAAGTGCGCTGCAAGCTGAATATTATACACTGCCAGGAGTGCTATCGTTGTAGAGCAGTTCCGCACACGACTGAGCAATAGCGCTCTCAGGCGATGAACTACCCGGCATCGTCGCCCATCCTTTGGCTTCGACAAGGTCACGCCGCTGCCACACGTCTGTAGCCTGAAAAATGGTGAGATCCGCCGCTGGGGCTAGGCGGGCCTGTGCGACACAGATGGGTACCAGCCGCTCGGTCACGGCACTCTGCACCATCTGATTGGCGCCCCCTTGGGTTACCCAGTTGAAACCAGGGAGACCGAACCAGCTAAAGCCGACTACGATCACAACAAATACCGTTACGATTGAACTCCAGGCCATCTGCCGTAGTGCCCAAGATTTTTGATTGTCTGCCATCTTACTTTCCTCGTGTCAAGGCCAGGGTTATTCCTGACTAATTTCAGTAGATGATTAGGGCGGACAAGTCCGCCCCAACCAAACACGTATTGGCTTCAGACTGCTTACGCGGCGGCGATCTTGTGCCACGTCGAGTTGCAAACCTCGGACGTTTGAAGCTGAGGGGTTCCCTCAATCATCGTCAGAGTCTTCAGCATTTCTGGATAGGTTTCGCGCTGATAAGTGTCCGCGCTCTCTTTCTGCTCCCACAGACTGATGGCGACCGCTTCCTTGTCGCCCGCGGGGACGAACGTGATTTCATCCTTGAACCCTGCTTGTTTCCGCAGGAGAGGAATGACTTTCTCCTCGAACGTGCGGGTAAACTCGGCAACGCTATTTGGCTTTAATTGCATGCGAATGGTACGAGCGTACATGTAGACCTCCTTGTTGATAACTAAGACGGAGTAGTCCAGATAACCTGTCTTAGTTCAGATGACCTGAAGAAACGAGCACAAATAACTCACTTCATTAACCATAATGGGTGAATTCACTTTACTTGTCAAGCATAATTTGGTATTAGTATAACTACTTAACTTTATAGTGTTAATTACATATCTTTTAAGGAGGAACCCCGGTGGATGTCCCTTTAGTGATCAGGCGGCGGCTGGAAGAGCTGGGGGTTGAGCAGCGGGGGCTCGCGACTGCCGCGCAGGTGACGGAATCCTATATTTCACAGCTGTTGACGCGTAAGAAAGCGCCCCCCGCCCCGCACCGCACAGATGTTTATGACAAGATGGAAAAGTTTTTGAAGCTGCCGAGCGGTCAGCTTGCGAAGCTGGCTGATCGCCAGCGCAAGGAGGAATTGAAGAGAAGACTGGGGGACCCGCTCACGCCCTTGTTTAAAGAAGTTCGAGAATTGATTCTGCGCAAATGCAACCCCGACAATGTAAAAGAAATACAGGCAGTTTTTGAAAAGCAACCCTTTGGCGAACTCGAACGCCTCGTCACGCAGAAGCTCTTAGACGTGGTGCAGACAGTTGCCAAAGAGGAATTGGACAGTGAAGACTGGTTCCAGACGGTGGCTCGACTGAGTGACCGAAGCTATGAACAGCTGCGGGTCATCGTGCTCGACTTCCTGGATACGGATATCTTTAACCTGTCAGTTGAACACTGCGTCTCCTTCTTGGATCCGCTGATTGAGTCTTGGGACATCGACCTCGCGACGTTTGCGATGGAGATTGTCTTGAACCGCAGGCTGGTACCGGCACATCTGAAGAGATTTGAGTTTGTCGAACGGGGACCCGAGGGGCCCTTCGACGACGAGCAGGGGCTGAAAGAATTCCTTCAGGATGCTTCGCTTAGCGGCGATGCGACCGAAGAGGATATCGAGTTCTTGAAGGGACTGAGATTCAAGGGAAAACGGCCGACGCCCCTGTATTATTACCGGGCGCTGCAAAACCTCAGGGACCCGCTCCATTTTCGCGCCCCGTAGACCGACTGAGGAGCGCTCGCGGTTGTGCCCCTTGGAAGGCCTTTAAGCCCCTCGCTGTGAGTAAAGGCCGGCAGGCTGATAGAGATCTCACTCGACTGCCGAAGGAGTTCATCGATCGGCTGACAAGACCGTTTGCACGGTTCTTGCGCATCGAGGCCGCCAGCGCCGCCGTTCTTCTGTTGTGCATTGTCGCTGCTCTGGTTCTATCCAACTCCCCATGGGCGCATCTTTTTTTGGACGCCTGGGAGACACCGGTAGGTCTTCAGCTCGGCTCGTTGGAGTTCGCCCGTTCGTTGAGAGATTGGATCAACGATGGGTTGATGACACTGTTTTTCTTCCTTGTCGCCTTGGAGCTCAAACGAGAGCTGGTCCTAGGCGAGCTTAAGAACCCGCGCATGGCCGCGCTGTCGATTACGGCTGCCCTGGGTGGCATGCTTGTACCCGCAGCGTTGTATCTAATGCTGCAATCGGGCCAGCCCGGCGAGACTGGTTGGGGCACGGTGATGGCAACCGACACCGCGTTTGTCATCGGTTGCCTGGCGCTTCTGGGATCGCGCATTCCCCAAAGCCTGCGCGTGTTCATGCTGTCGTTGGCGATCGTTGACGACCTCGGTGCCATCCTGGTCGTGGCTATCGGCTACAGTAGTCACATTGCCTGGGGCGCGCTCGCCCTGGCTGCACTTGGCGTCGCGATCGTGCGCGCAATGGCGGCGCTCGGCGTCCGAGGTTTTCCGATCTACTTTCTGGTGGGCGGCTCCATCTGGCTCGCTGTGGATGCGTCCGGGATCCACGCAACGGTGACAGGCATGATACTCGGGTTGCTGACACCAGCCCGCAGATGGGTCAGCGACGAGCGTTTGTATGCCGTATTGGGCCGAGTCGTCGCGCATCCAGCCGGCAACGACGGAAGTGGTGACACAAAAGATCGGCAGACATTGCAGGTGGCCGAGATCGCGGCGCGCGAAACGTTGTCTCCGGTCGAACGCTTGGAGATTGGGCTACACCCGTGGGTCGGTTTTGTCATCATGCCGCTCTTTGCACTCGCCAACGCCGGGTTGCCGCTACCTTTGGGTGATCTCGGTAATTCCGTCACGGTGGCGGTGTTTGTCGGATTCGTTCTCGGTAAACCCATTGGTATTCTTACGTTCAGTTGGCTGGCCGTGCGTTCGGGTATCGCGATACGCCCCCCGGAGCTTAGTTGGAGGTTACTGGCTGGTGGCGGTCTGCTCGCCGGGATCGGCTTCACGATGGCGCTGTTCATTGCCAACCTGGCCTTCAGCAAGAGTCTGATCGAGAGCGCCAAACTAGGTATCTTCTTGGCATCCGTCTTTTCCGCGGTGGCGGGTCTCGCGCTATTGATGTGGTTGCCCGCGCGTGGAAGGTCTCGCCAAGTGGATCCCGGTTCACTGGACATTTAGTTATGCTTCTTTTCTTTTTTCAATTTTCGTTATTCCTTTGGACTAAGCTGGGCCTTTTTCTGTTGTTCCCTTTTGCCTTTATCCCTTTTTCCCTTATCACCCATATTTGTTTCTCCTCGGTTAAAAATGACTTGCGCCAATTTGTGCGCCTAACGCTTGCGGTGAGAGGCGCGCAATTTATTGTGTCATTTGCCCCGTGGACTGCTGTCACGAGGAGCCACTGCTCACTCTGTTTAACTAGGTCTAATCGCTACGCAAAATACGGATCGTCGAAAGCAGACCGCTACACCACGCTGCCAAACCCTAGGTCCGTAGCACCGGCCGGCGCTTTGAGCCCCGCGACCCGGCACCCTTGCGCTACCGGTCCGCCGGGGAAGAGCTGGTAGAGGTACCGGATGCCGCCCTTGTGGTGGAACTTCTCGTCCAGCGCGTCGTGCAGCTCCCGCAGGTTAACCGCGCTCTCCTCGTGCCGGGC
>JAOTYM010000070.1 GCA_029861845.1 Gammaproteobacteria bacterium | reverse complement strand
GGGTATGGAATATCACTGGGAAGAATATGCACGATTGGCTCACTCAATGCGCGCCGGCGCGCAGGCGATTGGACTGGAATTGTTCTCAAAACGACCAGCGGATTCAGTGACAGCCATCAGGGTTCCACCGGAAATCGACGGCCAAGAATTGATCGATCGCATGCGAAACGAATACGGGGCGACGGTGGCCGGCGGGCAGGACCATTTGAAGGGGAAGATCTTTCGGGTCGCGCATATGGGGTATTGTGATCACCTTGATATGGTAGGCTTTGCGTCGGTTATGGAACTCGCGTTGCGAGACTGTGGCTGGCGATTCGAGTTAGGAACAGCGGTTGCCGCCGTACAAAGTGCGTACGCCGACAGCGGAAAAAAAGCGTTAACGTGAGCGCCGAGCTGGACCCGTGCGTATGGTCTGCTTCGGCCTCGCGCCCAGCTGAGTTCGGATATCGGGGCTGGTTCGGGCTGGTTCATATTCCATGGGTGCGATAATAGAGCGTTGCCGAGATTGGTTGCCGGCTAGGTTGGATGCTAGCCGCTTACCACCACGTGTACGCGATGCGATCCGGCAGCACCAAGAATCCAGCGAAATTCTGATCGGCTGGATTCAGCTTGGTGTGGTCGTTACTTTCGCTATGTTGTACGCACTCTCGCCAAAAACGTTTACGGAAGAGGCTGAATTTGCCCCGGTGCCGTGGGTGTTGGCTGCCTACTTCGTGTTTACGGTTTTGCGACTGGCACTCGCCCACCATGGGCGTCTACCCCATTGGATGCTCTACCTTTCCGTAGTAGTCGACATGTTTCTGCTGCTCGGTCTCATCTGGAGCTTCCACCTCCAATATCAACAACCCGCATCGTTCTATCTCAAGGCACCTACGTTGTTGTACGTGTTTATCTTTATCGCATTGCGTGCACTGCGTTTTCAGGTTCGTTTTGTCATCATCGCCGGCATTGTAGCGGCGCTCGGGTGGCTAGTACTGGTGGGATACGTAATTAGTGTCGATCCGCAAAACACCATGATCACACGCGACTATGTGGAATACTTAACGTCAAATAGTGTGCTGCTCGGCGCCGAGTTCGACAAGATTATTTCGATTCTCATGGTCACCATGATAATCGCGATTGCTCTGGCACGTGCACGACAGTTGTTGATTCAGTCGGTTGTGGACAGCAGCACAGCTCAGGACCTGTCTCGATTTGTACCGTCGGAAGTGGTCAGACAGGTTAAGTCTTCCGAGCAACGGGTTGAAGCGGGGCAAGGTGAAGTCGGGCAGGCCACAATATTTTTTGCCGATATAGAAGGTTTCACGACCATCAGTGAAACGCTGTCGCCGGAGCAACTTATCGCGACCCTTAACGAATATTTCTCCGTAGTGGTAGAACCGATCGGGCGGTACGGCGGTGTTATAAACCAATTTCAGGGGGATGCTATTCTCGCCACCTTTAATCTCCCGGAACCGAATCCCGATCACGCAGCGAACGCGGTACACGCTGCCTTGGAGATTCAAGACGTGCTTAAGGCGCGCACTTTCGGTGAGAACATCACATTAAACTGCCGGGTTGGCATCAACACCGGTACGTGTGTCGGCGGGTTGGTTGGTACCGGTGACCGACTTGGCTACACCGTTCATGGAGACGACGTAAACCTGGCGGCGCGACTGGAGCAGCTCAATAAGGAATACGGCACCCGCATCATTGTATCGGAGACCACGGCGGAACTGGCAGGGTGGGAGCGCTTTACGTTCAAACGGATCGGCGAGGTACAAGTTCGCGGTAGGCAGACTGCGACAGTTGTCTACACCGTATCACCGCTACAACTCAAATCGGCGACCTAGCTATACCCTTTGGCGTGCAAATCCTTCATGTAGCGGGCAATGTTGTCCCTGGCAATCGCCTCGTAGCGTGTTTGGAAAAAATCCGTAAAGAAGAACGTCGGCCGGCCTATCAGCGAGTTTAGAAACTTGAGGTGGCCGGCAAAAAAACTCTCGTCAGGTGCGTGGGCAAATTCGTCCCGTACCGCCTGGCTATCCCGCATGAACGCTCTCCAGGGCAAACCGAAACTCGAAAGATCGATATCGACCATAAACTTCTCATCCAGACACTTGGGCTTTTCGGGATGTTTGGTGACCATGATCAAATCATAGACACTTTGTTTAAGCGATGACGGTTGATCATCGGTGATCTTTTCGAAGAGCTGGGCGCTCTTTAGTTCATTGTCGGCAGCGCCAGGTTCTCAGATGACGTCGTGGAACCAAAGCCCCATCTCGACTGCGTCGGAATTGTCCATGAGGTCCGCCGCAAGGTCGAATTGCTTCAGGCAATGAGTAATGTGGTCGCAAGTATGATAGCACCGATGCGGCTCGGAATAACGTCGAACCAAGTCCGCATAGATTGTGGTCGGCCGTTCGCCTTCACTATCAGCAAAACATCTGTTCCACAGTGCTACAAAGCGATTTTCAACCATGGTTTGCCCACTAACTTGCCCCGGAGTGGGGTCTGATTGGGCCGGTAACACCGCCCCATATTCCTGGGCGCGGCGGTAGTGTTTGGCCATTCCCGAAGTATAGATCAGGTCCCCGGCCCTGAGACAGCCGACTGTTACAGAGCATTGTTAGGATCCGTTTCGGTGCAATTTGCTCTGCAGCGCCTCGACTTGTTGGTGGGACAGGGCTAGTTTGTCGCTGAGTTGATGCATGAGATCAAGCGCAACATCCGGATTCTCGGTAACGAGCTTGAGAAACACTTCGTCTTTGATACGCAACACCTGCAAGCGGTTCTTCGCCCTCAGGGTTGCGGATCGCGGTGCCTTATTGAGCAGCGCCAGCTCGCCGAAGATCTGATTGTCGCCCAATACCCCTAGCACCACATCGCCGGCATCGGTGTTAGCCAAAATTTCGACTTCACCACTTATAATGACAAAAGCGCAGTCAGCCGGATCACCTGCGTGGAACAGGACCTCACCATCCTCAAACGTCTGGTACTCACTGGTAAATGCCAACAGCTTGAGTTTTGACGGCTCAAGCTTGGCAAACATCGGCACTTTACGAAGAACCTCAGCTTCCTCGAGCAGATCCACGATAACCTCCAACCGGCGCTCAACCAGCCATCACCAGATCTTTTAGAACTGTATTTGGCTTGTCCAGATCGGTAAACCGGCCCTGCTCAACGACCTTACCATCGTCGAGTACCAGGGTATGATCAAATTCGCTACCTAGACTGGCACGGTGTAGGACCCAGATCAAGCCACGGTCTTTGAACTCGCGAAACAGCGCCTCCATTATCTTGGCCTGGGTCGCGCCATCCATCGCCGCCGTTGCCTCGTCTATGACCAGCAGGTCCGGGCGTTTCAGCACCGCACGCGCTATCGCGATTTTCTGCCGCTGTACCGGACTCAAGCGGCTTCCGGCGATGCCAACTTGATAATCGAGCCCCACTTGCATCACGGTACGACGGAGTCCAAGTTTCTCTGCGATCTCGCTAATAAGCATCCCCACGGTTGCGGCCGCCCTTGGCTTACCGTAGGCCAGCCGACCGAACAAGATATTGTCTTGGATGGAGATGGCCGGGCTATATCGTTCCGGATCGAAGAACTCGATCGCTCCCTTATGTTCCCCCAGGCCTTCGGCAAACGCGTGGCGGGCTTCCAAAAGTCGCGCCTGCAGAGGCGCTTCGACAAGGCTAAGTCGGTGCCGGGCAGGGATCAACTTGAACGGCAAGGACAACAACATGCTTCTATCTTCGGGTGTCAACTGCTCCGACGCCACGCCCTCGATATGGGTGAGCATGCTTTGGAAGGTCGGTAGATCATCGGCCCGAATGAAACTGTATTGCTCGAACAACTCACTGCCCGGTTCCACGTCGGCGAACAAATCAACCATGAGCGCCGCCAGCTTACGCCCAATCTCGATGAACTGCGGCATCAAGCCTGTGTCCTCCAACACTTTTCGCACGTAGTCGTTGGCGGACAGATTTTCTATTTGAAAACGGTCATCACATGGGGTGCCGAATAGCAGATTCTCGGCAATCGTCATGTTGCTGTTATATCGATCTCGATCGAATAGCTCCACTAACGGTGCTACGTCCGGATCGCTAATTCGGTCTCGTAGTGCTTTACGGGCTTGCAGAATCTGAGCCGCAAGCTCAGGCTGCTTCTCCGGATCAATAGTGCCTTTTAGGCCAAGCTGATAGGCGTCTTCATCCATATCAACCATATTCAATATGTCGACCGCTCTATCGTTCAACTCATTCGGTCCGGCGACACCGGCGGCGGCGTAATCAACCCAGTCGGCATTGATATCGTGCTCGGAGTTCCCGGCCATTGCCGCCTCGACGCGACGCAGCTCTTGCTCTTGGCGCACATCTTCATCATAGACAACGGCTCGCAGGGGACGGTGTTTCAGGGTGTAAAATAAGTTATCCCGCAAACTTCCGGACCGCAGCCTTGACTCTTGTCCGACGTAGGCGATTCGGCGTCCGGTCACCGTTTGCGGGGACCCGGTTAGCGTGACATCACCAATCTTCACGCTTCCGTACAATGGTCTGCCCACACCGGCCACCAATTTCGCGAGTCGTTTCTTGCCGCTTGCGCCTTTGCCCAATATAGCGACTCGTTGCTTGAGATCGAACCTGAACGTTGCGCCGCCGACAAATCT
This sequence comes from Gammaproteobacteria bacterium, assembly GCA_029861845.1. Taxonomy (GTDB): domain Bacteria; phylum Pseudomonadota; class Gammaproteobacteria; order Acidiferrobacterales; family SPGG2; genus SPGG2. Next base: position 18,250 of record JAOTYM010000070.1, on the reverse strand, counting down.
ACCATCGCCTTCGTCCTCTTCTCGCAAGTCCAAATTCGTGGCCACGAGTTCGCCGGACAGAATCGGAAACTCCTCCGGCTCATCGGCTTGCATGCGTTCCTCCATCATGCCAGCGGGCTCAAAGTTCTCTACCAGCAGTTCGTACTTAATACGGGCGTCTTCCTTGGTCTGGTAGTACTTGAGCAATTCCTTCCATGGGTCGGAGATGTCCTTGTAGGCGGCAAGCACCGCTACTAATGCGCCGAAGGTTAACTGCCCCTTGATGACCAAGTAACCACCGATGGAAAAGAAAAAGAATGGTGTCAGTTTGTCGATAAAGTTATTGAGAAACTTGATAAAAAACTTCAAACGATAGATCTTTAAGCGTATCCCATATATTTGACCCATACGTTGGGAAAAGTCCGCAAGCTCTAGACGCGAAGTGTCATGGGCATGTACCTCCTGGATGCCGGTCACCACTTCGCCGATACGTTCTGATACCTTTCTAACTTCGACGATGCGCTGCTTTCCCAGCGCATTGACCTTGCGTTGCAATTTCGGGATGAAGTAGGCCTGCAGCGGATACAGGGTAATGGCGGCGACACCTAGGAGCGGTTCCTGGACAAACATAAACACGAGTATTGTCAGCAACGTCCCGCCCTGGAAGGCGGGTAATGCGATCGAATCACCAACGAAACCGCCGAGCGGTTCTGCCTCGGCTGTGATCATAGAAACTATCTCACCCTCCGACTGCTTGCGAAAGCGAGCTAACGGAAATCGCAGCACACGGTTGAAGAGTTGATGTCGCAACCGCCGCAACATGCGTTCAGCCACAACGCCCCGGTAAACGTTGACGAAGTACTTGAAGCCACCATTGATAAACACAAGGCCCAAGAAGAAGGCGCACAGCACCATGAGATATGGGATTTGATCGAGTTCGTAGCCGAGCAGCGCTCGCGGAAAATCACTGCCCCCGATGGCCTCATTAATTATGATCTTAGGTAGGTCGAGCGAGAAATAAAGAAATGGGAAAGACGCGGCGGTCACAAGCAACAGTAACACCTGTTCCCGGCGACTGTACTTGAGAATGAACTTGAAGATGCTCGGTTCCATGATTTTCGCCTTTTCTATCGGAGCCGGAGGTGGCTCACTTTAGCCGCTCGTATTTTCGTGCGATAAATTTACGGCGGTGCTAACGGTACGAATCCATACGAACAGGTGCCTACATCTCCGACACGTATAGGCCCCCCAAGTTCTCGGTAACTTCAAGATAAATACTAAACTAATATCCGCGCTGCTACATGCGAACGCGTTCGCTCTTGGGGTCATAGAAGGGCCGAAGCGACACACGGGCTGGAATACGCTCGCACGCAACCTCGATCTCATAAGATCCCGCATTAACAAAGTTCGCATTCACACCATCTTCGTGCTCGACATAGCCCATACCAATCGCACACCCAATGGTGTAGCCAAACATACCAGAGGTAATACGCCCAACGATCTTGCCGTCCCGCCAAATGGGCTCATCGTGATAAAGTAACGACTCCGGATCTTCCAATGCAAATTGTACGAGCCTGCGTTTGAGGCCAGTTTCTTTCTGACGTAGAAGCGCGTCGCGGCCGATAAAATCAGCGTCCTTATCAAACGCCACCGCAAAGCCCAACCCTGCCTCAAGCGGTGTGTCTTCCTCGGTGATGTCGTCACCCCAATGTCGATAGCCTTTCTCCATGCGCAGCGAGTTCATGGCATGCATACCCGCATGTTTTAGTTCCACTGCATCACCCGCGGCGACGATGGCATCGTAAACGCCAAGTGCGAACTCGGCCGGTATATAAAGCTCCCAACCGAGCTCGCCAACGTAGCTGATGCGCGAGGCTCTGACCTTAGCGTAAGCAAGGTTTATCTCCTGCGACGTTCCGAAAGGAAAGGCATCGTTCGACAGGTCAGCATCGGTTACGCGCGTAAGTAGATCACGCGCGCGTGGACCCATTACCCCCAGCACGGCGTGTCCCGACGTAATATCCGTTAATACCGCGTGGGCGCCGTCGGGAATATGTCGCTGCAGCCAAACAAAATCTCTAACCTGCGTACCGGCCGCCGTGACCACAAGATAGCTATCGCCGGTGAGCCGAGTCACTGTCAGATCCGCCTCGATACCGCCGCGCTCATTAAGCCATTGAGTGTAGACGATCTTGCCCGGTGGCATGGCCACGTTATTGGCGCACACGCGACTCAATATTTTTTCCGCATCGCGCCCTTGTAGCAGGAATTTCGCGAACGACGTCTGGTCCAGTACGCCCACGGTGTCGCGTATAGCCTTGTGTTCGGCCCCGGCGTACTCGAACCAGTTCTGACGCCCATAGGAATACTCATACTTTGGCTCTACCCCAGGGGGGGCAAACCAATTGGCACGCTCCCACCCAGCTAATTCACCGAAACAGGCGCCACGGGCAGCCAAACGGTCATGCAGTGGTGTGGTACGGACCGGGCGTGCGGTTTCCACCTGCCGAAATGGCCAGTGCATAGCATATAGCAACCCCAGCCCCTCAATCGTGCGATCGTGCAGATAGCGGCTGTTTCCTTGAAATGGCGCCCAGCGGCGGATATCGACATCCCAAAGATCCATGGATGGTCGACCGTTAACAATCCATTCGGCCAACACCATGCCGACACCACCCGATGATTGAATGCCGATGGAATTAAAGCCGGCCGCCACGAAAAAATTCTTCAGTTCAGGCGCTTCACCCAAGATATAGCGATCGTCAGGCGTAAAACTCTCGGGCCCACAGAAAAACAACTGAATCCCGGCGTCCTGCAACACTGGAATGCGATGCAAGGCGCTATTTAAGATAGGTTCGAAATGGTCCCAGTCTTCTGGCAACTGGTCGAATTCGAAATCTTCTGGAATGCCGTCCATGCCCCAAGGTTTGGCAATCGGCTCGAATGCGCCCACCAGCAGCTTGCCGGCATCTTCCTTATAATAGGTGCAACCATCGGGGTCCCGTAACACGGCCAGGTCCGGGGTTAGCGCTGCTATCGGTTCAGTGACGATATAAAAATGCTCAGCCGCGTGCAGTGGCACGTTAACCCCACACATGTTGCCGATCTCCCGCCCCCACATACCGCCACAATTGACGACGTACTCGGCCTTGATGTCACCCTGATCAGTCGCCACCCCGGTGACACGGCCGACCTCACGATGAATGGCGGTGACCTTCGTATGCTCATAGATCGACGCCCCACCCATTTTCGCCCCGCGGGCGATGGCCTGGGCAACATCGATGGGGTTGAGTTGGCCGTCCTTGGGCAGAAATACGGCGCCAACCAAATCATCGGTATTCAGCAGTGGCCACATGCTACGGGCATCGGCAGGGGTGATGACCTCTACTTCAAGGCCAAAACAACGCGCCATCGAGGCGCCGCGCTTTAGCTCTTCGAACCGCCCATTATTGGTGGCAAGCGACAGCGAGCCATTCTGTTTGAGACCTGTGGCCTGACCAGTCTCCTGCTCCAAGGTTGCAAAGAGGTCACAAGTGTATTGCGCCAGCCGGGTGAGGTTATATGACGCGCGCAACTGACCAACAAGCCCGGCCGCATGCCAAGTTGTACCACAAGCAAGAGTCTTGCGTTCGAGTAGAACAACGTCCTTCCACCCCAACTTGGTCAAATGGTAGGCGACGCTACAGCCAACAATGCCGCCGCCGATAATAACAACCTGTGCCTGCGCTGGAAGTTTCTTAGCCATCGCGTGCTCTCCTAGTCGGCTCTTGCTAACTACTCTCGGACACCCCATTGAATCAGAGTGCAGCCATGACCTCGTCCCATGAGCGGCACAGCGTTACACCGGCCGGTATCACAGATTCTCCATCAAATCCCGGCTTGAATAATATCGCGCGAGTGCCCTGTTCTGACAGGTGGACAAGATGACGTACGTCATCATCTACAAGTACGTTGACGCCGTGCTCCCTACAAAGCGCCTGTTTATCGGTCGCTGCAGAAGAAACGATGTTACTAATGGTATCGGCAGCTCCGTGCTCCGCCAGCCATGTCTTGGCAAATGCAATACGATGTGGCGGACGTGCGGTGATAATATACACGCTACTGTGCAGGCTCAAGGTCCGAAGCGCGTCCAGAGCGCCGGCAATGGGCGCGGCAACGAGTGTGTAGTCACGCTCATAGACCACCAACGACATGGCTTCATAGTTCTCTAGGCCGATTATGGGGACACAGGTCGTCCGATCACACTGCCAAGGTGATACTTCGAGGCCCAAATGTTCCCGAATCCACGTCGCTTTAACGGAATTCGTGTCAGCGATAGTAGCATCGTAGTCGATACCAAGACACGGCATTCGAGTTACCCGTTCACCAGCATTAGCAAGCATCTCAGCTGCAGTTTACTCATCGACGCTGAAGGTGCGATATACATAATCGAGTTTTCTGTTGATGTCCTTGTTGTAGAGCTTGTCGACTTTGGTGTTTTCTTTCAGTCGCCACTCGGTGGTCCCCCTCGCGAGGGCTTCAGCCAAGGTCCACCTATAGTTGAATGTCTTTCCCGACAGATTGCGAATGGTTTCTATCTGCGATGATGTCAGCCAGTTCGCATCGAGCAGATCTATTTTTTCCGATTCGATTACGAACTTGCCGGTCTGCGCGTAGTACAGGGCTGCTCTATCTTGATCACGTGTGAGTACGCGTTTTTCGTGTAACGCATCAAGGAATTGAACACCGGAATTAAAGCTCTTACCGCGCAGCTCTTGGAGAGCCTTGGTCGGGATCTTGTGCTCCGAAAGTTTCTTCAACACCGGCGCCGACAATTCATAACGGGCCTCCCGGTAGACCTGTTGATTGAAAACATTTTGCAGGAAAAACAACGCTACAAAACAAACAACAGCTGAAATGATGGGCGTGATGATCCAACCACCACCGATGTTTGCCAACACTTGCCAACGTATGTCCCGGCCGCCCCGCATAAGCCCAATACCTACCACGGCCCCGATCACCGCCTGCGAGCTCGAAACCGGAACCAGGGGAATCGTCGGCAGTCCGTTGCTTGCAAGCAAATATTCAAGTCCCTGTGAAGCGAATAGAAAAAGAACGATCGAATGCGAAATAACAACCACCCAAGCCGCGACCGGGGACAGCGGCAACAGATCTTGGCCCACCGTCAACATCACTTTCTTCGAATACGTGAATACGCCGACAGCAATGGCGATCGCACCAAGCAAGAAAAGTTGTTGTACAGATGTAAGCGCAAAAAATTCGGCCACTTCGAAATCGGTAAACGGTGAAACGGGAACAAAGACTCCCATGACATTAGCAATGTTATTGGCTCCCAAGCTATACGCGCCGAAGGCGCCGGCAAATATCAGCGCTAAGCGTGTGTACGCATCCAACCGGAGCAGATGGAATTTTGCCCAATGCAGGAACTGTTCCACCAACTTGAATATGGGCACGGCGATGAGGCCGGCCAGCAGGGGACATGCCACCCAGGTGGCAAAGATCTTGATCAAAGCGGTGGTGTCGGTGACAGAGTCACTAAACACGTTCCAACCTACGATGGCGCCGACAACCGCTTGGCTTGTTGACACCGGTAGCCCCCATTTGGTCATCATGTAGACAGTACCGGCGGCGGACAATGCCACCATAAACGCGCCGGCCAGTGCGTTGATCGAACCGAGCTCTCCTAGCGTGTGGGTAGTGCCGCCACCGCTTATGACCGCACCAAGAATGACGAACACGCTGCAGACGATCGCGGCCGTCGTGAATCTGACCATTCGTGTGCCAACCGCGGTGCCGAACACATTGGCCGCATCATTAGCCCCCAAAGACCAACCGAGAAACAGTCCACTGGTGAGAAAGAAAAGTACGGTGAGATCCATAGTCCTTTGTTCGCTAGCCAGTTTGAATGCGGGAAGTTGATCCGGCCAACGTGCTCTTTAACCCGAACGCGGAATGATATCGTGCAACACCCCTAGATCTTGCGCTTAATGGTATAAATCGCTAGTGCGTCAGTAATATCTTCAGCCTCATTGGCAAGTTCATCGACACGTTCGGCGAAATAGCGGAGCTGGGTCTTGTGCGCGAGCTCGAGATCGGAGGTAAAGACGGCCTTTTTCAGCTTAGTACTGATCTTGTCGGCCTCAGTTTCATGAAACATCACCTTACTATTGTGATCACGCACGGCCTCAATATCTCTAAAGAATGCGCGTGCCGCTAGCACCACCGACTCGACGCATGTGACCACGGTTTCCGTAAGTTCCTTAAAGCCCTTGCGAAAACTGGCTGGAATCTCAGGCCCTTCGATGGAAAAGCGATAGAGATTGGCTTTATAGATGTTAAGCAGGTAGTCCATGTCTTCGAGCAGGCTAAGTACGTCGCCTCGCAAGTCGGGGATAAGCGTGTGTGCGTATAAGTCAGTTTCGATGGTGCGGCGCAATTCGTCGCCGCGATGCTCGATGCCCGCGCACTGCTCCAGGAGCGCGTCGAATTCTTTACACTGGCCTTTCTTCAGGTAGAGCTTAATCGCACGATTGAAGACTAGCCCGGCCTCCGAGATCTTATCCAGAAACTCGTCGATCTGATTTTCGAGCGCCCGTGTTCTCCCGAATATACCCTTTTGCAAAGCCATTATTATTGGTCCTTGATCTCTGGGGCGCACCCCAGCGTTATTTTTCCCCCGATTCAGCCAACCCCTACCGTACCATGCCCGATCGAAATCGCTACACTCTGGGTCGGACTTCGGCCGTCAACGACTTGTCGTTGTTTTAGAGCGACCTGCTTTGCGGCGTAAACCGCTCGAACGCGGCACTGCGATGGCACAAAATTGGTACAAACGGTGCCGCTCCGCAATGCCGCTCGCCCATCTCTATTTTAGTTATAGTTTTTAGTGTGTTACAGCCCGTATTGTGCAATCGCGGTCGAGTCGCAGCTGGCCCCGACGCTGGCGCAGAATTCGCTGCTTGACGAAAACAGAGTGCATGGGTTGAAATTCCGCCTATCGGTACTGGGCGCGTCAGAAGGGAAACCTCGATGAGAGGGCCCTTACGACTTTCCGGCGCCGAGTCGGAGGAATTACAGACATTATTAACCGGAGGAGGCAACATGAGTAAGAAGCCAAAATTCCATAACCCAAGCCGCCGTAAGGTGCTAAAGGGCGCGATGGCGGCCGGCGCCGTGGCGGCCGTCGGCCCATGGGTCATTAGCCCGAAAGCGCTGGCGGCATCAGGCGAGATCAATATATTGATGTGGTCTGACTATCTGCCGCCAGATTTTCTCAAGGCATTTACCTCAAAGACTGGCATCAAGGTCAATTACACCGGTATCGGTTCCAACGAAGAAATCATCAATAAGATGAAGGCCACTAAGGGACGTGGCGTCGATATTTGCAGCCCAACTAATATGCGATCACCGCAGTGGATCGAACTGGGGCTGTTGCAACCCTTCGATTCCAGCCGCATCAAGAATCTGGGTAACGTTAATCCGGCGATGTTGAAGGTCGGTGACGAAGAGTGGAACTTCGGTGGCAAGGGTTCGCATTGGCTGCCACACATCTGGGGTACCGAGGCGGTTGCCTGGCGCACCGATAAATATGCGCCGCCGGGCGGCACTCCGAGCTACGGCAACATCTGGAACCCAGATGTAAAGGGCAAGACCATGATGCGCCCACACTCGGGCATGCTCGGCGCCGGTCTTTATCTAGAGACCACTGGCACACTCAGCCCTGGGGACATGAAGCGCGCATACAACGACGAGAAAACCATGCGGGCGACGTGGGAGAAGGTCACCAAGTTCTGCATTACCAACAAGGCGCAAGTCAAATTGTTCTGGAACGATGCCGATAGCCAGAAGAATGGCTTTCTCAACGACGGCGTTGTCGTCGGCCAAACCTGGGATGGCCCGCCATTGGCGATGAAGACCGCCGGCGAGCCGGTGACCTATCAGGCGCCGAAGGAAGGTGCGCTGGCGTGGGTAGACGGCATGGCACTGTCGAAGGCGGCGAGCAACATCGATCAAGTCTACGCCTTCCTGGAGTTCTGTTATCAGGCTGAACCAGCTGGCAAGGCAATCGACAAACACGGCTACAACTCGGCCGTCCTGGGCGCCGATAAGTTTGCCGGTGCGGCATACAAGAAGAACTTCTCCGAGGCCTATCCTGGCAACGCATTGGCGAACCTATGGCCATGGCCGAAGGAACCGCAGTGGTACGCCAACGTCCGTACGGAGTACCGCAATAAGTTCGTAAACGCTTAGTAGCACTTGCATGCACCCCTCGGATCACATGATCTGAGGGGTGGCCCTTGTGGAACAGATTGGGATTGGGTTTACCAGCAGCTGCATCACTACCAATCTAAGAGCACAAAAACGAGGCGCCCGCGATGGGTGCACCCAGGGAGTCGGTGATCGATGAGCGCTAACGTTGAACTAGATGATGTCTGGATAAGATTCGGGGACTTTGTTGCCGCTCGGGATGTAAATATCACCATCGAGGGGGGCGAGTTCTTCAGCTTTCTAGGACCCTCAGGTTGCGGCAAGACCACGATATTGCGTGCGGTCTCTGGATTTCTTGCGCCGAGCCAAGGTCACGTGCGTATCGGTGGTCAAGACATGGCCGGGATCGGGCCTAACAAACGGCCCACCGCCCTGATCTTCCAGAACCTAGCCCTATTTCCACTCATGACGGTGTGGGAAAACATTTCTTTTTCGCTTGAGGTCAGGGGCGCGGGTAAGGCCGAACGTCGCAAAAAGGCCGATGAGCTTTTGGAGCTGATCGCGCTCCCGGGGCAAGGTGACAAGTTTGTCAATGAACTGTCCGGCGGCCAGCGCCAGCGGGTGGCCATTGCCCGGGCGTTGGCAGCGGAACCCAAAGTGCTGTTGCTCGACGAGCCGTTGTCGGCGCTCGACTTGAAGCTGCGGCAGCATATGCGCACGGAACTACGCAGCATCCAACAGCAGGTTGGCATTACTTTCATTTATATCACCCATGACCAAGGCGAGGCATTGACAATGTCCGATCATGTCGCGGTCATGAGCGCGGGCGTAATCGAGCAAGTGGGCGGTGGTACTAACGTCTACGATCATCCAGAGAGCGCCTTTGTCGCCTCGTTCGTCGGCGAGAACAATCTGTTTAGCGGCAAGGTAAGCAAGGTGTCCGCTGATAGGGCCACGGTCGAAACCAATGTGGGCAACCTAACCGCCGCAACCCCAAAAAGATCCAATGGCGCTAAGCTAAAGCGCGGTGACGATGCGTATGTCTTCATCAGGCCAGAGTCACTTAAATTCGCTAACGGCAGCAACAGCTTCGATAACACGATCAAGGCGCGGATTGTACAACAGGAATTCGAGGGCAACCTCTGGCAGGTTTTCCTAGACGCCGCTCAGGGCAAGCACATCAAGATGTCGATGGTCAATGACGGCCAGTCGCTAGGCTATGACAGCGGCAGCGAAGTGGCATTGGGCTTTCCCTCGGAACTGGCGGTGGCTTTGCCACGGGGTCCGTTGGCTGCAGAATAAATTAGTACAAACAAAAAATAGTTAGATTGATCTGGTCATAAGCATGATCCAATATTTTCAGGATTTTTTTCATCGCCACGGCACAGCGCTGTCTATCTTCCTGCTGGTCACGGTAGGGTTCTGGATCTTTTTGATGATCGTCCTACCGCAGGCGTTCATGCTGGATTTTTCGTTTCGATTCAATTTACCGCCAGCAAAGGTTGGTGGCCCGGAGGATGTTTACACGCTATCCAACTACAAGTTCATGGTCTACGGTAGCGCCGGCAACCCTGATTCGTTCAATGTCATTGACGTAACTGTCTTCTTCCGGACCATCTTAGCCGCAATTTTTGTCACGGTGTTCGATCTTGCACTGTGTTACCCGATCGCTTTCTATCTCGCGCAGGTTGCACACGGGGGCTGGGCGCGGTTGATGGTGCTATCGCTGATCGTACCTTTCTGGGTGAATGAAATCCTGCGAGCTTTCGCCTTTCGCATCATGTTCGGGTCGAATGGCGTCATCAATTCATTTCTAATAACGGTCGGCATAGTCGATGAGCCAATTGATCTCATCGGGGCTAACATCGCGCTCTATGCCGGACTCGGCTACGCCTTCATCCTGCTGATGATATTCCCGTTGTACAATGCCATTGAGAGTCTCGATAAGAATCAGATCGAGGCGGCGCGTGATCTGGGCTCGCCCTGGTGGCGTATCCACTGGCGAGTAGTTATGCCATTTGCCAAACCGGGCATTACCTCGGGTTGCACCATGGTATTCATGCTGTCGGCAGGTGCGCTCGCGGCACCGCAGATCCTGGGTGGCCCCAGTAGTCTGTGGTTTACGCAGATCATCTATCAATGGTTTAACACCGGTGGGAACTGGCCGCGGGGGTCGGCCTACGCCATCATCTTACTCGTATCCTGTATCGTGCTCGTGCTGCTGATGATGCGGTTGTTCAAGGTCCGACTGGGAGAAATCGGACGGTGAAATCCGATAACTTTCTAAAACTCTGGGTCGGGCTTTTCGTACTAGCATTTTTCGCCTACCTGTTCGGACCGCTCATCTTGATGAGCGTCACCGCCTTTAATAGTTCCGCCTTCCCAAGGGTCGCGCCGTGGGAATGCTTCTCGGTGGAATGGTTTAATGTCCTCGTGCAGGACGATAAGCTTATGCACGGGCTGAGAAACAGCCTAATCATTGGCGCCGGCGTGGTGTTGATCGCGGTCCCCATCGGGTTGGCTGGCGCCTTAATGCTGACGCAGGTCAGCGCAAGGGTACGCCCCATCTACTACACCATCGTCATCTCGCCGATCCTGGTACCGGGTGTAGTACTTGGCATTTCAACCCTGATCTTTTGGGATCGGCTCGGCAGCATGTTCGGTGCCGAATATGACTCGTTCTTCTACGATGGCATCTTCTTGACGATCATCGGCCAATCCACGTTTATTGCCGCTTATGCCATGCTCGTCTTTATTTCACGTCTGCAACGTTTCGATCCTGCGCTTGAGGAAGCGGCTTTAGATTTGGGTGCTACTCACGTACAGACATTTCGCAAAGTACTGCTGCCCTTCCTCAAACCCGCCGTTGGTTCGGCCGCCGTGCTCGCGTTCTTGGCGTCGTTCGAAAATTACAACACGACGGTGTTTACCATCGTGTCGGAAAGCACCCTTACTACTGTACTGGCGAGCAAGGTTCGCTACGGGATTAATCCGTCTATCAGTGCGCTAGCCGTCATCATCGTTGCCCTGACTTTGTTGGGCGCGGTCATCTACGAAATCATGCAACGCCGAGAACTGGCGGCCGAAAAGGCAGCGGCCAAGGTAGCGGCCGACGCCGAGACGGCGGGTGTAGCAACGACGACGCCGGTGGCGACCCGCGCTAGTAAGGCCGGCGCCTTCGCCGACCCTGCCGTCTTTATCGTGTTACTCGTGTTCGCGGCTGGACTCGGTACCGTGTACTTTGCCGGTACCTACGGCCTCGAGGAATGCAAGGTAAGGGTTGCCGAACAGAAACGCGCACTTACCAAGAAGCGCGTGAAGGAACGGCAAACGCTTGAGATGTTCAAGGGCGCGGCGCCGTCCGAAGACACCGGCGCCGCTGGTGGTGGCCAACCAAAAATAGAGGCCAAGGGCACCGAAGGTTATCGGGGCATCTTCGACCCGGGCAATCTCGAAGGCCAGGTCGAATCGGAGAAAAACGGGAAGGTCGAGGCCAAGGGCACCGAAGGTTATCGGGGCATCTTCGACCCGGGCAATCTCGAAGGCCAGGTCGACTCTTCGGAACAGCAATAGACCTGACCGACCGGTCTTACCAGCACTAAACACGGCGAAATCGCCATGCGTCTCCTGACCACCTGCATCGGTGCCTACCCAAAACCTGACTACGTCATCATTCCGGACTGGTTCAAGAGTACGGAAGGTCCGGATACGCGCACACCCACCAAGGACTGGGCATCAGCCGTCGAAAAACTCGGCGATGAGGCGGAAGAAATCTTTGCCCGCGGTACCCGTGATGCGATCGAAGATCAAATCAACGCCGGGATCGATATCCCCACCGATGGTGAGATTCGCCGCGAAGACTATATCCATTACCACTGCCGTCATATCGACGGCATCGACTTCACAAAGCTAACCGAAAAGGTACTTCGCGACGGCGCTTATCGTGCGGAGTTGCCGACGGTCACGGGCCCCGTGCGGGCACGCGGCCATTTTCTACCGCATGATTGGCGAGTGGCACAGTCATTCACAGATAAACCGGTAAAGATGACCATACCCGGACCAATGACGATTTCAGATACCATCGTCGATCATTACTATGATGACCCGGTACGGTTCGGCGCTGAACTCGCCAACGCACTCAACGATGAGGTACTGGCGTTAGCGCACGCGGGTTGCAGAAACATCCAGATCGACGAACCCTTATTCGCACGGCGACCACAAGAGGCGTGCGATTTTGGCATCGAGAACTTGGAGCGCGCCTTCCATGGTTGTCCCACCGGTGTCGTACGTACCATGCATATGTGTTGTGGCTACCCAGACCGACTCGACAACCCTGACTATCCTAAGGCGCCTGCGGAATCTTATCCGCAGCTGGCGGATGCAGTCGAACAGTCATCCATCGATGCGGTATCTATCGAGGACGCACACCGGCACAACGAGTTGACCCTGCTGGAACACTTCAAAACGACAACCGTCATCCTCGGCGTCGTCGCTATCGCCAACAGTCATGTTGAGTCTGCGGATGAGGTTCGCGCACGCCTAGAACAGGCCCTTGGTCACATCGACGTCGAACGCCTGATAGCAGCGCCGGATTGCGGCCTTGGTCTATTAGGTCGTGAGCGCGCGATTGCCAAGCTCCGAAATCTCTGCACTGCCGCCCACTCGCTAGGTAAGTAGATGGCAAATATGGTGCTAAGCGCTTTGTTTAGGCTTTGGCTTCGCCTCGACTAAATACATTACGATTGCATTGTCTTGTCCGAACTCCAGATGATAGGCATCGGACATCTGTTCGATGCGGCGAATCTGATCAATATTGTCTTCGAACGATAAACCAAATAGTGAAAACCAAATCAATGACTCTCGACTCCAGAACAACTTCCCCCATAAGCTCAGTTGTCGCATTTGCCGTCAAACCAACGTGCCGGTGGTTTCGCCAGTCGATTGCTCCCGCTAATTGGCGCCTGAAAGTTCGCTAAGGTCAGCCAGTTTTCGTCGAATTATTTCCGTGCCCAGCTTTTCCAAGGGCAAATTGACAAAAACAGACAGCGTATTGTTGATACGCCCATATACCTTGGCGAAGAATGCCTGTGTTTCGGCTTCCGTGCCCTCGAATTTCGCCGGATCGGGAAAGCCCCAATGAGCGGTAACTGGCGTGCCCGGCCACACCGGGCAGGCTTCACCCGCGGCCCGATCGCAGACGGTGATGACGAAATCCATGGTTGGGGCATTCTCGCCGCAGAACTCATCCCAGCTCTTGGATCGCAGATCCGCTATCGGATGGTCGAACCGAGTCAGCAACGCCAGTGTATGGGGGTTGACGCTACCGGTAGGATGACTGCCGGCGCTATAGGCAGAAAAACGACTCTGTCCGATACGATTGAGGATGGACTCTGCCATGATGCTGCGACAGGAATTGCCGGTACACAGAAACAGAACGTCATATAAGGTATGGCTCACACGATGCCACCTACGAGCGGCAGCAACCGCTGGCGTCCGATCGGTTTTCCGCCCTCTCCTCTACCAGGCCCAGCACATCGGCAGACACGCTGGTGTCATCGGCATAACTATAGAAGGTCTCCCAAGGTATCCCCTGGGGATCGGCCACCCAGACCTTGTCCGAAACAACGTAACAGCAAGCAGCTTCATTTTGCTTAAACATGCGCTTATCCGCGGCCTCAAGTCGAGCCGTAATCTCCGTTAGCTCATCGCTACTATCGACCTGTATACCAAGATGATCAACCCCGATACGATTGCCGCTGCGAGTGGAAACCGCAAAATTTACACGCGGATCGTCCAATAACCATTTGGCGTAGTCGCTCTTTTCGACCGTAGGCTTCTCACCGAACAAGGTAGTATAAAACTCGATGGACCCAGCAAGGTCCTCAACACCAACGTGAACGTGTAGTCGCTTCATTGCTTACGCCTTTGTGCCGAAACGCTACGCTTTCTAGACGAGCTCGACAGTAGTGATTGTGAACGGACGGCGTCGCCAACGCCGTAATGACCCGCTTGCTGTTATATTTCGATATTATTGGAATTATCGAAATATTTCAAGCAACGCTAAGCCTTGCCCGAGGGGGCAACGTGATCGACACTCTCCAAGAAGGCGCGCACGATGCGAAGCCGTCGACGCTCCTGTAGGCATACGACATGCTCAGTGATCTCCAGGCGCGCATCGCGTACGCGCAGCGCACTCAGGCGCTTATCACGGTCAAACTCGGCTTCCGACACCACGCCGATACCGAGTCCGGCTGCGACCGCCTCGCGTACCGCTTCGCGGCTCTCGATCTGCATTACCGCCTGCGGTCGCACATTGGCCTCCGCCAAGGCCGCTTGAAAGATCTGCCGCGTCACCGACGCTGACTCACGCAATATCATGCGTTGCGCGCCCACCTCCGCCAGGCGAATCGATGAACGTTTGGCCCACGGGTGGGTCCGCGGTACAAACAGTACCAAACGGCTACGCCGGTACGGGACGGAGAAAAACCGTGGATCATCATCGATCTTGGCCAATACAGCGACGTCGATTCTGTGATTGCGAAGGTCTTCTAAGACCTTGTCCGCGTTACCCATCGACAGCGACACGTCGAGACCCGGATGGCGCCGGTTAAACGCGGCCAGAATCGGAATGATATGATGTGGGCCGTCCGCCCCGACTTTGATTTGGCCCCCTTGCAACTCGCGCGCGGCCCCCAATAGATCCTCAGCCTCCTCCTCCAAAGTGAACAGGCGTTGGGTGATCGTGAACAACGTGCTGCCGATTTCGGTCGGCACCACACGCCGACCACGTCGATCGAAAAGCTGTACGCCATAGGCCGACTCCAACGCCTTTACCTGGCTCGATATGGTCGGCTGGGTCACACGCAGCGCCCGTGCTGCAGTCGAGAAACTACCTTCCCGCGCCACCGCATGAAACGCGCGCAGATGTAATGAATTCATTTTATAGAGTTAATCTATTTGAAATATTTATCATAGTGATTTGACTTATGAGTAGCAACCGGTGATAGTACGCGCGCTTTTGCCGCCCCGAGCGCCGCCAATGCCGCAACCACCTAGAGACCCCTATCTTCTAACCCCAGGCCCGCTGACCACGTCGGCCAGTGTCAAGGCCGCTATGCTGCATGACTGGGGGTCTCGCGACCGCGAGTTCATTGCCACCAACCGTCGCCTGCGCGAGCGCCTGGTCGCACTGGCCGGCACCGAAGACACCCATGTGTGCGTGCCACTACAGGGCAGCGGTACCTTCGTGGTAGAGGCCACGGTTGGCACCTTGGTGCCAGCTGATGGCAGGTTATTGGTTTTGGTGAATGGCGCTTATGGCCGCCGAATCGCCAGGATGTGCGAATATTATGGTCGCGCTCACACCATCCTTGAAACCAGCGAAGACCTTCCCAATGACCCCAGCGCCGTCGATCAGGCGCTCGCCAGAGACGAAAGCATCACGCATGTTGCCGTCGTCCATTGCGAGACGACCTCGGGCATCCTTAATCCGGTTGAAGCGATCGCAACCGTGACCGCTAGCCATAGACGCGAGCTTATTATCGATGCCATGAGCGCGTTTGGTGCCATCGCACTCGATGCGCGCAAGGCCCCATTCGCCGCCTTGACCGCTTCTTCTAATAAGTGTTTGCAAGGTGTGCCCGGCATGGGTTTCGCCATTATCCGCAAGGCCACGCTGGAGGGTTGCGAGGGAAATGCACCCTCTTTGAGCCTCGATCTCTACGATCAATGGAAAGCCATGGAAGCGAACGCGCAGTGGCGCTTCACACCACCCACCCATGTCATCGTCGCCTTCCATCAAGCACTCGACGAACACGAGCAAGAGGGCGGTGTCAGCGGTCGCGGCGCTCGCTATCGCCGTAACTGCGAAATCCTAATGCACGGTATGCGCGAGATGGGTTTCGTTAGCCTCTTGCCGGATGAGTTGCAAGCACCGATCATCTTGACCTTTCATATGCCCGCCGATCCAAAGTTTAATTTCAAACACTTTTATGATCGATTGAACCGACGTGGGTTTGTCATCTATCCGGGTAAACTCACTGTGGCCGATAGCTTTCGTATCGGGTGCATCGGCGATCTTGGTGAAACAGAGATGCGCGCGGCGCTAGCCGCAATTGGCAAAACTATCGACGAAATGGGTGTCACTCATTGTGGTCCGAAACCGAGCGAAACAGTAACCGCTTGATTTAAAAATGATTCGAGGGGAACGCTGGCCAAAATCACTCCGCTATAAGTACCGTTGCCGCAACTCAATCCGCCATAACTCGGCCGTCAATTGATTGACGCGTCCCGCCGACGCATCCCCCTATCTTCAATCACCGATCCAATTATCGACCCCATTCGGCCTCCCGTCGGCCATGTCTTGAGTTCAGTTCCCCAAAAACTAAGAAAGACTAAGGAACTCGGCTAGATTTACCGATAACTATTGTGACGGAGGAGGGCCGTTTCCGACGTGACTTAGCGCGCTTGTGCGCTTCGTAGGGGGTCCTCTTTCGTGAAACAACAACTCGCACGTATCGTGCTAGGGGTACTTGTCCTCTCGGCCAGTGGCTGCGCCACCTGGTCGGATCGACCACAGGCAGGGCCAAACGCTAGTCGCTTTCAACGCATACGGCTAGCAGCGGTGAATGCCGCACGCGACCCCGCCACCTGGATACCCGCGGCCGGGGCGGTTGCATTCCGAATGGGCGATCTCGATGAGCGCGTCTCAGACTGGGCCTACGAGCATACCCCCATCTTTGGCTCGCCTGAGGATGCCAATCAAGCTAGCACTGACTTGCGCGCCGTAGCTTGCGCAGCAGCGATACTAACGCCACTGTCAATTCCACCGCCGGCAGATTCAGCTCGGGCCGGCATGACCAAGACGCAAGGCGTCAGTGGCGGACTGGCAGCGACCCTCACTAATAGTGCCCTCGTTGGCTTTATGAAAAAAGAGACGGACGAGACCAGACCTAACGGCGGTCATAGCAGCTTCCCCTCCTCGCACACGTCTCAGGCTTTCGCCTGTGCCATCAGCGCATCGCGCAGCTTGGAGTCGGTTCCAATGTCCGCCGGGATGAGAAAGGCATTACGTATCAATCTTACTGCTGTCGCGGCTGCGACTGCATGGGGTCGCATCGAGGCCTACCATCACTATCCTTCCGATACGCTGGCGGGGGCAGCACTCGGTAATTTCTTGGCCAACTTTATCTTCGATGCGTTTCTAAAACCTGCTAATGCCAGCGAAGAACAGGGCGCCAAGGCCGATGTGTCGTTAGATCTCGTAGACGATGCCACGTGGTTGAAGTTCACTTGGGGTTTCTAACCAGCGCCGCTGACCTGCACAATCTTGGTAGAAGCCTCGGGATCAAATAGGATCAGGCAAACGATCCTGCAGAAGACACGCGCACCCTATTCGCTCATCGAAGAATTCGAGCTTCCCTAACTGCCGGGCTCGGGTGGTACGCCTGGGCGTCCTTCATAAAACAGGTTTCTAACGCCCCGTAGAAGAGTAGCAAGTAACCCATAAATTCGGCCAGCTCTTCGGCCACCCGCTTGACCGAGCGCACATAGTAATCCCCCATGAGCGCCTGCCACAGTTCGGCTTGGCCGATAATTTGACCGTAGACCACCACAAGAACTGCCGCCACGAAGAAATAGAAGGGAGCGGTCTTGGTAAATCTTGCCAGCGTCTTCGTAAGCGTCCAGCGGTGGATCCACGCCAGATAAACGAACAAACCCAGTATCACACCGTTGATGACTTTGTATGCGCCGTCGAACACGAGCTCATCCAGGAAATGGTCGAGTTCGCGGAAAGCCGCGAACAGCGCGAGCAGGCCGCAGAGCTCGAGAATATGGGCATAGATCTCATTGCGGCGTGCATTGACGAAACATAGAGCGGCGCTGACCGCAAAGAGGGACAACTCTATCCACTCCCAGGGGCCATCGTCCTTAAATAAGGCGACCGGGTTGGGACTTTCCACCGCCACCATCACAATCGTGCCGAAGGCGGCAACGGTGACCATAAGATAAAGCACGAGACGCAGAACGGAGAGTAGGCTTGTGTCTACATTTGCTAGCTTCG